>JBFMBE010000129.1:0-10138 GCA_040755275.1 Thermodesulfobacteriota bacterium | reverse complement strand
TGCTGAGTTGCAACAGGATGTTTTTCAAACAAATATGGATGAAGCATCTCCGCCCGATCCAACGATATCCGGCGGCTTCAAACACGTTTTCGCAGCAGTCTCAAAAGGCTTCCCCAGCCACCCCGCTTATGCCCGACATTTACGAAAAGCACGGGAAAATCGACTTTTTGCGAAGCCGTCATCGAATGATTGACCCACAGGAAGGATCGTTTCATGGAAACCATTCAAACGGTTGATATCGCGACCCCCATTTCCAAAACGGTCGTCGAAGTCTTCGATATGATGTTGGGCATGGAGATCGTGCCTGCAGAAGCATCGAGCGAATCGACGCTTACCGAAAAGCGGATCGTTGCTTCCGTCAACATGGCCGGTGTCATTTCCGGGGTCGTCAGTATCCACGTGAATTACGATTTTGCGACGTTCATGGCTGCATCCATGCTGGGATCGACTCCGGAAGATACCCAGGAATCCGAAATCAAGGATGTCATGAGCGAGCTGGTGAATATCGTCGGTGGAAACGTCAAGTCCTTCCTGAACGATTCCGGTCTGACCTGCGTGCTGTCCACACCTTCCATCACCCACGGCACCGATTTCACGATCGAAAACCTCAATGTCGAAAAATACGAAAAACTTCTCTTTGCCAAGGATGTCCATCCCCTCATGGTGGAGGCCGGCCTGCGGTTTCATGGAGATCAGCAGGCGGATGCGGCAGCCGTTGCGGCGGCTCGACCTCCCATCGATATCGAGCGCATCAATGCCCTCGATATCGGGGCCATGCTGGTCGATTTCGTGCCGACGGTGTTCGACACCATGCTGTCCCTGAAGGTTTCCCAGGCGGGAGCTGTCTATCAGTCCGAACTCGAGGGCCTCAAGATTGTCGGTGTCGTCAGTTTCGCAGGCGATATCATGGGGGTTGTCTCCATTCATGTCGATGGCGTCTTTGCGCAGATCATGACCCGATCCATGATGGGACTCGGGGAAGGAGAGACGGTCAGCGAATCCGATTTCCGGGATGTCATCGGGGAATTGGGCAACATCATCGGCGGAAAGCTCAAGTCCCATTTCACGGATGCCGGTCTCATCTGTGAGCTGTCCACCCCGAGCATCACCCGGGGAAAGGATTTCCATGTCGAAACATTGAACCTGCATCGATACGAACGCCTCGCATTTCAATATCAGGAGTGCTTTTTCTTCATCGAAGCGGGTGTGAAGTTTGCGGAAAATCTGAAAATTCCGAAAAAACTCGAAAAAGAAGTCACCTACGAAGTCATTCCCGATATTCCAGTTCCGCCGCCTGCAGATGAAGGCAAGCCCCCAACCGGAAAGGTAGCTTCCGAGTCCGGCCATCCCCCTCAACCGGCGGCTCCTGCAGCCGATCAGCCAACGCGGGTAGCGGACATCTATTTCGATGGGAAAACCTCCCTGGCGGAAAAATTTCCGGACCTCGAACGTACCCTGCAAATGCCGACGGAAGTGAATATCGATCTTCTGCTGGATGTTCCGCTCGAAATTTCCGTGGAAATCGGCAGAAAACGGATACGCATCCAGGACCTTCTGAAATTGAAGGAAAAGTCGGTGGTCGAACTGAACGCACTGGCGGAAGACCCCGTCCATATTCTGGTCAACGACCGGCTGATCGCCAAGGGAACGGTGGTGATCGAGGGTGGAAAATACGGCATCAAGATCACGGAAATCCTCAGCCGACTCGACAGGATCCGCAGCCTGCAGCTCTACTAACGAGGGATATACGATCCGATCCATCCGGAAGTCATGGGTGACGGCTTCGCAAAAAGTCTGGAAGTCTCTGTCGAGTCGCGGGGTGGCGGGGGAACCTGAATCGTCTTTCAGGGAATCATAGGGAGGTTGTCCAGCGAATCATAGGGAGGTTGTCGATGAAGCCTTTGGTTGCCATCGTGGGGTGCGGGAAGGTCGGATCTGCGCTGGGGGTGGTTCTGACCAGCAAGGGATATCGTTTTGCCGGGCTGGCCAGTCGAAGCCTCACTTCTGCAAGGCGGCTTGCGGAGCGATGCGGTGTCGATCGGTTTTCGGATGAGCCCTGGGCCATCACCCGTGAAGCCCAGGTGATTTTGTTGACGACACCCGATGACGTCCTATCGGGCGTATGTGACCGTCTGGCTCGGGAAGACGGAATTGCATCCGGTGCCATCGTTCTGCATTGCTCCGGAGCCCATCCCTCCACCATTCTTGCTGCAGCCGCAAGCCGCGGGGCCTGGATCGGTTCGATGCATCCGTTGCAGAGCTTTCCATCCACCGAGATTTCCGGAAATCCGTTCGAAGGGATCGAGATCTCCATCGAAGGGGACGAGCCTGCCTGCAGTGTGGCTCGGGACATTGCCACCGACCTGGGGGCCGATTCCATCGCGATCGGTACGGAAACGAAACCCTTGTACCATGCGGCTGCGGTCGTGGCATCCAATTTTCTGGTCACCCTGATGGACATGGCCCTTCACCTGAACGAAGCGGCCGGGATTCCATACGAAAAGGGTTTCGGTCCGTTGAAGCCCCTCATCTCCGGCACGCTGAAACACATCGAAGCCATCGGACCGCGGGCCGCGCTGACGGGACCCGTGGTTCGCTCAGATCTGAAAACCGTCGAGGCCCATCTGCAGGCCATGCACCACCACAGCCCTCAGTGGTTACCCTTGTATCGAAGCCTCATCCGGGCGACTGCGGAGCTTGCCTTCAGCGCAGGCCGAATATCCGCAGACGTTCGGGATCGTTTTTTCGAACGGGTGCGGGAGGATGTTCGAAATGAAGGGTAGGGGGATCACCGAGAGCGTACCGGAGCGGATCGCCCGACTGATCCTGGAAGATGCCGCTGCAGGATGGGAACTCGATGGCGGACGCTTGGAGCTTCCGGATACGTCCCGAAGGGTTGACGCCTTTGAGCAGGCGCTTCGTATGGACGGTGACGATCTCGACAGCGAAACCCTCTCTTGGTGTAGTTCCCTGCTGTTTCCGAATCCGAGCCTTCAGGTCCTGCTTGAACCGGTGCTGCTGCGGGAACGGCTGTCGAGGCAGGATGTCGAACGAATCGGATCGATCATCGAAGAAGCCGAATGGATCATCCCCCTTAGGAGAGGAACGGAAACATGGAATTGGCGACCGCACCCGTCGCTGATTCCGGTCTATCTCGAACGGTTTCACATGACCTGGAGGATCGATCGAAACCTCTTGCGGCGCATCGTCCGGGCTGCCGGAAAGCGGGAATGGAAGGCCGTGATGGTTCGGCTTCGGAACCGGCGGTTTCCGGGAACGTCTCCGCAGACCCGCCTGGTGCAGGCGTTTTTCGAAGAAGCCGATACCCGGCGGATCGATTCCAGCGAATGGATGAACGTCATCGATTTTCTGACGGAGAGCATTCCGGAAGAACCGCCGTTTTCGAATGTGTGGGAGTTGATCGAGGATCGCAGGCAGTTCTGGATCCGGATGTATGAGCAGACGGTGGTATCGGACCTTCGCCGGAAGCAATTCCCGATGGAAACCTGGATGATGGCGAGAACCCCGATGGGAGCCCTGGTGAAGGAGGAAATGATCGGATGGATCGAAACCTGTGAACGTCTGCTTTCCATGCGGAAACCACGGCTGGAATAGGCGGCACAGCGCTTTCACCAGAGGAATGAGACCGAAACGACCGCTCGCTGCCCACTGCCCACTGCCGACTGCCGACTGCCCACTGCCCACTGCCCACTGCCGACTACTCACTGCCCACTGCCCACTGCCCACTACCCACTGCCGACTGCCCACTGCCCACTGCCGACTACCCACTGCCCACTGCCGACTACCGACTACCCACTACCCACTGCTTGGCCAATGGGTACCTTCTGCCGATCCCGAAGGCTTTGGTGGTGACCTTCAGCCCGGGGGCCGCCTGATAGCGTTTGTATTCGTTTCGGTCGATGCGACCGATGACGTTTCGAACGACGGCCGCATCGAACCCTTCGGCCACGATTTCCTCGACGCTCTTGCCTTCTTCCACATAGGCCGCAAGAATGGCATCCAACAATTCGTACGGCGGCAGATCGTCCTGATCGGTCTGGTCGGGTTTGAGTTCTGCAGATGGCGCCTTGGTGAGGATCCGCAGGGGAATGCGTTCCCTTTCCGCATTGATCCAACGTGCGATCTCGTACACCATGGTTTTGGGAACGTCGGATATGACCGCAAGCCCACCGTTCATATCCCCGTAGAGCGTACAATAACCGACCGCCAGTTCCGACTTGTTTCCGGTGGAAAGAACGAGGCGGTTTTCGGCGTTCGCCACAGCCATGAGCAGGGTTCCCCGAATGCGGGCCTGGATGTTCTGTTCCGTGATGCCTGGGTCTTCCGGATGGGTTTCCAGGGGGAGGGATCGAACGAAGGTTTCATACATGGCATCGATTGGAACGACGTCGTAGGGTACACCGAAATTTTCGGCCACCTTCCGGGTATCTTCGTAGTTGTCTTTCGACGTGAAGCGGGAAGGCATGAACACGGCCTTGACCCGATCACTGCCCAAGGCCATGGCGGCCACGGCCATGACAACGGCTGAATCGATTCCACCGCTCAGGCCCACCACCACCCGCTCGAAGCCGCATTTTCGGACATAGTCCCGGGTGCCCACCACGAGCGCCTTCAACACCGAGGCAACGGTGGATTCGGATACTGGATGCAGGCATTCCGATCGTTCGGTGGGATCATCGATGTCCCAGATGACCAGATCTTCCTCGAAATCCAGGGCCTGTGCCCGCAGGCGGCCTTGGGCATCGAACCCGAGGCTGGAACCATCGAAGAGCAGGCTGTCGTTTCCTCCCACCTGATTGACATATACGATCGGAACGGCGTATTTTCGAGCGAGCGACTGCAGGAGCTTTCTGCGGAAGGCGGGCTTGTTCATGTCATAGACCGATGCGGAAATGTTGAGAATCAGGTCTGCGCCCTGGGCGATCAGTCGTTCCAGCGGATCGGTATGATAGAGACGGGTTGCAAATACGTCCTTGTCGTTCCAGGCATCTTCGCAGATGGTCAATCCGATGCGCTTTCCTTTGTAATCGACGCAGACGACCTGTTCGGCAGGTTCGAAATACCGGGATTCATCGAACACATCATAGGTGGGAAGGAGGCTTTTTCGGGCTTCATGAACGATCCGGCCGTTTTCGATCAGCAACGCCGAATTGAACAAGGGTTTTCCTTCCGGATTCGGGTTTCGTGTGGCAAGGCCGACAACGGCTCCGATTCCCTGGACGGATGGCAGAAGCAGCTCGAGTGCCTGAAGACCGTCGTCGATGAACCGCCGGTTTTCCAACAGATCGAGCGGGGGATAGCCGCTGATGACCAGTTCGGGAAAAACGACGAGATGGCAGTTGGCCTGCAGGGCCCGATAGGTCATTTCTCGGATCCGATCGATGTTGTACGGGTAGTTGCCGACGATGGGGTTGATCTGGGCCAGGGCGATTTTCATGGGATGACCTGAACAGGTTGTACGTTATGGGTTGACGGCTTCGCAAAAAGTCAGGAAGTCTCTGTCGAGTCGCGGGGTGACTGGGGAACCTTTTTCGATGCTGCGAAAAAACTCAGCCGCCCGATCTCGTAAGATCGGGCGGATAGCCAAACTTGGAATACAGGATTTCTGAGTTGCAACAGGATGTTTTTCAAGCGAATATGAATGAAGCATCTCCGCCCGATCCAACGATATCCGGCGGCTTCAAACACGTTTTCGCAGCAATCTCAAAAGGCTTCCCCAGCCACCCCGCTCATGCCCGGCATTTACGAAAAGCATGGGGAAAAGCGACTTTTTTCGAGGCCATCATGGATGATGGAGTCGCAAAAACGCATCAATGAAATGCGCAACATACCGGGCGTTTCGGTCTGGCAACGCAATGATCACGAACACATCCTCCGCGACGAGGAGTCGTTCAACAACATCCGGGAATACATCATGAACAATCCCCAGGAATGGGAATTTGACCGGGAAAATCCCATACAGGCGATTCATGTAGGGGCGATTCATGAATCGCCCCTACAAAAAAACCATGACACATCTGACCGAATCGGAAGAGGGCCTGACTTTTTGCGGGGCCATCATGGATGGATATTTTGTATTGAACAATACGACCGTTTTCAATAAAAAGATATAGGGTTGACATCGAAGTCCGATTGTGTGAAGGGTATTCGACCGCCCTTGTGGTGGACGAACCCTCTGGTTTTGAATGCCTGGGCCGAGGTGCAAGGCAACCTGTTGTGCCATGCATCGGGCTCGTTTCCGCTTACACGAAGATCGAGAAGAGAAACCGAATGAAACAAAAATACGAAATCCTGATCCCGGAAGAAGGACGACTGGCCATACGAGAACTGGCCGAGCTGGACAAGGATTCCATGTCCCTTTTGTGTGAAGAAACCTTCGATATCCAGAAAATCCGGGATGCTGCAGCCCTGGGCAGAGATTTTCTGATCCATGCCCTGAGAACGCGAAACCTGTATCCGCCCCGCTCCTACATGGAGAAGATCGTGGATGCCGTCCTTCCCTTCCTCTCCGATGCTTCCGGGGAGCCGGTGGAGGTGCTCTTCGACGATTCGACGTCCCTATCCAAGGAAATCCTGGTGGATGAGCTGATGGAGCTCGAAGAAGATGAAGTGGAGGTCATCGATGATTTGATCGAGGACGATTTCGAGGATGCTTCGGATGAAGGGGATGATATCAAGATCGATACATCCATCAAGATCGCAGACGAAGATGTGGTCGATGGAGAAGATGATTTGTAACGGCTTCACAAACCGGTTAAATGCTGTGTCGTACGACGTCCCCCGTCCTTGCGGCGTAACCCTCGGTACGCCTCACTGCTCGGAATTTGCATTTCATGCATGCGGCCTTTTGTTGAGGCTGCCCAAATGACGGATCTGTTGCGACTCGATCCATGGTGATGGAGACGTGACACGTCGTTATCCACCCATTTTCGAACCACAGCCTTTCAACATTTCCAGAAAGGAGGGATGAACCTACCGTTTGACCTTTGAAGATAGCCGTATGTGAGAGAACCACAACCTGTTTCGAAGGGAGAGATGCGTATGAAGGTAACCAGAAGAGATTTCATGAAGATTTCAGGTGCGGCCGCCGCAGGGCTTGCCGTCGGAGGCCTGGGATTCGATCTCAAACCGGTGTCCGTTCATGCACAGATGCTCAAAACCCGCTATGCCAAGGAGACCACCACCATCTGTTGCTACTGTGGGGTGGGATGCGGGGCCATCGTGCATACCAGCAAGAAAGGGGATGGTCGGGTCATCAACATCGAGGGGGATCCCGATCACGTGATCAACCGGGGTGCGCTTTGTTCCAAGGGGGCGGCTCTTGCCGGCCTGGTCGAAAACGAAAATCGGTTGCTCAAACCCATGTATCGAGCTCCGTTCAGTGACAAGTGGGAAGAAGTTACATGGGAATGGGCCATCGACCGTATTGCCCGGCGCATCCAGAAAACGCGCGATGCCACGTTCACCAAGACCAATGCCGAGGGGCTGACCGTCAACCGGACGACGGCCATCGCATCGGTGGGCAGCGCAGCCATGGACAACGAGGAATGCTGGATGTATCAAGCCCTGTTGCGTGCCATCGGGCTGGTATATATCGAACATCAGGCCCGTATCTGACACAGCGCCACGGTAGCGGCTCTGGCAGAGTCGTTCGGACGCGGTGCCATGACCAACCACTGGATCGATCTCAAGAACAGCGACTGCATCCTCATCATGGGAAGCAACGCTGCCGAAAACCATCCCATCTCCTTCAAATGGGTCGTCGAGGCCCAGAAGAACGGCGCAATCGTCGTCAACGTCGACCCCCGATTCACACGCACTTCCTCCAAGGCCGATATTTATGCACCCCTTCGCTCCGGGACCGATATCGCTTTTCTGGGTGGCATGATCAAGTACATCTTGGAGAACAATCTCTACAACAAGGAATATGTCCTGAACAACACGAACGCATCCTTTTTGGTGAATCCGGCCTATGCGTTCGACAAAGGCTTGTTCTCCGGATATGATGCCGGCAAACGAGTCTATGACAAATCCACCTGGACCTTCCAGATGGATGAAAACGGTGTGCCCAAACGGGACATGAGTCTCCAAAATCCTCAGTGTGTCTTCAACCTCCTGAAAAAGCATTTTTCTCGGTATGATCTCAAGACCGTGTCCGCGGTGACGGGAACATCCGAGGCGGATCTGTTGGCCGTTTACAAAGCCTATGCCGCCACAGGCGCCCCTGGAAAATCCGGTACCATCATGTATGCCATGGGTTGGACCCAACACACGGTCGGTGTGCAGAACATCCGGGCCATGAGCATCATCCAGTCTCTTCTGGGCAACATGGGGGTTGCCGGCGGCGGGGTGAACGCCCTGCGCGGCGAGTCGAACGTGCAGGGATCTACGGATCAGGCCCTGCTGTTCCACATCTGGCCCGGCTATCTTCCGGCGCCGAACGCCAAACAGACCAAGCTGGAAGACGTTCTCAAACGCCGTCCTCAGAGCAAGGATCCCCTGAGCCTTAACTGGTGGAAGAACGAACCCAAATATGTCGTCAGCCTGCTCAAGACTTTCTTTGGGGACAAGGCCGATGCAAGCAACGAATTCGGGTATTCGTGGCTTCCGAAGCTGGATGTGGGCAAGACGTATTCCTGGCTCGATCTGTTCGATGAAATGTACAAGGGAACCATCAAGGGATTGTTCGCCTGGGGGATGAACCCCGCCTGCAGCGGCGCCAACGCCAACAAGGTGCGTAAGGCGCTCGGAAACCTCGATTGGATGGTGAACGTCAACATCTTCGACAACGAAACCGGCTCCTTCTGGCGCGGCCCCGGCATGAAACCCGATCAAATCGGGACGGAAGTGTTCATGCTGCCCTGCTGCGTTTCGGTGGAAAAGGAAGGGAGTATCACCAACAGCGGCCGCTGGATGCAATGGCGCTATGAAGGGCCCAAGCCCCTCGGGTTGAGCAAGCCGGACGGCGACATCATCTACGAGCTCGGCATGAAGCTGAAGGAGCTCTACAAGGAAGGCGGCGTGTTTCCGGAACCCATCTTGAACCTCAAGTGGGATTATGCAACGGACCACCGGTATGATCCGCACAAGGTGGCCAAGGCCATCAACGGCTATTTCCTGAAAGACGTGAAGGTGGGGGATACGGAATTCAAGAAGGGTTCTCTGGTGCCCAGTTTCGCCTTTCTGCAAGCGGACGGCAGCACATCGAGCGGCAACTGGATCTACTGCGGCAGCTACACCGACAAGGGGAACATGGCGGCCAGAAGAAAACAGGAAGACGCTCCCAACAAAATCGGACTCTATCCGGAATTCGCCTGGGCATGGCCCGTCAACCGCAGAATCATCTACAATCGGGCATCCGTGGACGGCAACGGCCGGCCGCTCGATCCCAAACGCTGGGTCATCCAGTGGAAGGACGGTAAATGGGTGGGCGATGTGCCCGACGGTCCGGCGCCGCCCGTTCTGGGAGACGACGGCAAGCCGAATCCCAAGAGCGTTCATCCATTCATCATGACGGTCCATGGGTTTGCGCAGCTCTTCGGGCCGGGCCTGAACGACGGTCCTTTCCCCGAACATTACGAGGCTATGGAATGTCCGGTGGAAAAGAACCTGCTCAGTCCTCAGCTGAACAGCCCCGTTGCGCCGAAATACGGTACGGAGGCCGACAAATTCGCGGCGACCTGCGATCCCCGCTATCCCTATGTCTGCACCACCTACCGTGTTTCCGAGCACTGGCAGACCGGCTTGCTGACCCGACCGCAGCCCTGGCTGATGGAGCTTCAACCGCAGGTCTTCGTCGAGATCAGCGAGGAGCTTGCCGCACTGAAGCAGATCCGAAGCGGTGAGCGGGTTGTGGTCAGCACGGCCAGGGGGTCGCTCGAATGTACGGCGGTCGTGACCAAACGCTTCAAACCCTTGAAGATCTCGGGCACCATCATTCATCAGATGGGCATTCCGTACAATTTCGGATGGCGATGGCCGGAAACCGGCAAAGAGGAAAGCGCCAATCTGCTGACGCCTTCCACGGGAGATCCCAACACCCGGATTCCCGAAACCAAGACCTTCATGGCCAACATCGCCAAGAAATAACGGGAGGTGAGCGATATGGAAAAATCCT
>JBFMBE010000128.1:0-10229 GCA_040755275.1 Thermodesulfobacteriota bacterium | reverse complement strand
AGCCTCTGTTTGCTGTCTGGCCATCCGTCCGATCCTACGAGATCGGGCGGCTGAGTTTTTTCGCAGCAGCGAAAAAGGTTCCCCAGTCACCCCGCGACTCGACAGAGACTTCCTGACTTTTTGCGACTCCATCCTTGTTGATGCGCTCGCAAAAACCCGATGGTCATACAAGAACCGACCGAAAATAAGCGATCGTCCGTTGCAGCCCTTCCTGAACCCCAGTGGACGGCTTCCACCCCAGCAGCCGTTCGGCCAGATCGATATCGGGTTTTCGCTGTCTGGGATCGTCCTGTGGCATGGGCTTGCAGACAATGTTCGCCCGCGAACCGGTCATATCGAGGATTTTTTCGGCAAGTTCCCGAATGGCCCATTCCTCGGGATTGCCGAGGTTCACCGGACCGGTGACCTCATCCGGTGCGTTCATCAGCCGTATCAGCCCGTCCACCAGATCGTCCACATAGCAAAAACTTCGTGTCTGACTGCCGTCTCCATAGACCGTGATATCCCTGCCTTGCAAGGCCTGAACGATGAAATTGCTCACCACCCGGCCGTCGTTCGGATGCATCCGAGGCCCGTAGGTATTGAAGATCCGCGCCACCCGAATGTTTACCCGATTCTGTCGATGGTAGTCGAAAAACAGGGTCTCGGCGCACCGCTTGCCTTCGTCATAGCAGGACCGAACACCGATCGGATTCACCCGGCCCCAGTATGACTCCTGTTGAGGAT
The DNA here is from genome assembly GCA_040755275.1 of Thermodesulfobacteriota bacterium. Lineage (GTDB taxonomy): Bacteria > Desulfobacterota > Desulfobacteria > Desulfobacterales > Desulfatirhabdiaceae > Desulfatirhabdium. Next base: position 9,503 of record JBFMBE010000128.1, on the reverse strand, counting down.
GGCAGTCCGGATCACCGTAGACTTCGCTGGTGGATGCCTGCAGGATCTTTGCCTTCACCCGCTTGGCCAGGCCCAGCATGTGGATGGCACCCAGAATGCAGGTCTTGATGGTTTTCACCGGATTGTACTGGTAATGAATCGGGGAAGCCGGACAGGCCAGGTTGTAAATTTCATCGACTTCCAGAAAAATGGGCTGAACCAGATCATGGCGCACCAACTCAAAGCGGGGATGCCCCATCAGGTGGGCGATATTTTCCTTGGTCCCTGTAAAAAAATTATCCAGGCACAGGACATCATGGTCTTCCTGAATCAGGCGGTCGCATAGATGCGATCCCAGAAACCCCGCCCCACCGGTGACCAGAATTCGTTTGCGGGAATACCGGTTCATTCGTGCAGATGGCTCCGTTTGGGTTTTCCGATGGGGTAGACATTGAATCCGATGTCATAAAGACGGTCGTGATCGAGGATGTTTCGGCCGTCGAAAACGAAGGCCGGCTTGACCATGGCTCGATGGATGGCTTCATAATCGAGGTCCCGAAACAAAGACCATTCGGTCAGCACGGCAATGGCATGGCTGTCTCGGGCCGCCTCATAGGGATCATCGGTGAATCCGACACCGGAAAGCCCCTTCAACTCCTCGCGGGCGTTTTCGATGGCCTTCGGATCCGTGATCATGACCTCGGCCCGTTCAGCCAAGAGCTGCCGCACCACATAGATGGCCGGGCTTTCCCGGATATCCCCCGTATCGGCCTTGAAGGCGAAGCCGAACACGGCGATCTTCTTTCCGGCAAGCGTATTGAACATGACCCGCAGCATGTTCGTTACGAAACGTTTCTTTTGTCGCTCGTTGATGTCGACCACCTGCTGCCAGTAGGCGGCTTCCTCTTCGAGGCCGAGAGTCCGGCAAATATAGACGAGATTCAGAATGTCCTTTTGAAAACAGGACCCCCCGAAGCCCACACTGGCGTTGAGGAACTTCGGCCCGATCCGGCTGTCGAGCCCGACGGCATGCGCCACTTCCGAAACGTCGGCTCCGGTCTTTTCACAGAGGGCCGAGATGGTGTTGATGGAGGATATTCGTTGGGCCAGAAAGGCGTTTGCCACCAGTTTGGAAAGCTCGCTGCTCCAGATGTCGATGGTGAGAATCCGTTCCCGCGGCACCCAGTTGGCGTAAATATCGACCAGTTCCTTTCTGGCTCGGATCCCTTCTGGGGTTTCACGAGACCCGATCAGGATGCGATCCGGAGATTCAAGGTCTCGGATGGCCGAGCCTTCGGCCAGAAATTCGGGATTCGACAGAATGTCGAAGTGGATGCCGTTTGCGGTTGCCGTCAGAATCCGCTCCATCGCTTGGGCGGTTTTGACGGGAAGGGTGCTCTTTTCGACGATGATCTTGGAAGTCGTTGCGACATCGCGGATCTGGCGGGCGGTCTTTTCCCAATACTGCAGGTCGGCAGCCATCCCCGCACCTTCTCCGAAGGTTTTCGTCGGGGTGTTGACACTGACGAAAATGATATCCGCCTCGCGAATGGCTTCGGGGATATCGGTATGAAAGAACAGATTTCTTCCCCGGGCCTTGAGCACGACCTCGTCCAAACCCGGCTCATAGATAGGCAACCGGTCCGAATTCCACTGGGCGATGCGCTCTGCATTGATATCGACGACGGTCACTTTGTACTGGGGACATTTGCAGGCGATCATGGCCATCGTCGGCCCGCCGACATAGCCTGCGCCGATACACAAAATGCGTTTTTCAAACGGCATGATATTTCCTCAGTTGGGTCGTCCTATGATGGGAGCAATATGATAGAGCATTTCCTCAGCCTTGTACAACACTTCCCGACCATGCCACCTTCCGGGCAAGTTCCTTTTCGATGGGCCGGATTTTCGCTTCGAATGGCCGGGTCATGGTTCGCCGATCCCAGAGCGCAAAACCGATTGCAACGCCAACGATGCCACCGTGCCCCACGATCGTCTCCTGCCCACTACCAAAGACTGACGATTTTCCATCAAGATGTCAAGATTTGATGGCCCCGCAAAAAGTCGCTTTTCCCGTGCTTTTGGGAAATGCCGGGCATAAGCGGGGTGGCTGGGGAAGCCTTTTGAAACTGCTGCGAAAACGTGTTTGAAGCCGCCGGATATCGTTGGATCGGACGGACGCGCTTGAACGTATTGACATTGAAAAGCAAGCCGTTGCGATTCCACGAGCCTGTTTTCACTGTTTGGCCATCCGTCCGATCCTACGAGATCGGGCGGCTGAGTTTTTTCGCAGCAGCGAAAAAGGTTCCCCAGTCACCCCGCGACTCGACAGAGACTTCCTGACTTTTTGCGGGGCCATCAAAAACAGTCACGGTTTCTCCGGTCTTCGGCAATACCGCCGCAATGCTTCGGCTGTCGCCGATGGAGCCGATCCATCCATGAGTTCCTTCGGCGTTCCGACGGCAACCACCCGCCCACCGTCCGGACCGGCGCCCGGCCCCAAGTCCACGACGACATCGGAGGCAAGGATCATCTCGACATTGTGCTCGATGACGGCAACGGTATGCCCCTTGTCCACCAGGGCTCGTAGCACCCGGATCAGCCGTTCGATGTCCACGGGATGAAGCCCGGTCGACGGCTCATCGAGCATGTACAGGGTATGGCCGGATCCCGGTTTGACCAGTTGGCGGGCGAGCTTCAGGCGCTGGGCCTCACCGCCGGAGAGAGTCGGACTCGGCTGCCCGAGCCGCAAGTATCCCAGGCCGATATCCGTAACGACATGCAGGGGTTTTCGGATCTTGGGAACAGCGAGGAAAAATCGTCCGGCCTCCTCGAAGGTCATATCGAGCACGTCGGCCAACCTCTTTCCTTTATAGAGAACGGCGAGGGTGTCTGCATTGAACCGCTTCCCCAGACAGGCTTCGCATGGAACCGTCACATCGGGAAGAAGCCGCATTTCGACCTGAATCTGCCCCTGCCCCTCACAGACAGGGCAACGACCTTCGGCGATATTGAAGGAAAACCGCCCCGCCCCATAGCCCCGGCTTCGGGCCATCGGTGTGGCTGCAAACAGTTTTCGGATTTCGTCGAAAACCCCGATATAAGTAGCCGGAATCGAACGGGAGGTCTTCCCGATGGGGCTATGGTCGACTTCGAGCACCCGGTCGACGGCTTCCCATCCAAATAGCCCGCCGAACGGCTCCTCCGAAGGCACCTGCTTGGCCAGTCGGGCCTGAATCCCCCGGCAGATCACTTCCCTTAAGAGCGAAGATTTTCCGGAACCCGAAACGCCGGTGAAGGTCACCCAACGGCCCAGGGAAATGTCCACATCGATGGCCTGAAGATTGTTCTTTCTGGCGCCGCGAACCGAAAGTACCCGCCCTTCGACAGCCGAACGTTCGGCATACCCAATCTTCGTCTCCTGAATGCCCATCGAGCCGTTATTTCCATCGGTCTTTTGGCAAGACTGTCCATCGCTGTTGCGGTCTTCCCTTCGAGCGATCCATTGCCCGGTCAAAGAATTGGTTGCCGTCCGCAACGCCCCGGGCGTTCCCTCGAAGACGACCCTACCGCCAGCCTCTCCTGCGCCAGGCCCGAGATCAATCACCCAGTCGGCCGCCTCGATCGTCTCGGTGTCGTGCTCTACGACGATCACGGTGTTTCCTCGGTCCCGAAGGACCGATAAGGCATCGATCAGCCGGTGATTGTCCCGGGGATGGAGTCCGATGGTGGGCTCATCCAGAATATAGCACACCCCCGTCAGGTTGGAGCCAAGCTGGGCAGCCAGTCGGATTCGCTGCGCCTCTCCACCCGACAGGGTGTCCCCCGAGCGATCGAGCCCCAAATACCCGAGGCCAAGACGGATTAAGGTCCGAAGCCGCTCCACGATTTCCATCCGGATGGGGTGAGCTACGGGATCCAGGGATACCGGGAAAACCATCTCGGAAAAGCGCTTTTCGAGCGCACTCACCGAACACTGCGCCATCTCCACGATGTTCAGGCCGTCCACTCGAAAAGACAGGGCTTCGGGCCGAAGCCTTCCCCCGCGGCAAACCGGGCAGATCGAAACACCTTCCCCGTCCACCGTCCCGAGGCCGTCACAGGTGGGGCAGGCCCCCATTGGCGAATTGAAGGAAAAGAGGCGTGGGTCTGGGGGATCGGCGCCGAAGCGCTGTTGCAGGTCTTCGGGAACTCCCATGCGGCTGAAGAGCAACCGCAGATGGTGGTAGACCTCGGACAAGGTACCCACGGTCGATCGTCTGCCGGCATGGCTCACTCGCTGCTCGATAGCGACGGTTGCCGGAAGTCCGATCACCTGGTCCACCTCGGGCCGCTCGGGCATGGACAGATACTGCCGGACATAGGGAGGAAGGCTCTGTAGGTAACGCCGCAGCCCGTCCGCAAAAAGCACGTCAAAAGCCAGGGTCGATTTTCCGGAACCCGAAACCCCCGTTAGAACGGTGAGCCGATGCAGGGGAATGCGGATGTGAACGTTTTTCAAGTTATGCGTACGGCCGCCGATCACTTCGATTGCCGTTCGAGCCATGGGCCGGAAGGCTTCCGTGGATTCCTCGATCCGTCCTGCCGGAGAAGCCATTCCGAGGTAGGGCTTCAAAAAGCGGCCCGTCACCGATTCGGGGTGTTCGGCAACCTCCTCGGGAGGACCGGCGGCCACGACACGCCCGCCGGCCTCCCCGCCTCCCGGCCCCAGATCGATCACCCAGTCGGCGCACTTGATCACGTCGAGATGGTGCACGATGACGACGACGGTGTTGCCCCGATCCACGAGACGGTTCAGCACCCCGATCAGTACGGCCACATCCTTTCCGTGCAGGCCGGTCGTCGGTTCATCGAGGATCAGCAGATGGCCGCCGCCCCCCACCTGGGCCAGAAATCGGGAGAGCTTCAGCCGCTGCGCCTCCCCACCCGACAGGGTGGCAAGCGGCTGCCCGAGCCGCAAATAACCCAGACCCACATCGTGAAGCGGCTTGAGGCACCCGTGCAAGGCATCCCCTGCGGCAAACAAGGCGCAGGCCTCATCCACCGTCATCGACAGCCAGTCGTCAAGCGATCGATCCAAATATCGAACGGCCAGCACTTCCGGCTTGAACCGCCTGCCGCCGCAGTCCGGGCAGGAGATGAACACGTCCGGCAGAAACTGCATTTCCACCCGGCTGAATCCTTCGCCTTTGCAGGTGTCGCACCTGCCGCCCGCCACGTTGAAGGAGAACATGCCAGGCCCCCACCCGTTGGCCTTCGCCTCGGGCGATTCGGCCAGCCGTTTGCGCAACACATCCAGGGCATGGGTGTAGGTAAGTGCATTGGCCCTCGGGGATTTGGCCGGCGGCATCTGATCCACCAGCAGGACATCGGTGAAATCGTCCACACCATCAATGGAATGAAAGGCGCCCGGCCGCTCCTCTCCAATCCCCCTGGCACGGGCGGCCGCCCGGTAGAGAATGTCTTCGGCAAACGTAGATTTACCCGAGCCCGAAACCCCGGTGAGACAGACCAGAAGGTCGCGGGGCACGGCCACATCGATACCTTTCAGGTTATGTTCGGCCGCCCCCCGAACGGTGATCCATTTTCCATCCGCCGGCCTCCGCCGCACTGCCGGAACGGGAATGAAATCGGGGTGAAAAAGAACATCGGCTGTCGCCGTTCCCCAAAGCATGCCCACCGGACCGCTATAGAGGACTCGACCGCCTGCACTGCCGGCACCCGGCCCGATCTCGATCACCCGGTCACACTGCCGGATGATTTCCGGATCGTGCTCGACCACCACCACAGTGTTACCCTTGTCCCGAAATCGCTTCAGGATGGCGGTCAGCCGCTCGCCGTCCTGAGGATGAAGTCCGACACTTGGCTCGTCCAGAACGGTGAGGGTGTTCACGAGGGAAGCACCCAGCACCGAAGCCAGCGCCACCCGTTGGGATTCCCCACCCGAAAGGGTCCGGGAAGCCCGATCGATGGTCACATAGCCCAATCCGACATCTTCCAGAACCGAGAGCCTTCCCATGATTTCATCAAGAAGGATTCGGTGGGGCTCCTTGCCCGATCCGATGGATCCTACGGATTCGTCGGATCCGACAGATCGGAAAAAGGAAAGCGCTTCGCTCACCGATAGCGCCTGAACCTCGGAGATGGTCTTTTCGGCAATCCGGTATCGAAGTGCCTCGGGCTTGAGCCGAGAGCCCCGGCAGGCCGGACAGGTGTTGTAGCTGCGGTATCGGGACAGATAGACCCGTACATGCATTTTGTACGTACGGCTCTCGAGCCATTCGAAAAACCCCTTCACCCCGTAATAGCCGTCTTCGCCTTCGATGATGGCCCGTCTGGCCGTTTCGGACAGAACATCGAAAGGCGTTTCGAGTGAAATCCCCTGCTTGCGGCAGAAGCTCTCGAGATCGGCGAATTCCATTCGGCCATCCTTCGCCGACCCGAAAGGCCGGATGGCCCCCTCGGCCAACGTGAGGCGCGGATCCGGAATGACCTTGCCCATGTCGATGTCGATCACCCGGCCGAACCCCTTGCACACCGGGCAAGCCCCAATCGGGCTGTTGAAGGAGAAGACGTTCGGAATCACCGGACGGTAGACAATGCCACAGGCTGCACAGGAAAGCGACTGAGTGAAACTTCGCCGCTGGCCCTGCGCCCAGACGTTCATCGCTCCCGCCCCCATCCGGAACGACTGCTCGATGGAGTCAATGAGTCGTTCCCGCTGGTCTTCGGAAAAGCGCAGCCGGTCCACGACGATTTCGACGGTCTCCCCAGGCATAACCTCCAGTTGCTCCAGAGATAGCACCCGGTCCTCCCGAAGAACTCGGTCGAACCCCTGGCGCAGGAAATCGGAGACGGCAGAAGGGACATCGTCGATCTGCGCATCAAAGGTGATGACGATGGGCTCACCGGCCGGCAGGAAACGAATGGCTCCCCAGACGGATTCGGGGGTTTCCCGCAGCACCGGTTTTCCGCATCCGTCGCAATGCAGCACCCCGATCCGGGCATAGAGCAGCTTCAGATAATCGGTGAGCTCGGTCATCGTCCCGACGGTGGATCGGGAGCTTTTCACCGGAGCCGCTCGATCCACCGCGATGGCTGGAGGAACGTTCTCGATGAGATCGACATCGGGGCGATCCATCCGATCGAGAAACTGGCGGGCATAGGCCGAAAACGTCTCGATGTAACGCCGCCTACCTTCGGCATACAGCGTGTCCATGGCCAGCGACGTCTTGCCCGAACCGCTCAGGCCCGTGATGGCCGTGAGCTTTCCGATGGGAATGTCTACATCGATGTTCTTCAGGTTGTTCTGTCTGGCCCCGCGAATTCGGATGGCTTCGGGTTCATGGGTCGTCATGGATGGCTTCCTTCAAACGCCGGATCCAGTCCCAGGAAAACCCCTGCGGCAAGCAGGGGAAGATGGCGTTGTTCGTATAGATCGGATCGTCGGCCAGCGGATACCGTGAGACGGCGCATGCCCTCTCCCACAGGCCTGTGTGGGGAATAGGCGTATAATAGGCCGGAATGGGCGTAAGACCCACAGCCTTGACGGCCCGTATGGCCTGCAACACCTCGGCTTCGGACTGATCGGGGCATCCCGCCAGCAGATAGGCTCCGAGTTGATGCCTCTCGAATCCGGCTTGCCGCAAACTGTGTGCCGCATGGAGGAAATCTTCGGCCTGTACCTTGACATCGAAGGGGCGATCCGGTCCGAAGAGGGTGGTCTCAAGCCCCAGCCGAACGGTCTTGAAGCCCGATCGAAAGAGCAGATGGGCCGTTTCGGTATCGATTTCCCGCACGTGCAGGGCATTGGGCGTATGAAAGCGGATACGGCGATACAGTCCCAAGCGGATGACCGCTTCGAGAAGAGGCAGGGCATGATGCGCCGCATCGATCAAAAAGGCGTCGTCATAGAGCACGAAATCACAGACCCCGCGGGTTTCATGCCAGAATCGGATTTCTCCAACCACGACATCGACCGGTCTGCGCCGGAAAATCGGGTTCAGATAGGCCGACGCACAGTAGGCACAGGAAAAAGGACAGCCCGTCGTCGTTAGAATCGGAACGAAAGGCAGAACAGACAGCAGTTCGAAGGCCGGAAAGGGCTCTACATCGGCTGCGGAGACCTCTTCCAAGACCGTCCCTGTCATCTCGGCAACGAGGGGCAGAACCTCTTCCCCAACCAGATGGTCCACCACCCGATCCGCACCGCTCGTCATCCGGGCATGTTCCGGACAGAGCCTCGCATAAATCCCACCCAGAACGATAGGCACATCCCCGAAAACGGACCGAATCTCCCGGATGGTTTCGATCACCCCCGGATACCAGTAGGTCATGAAGGAAGTCACCAGAACGATGTCCGGACGGGACATGGACGCAAGGTCGCTTCGGATGAGTTCGGGCGGAACCCCGTAACGGCAGAAACGCCTCGGAACATCCGACAGGACGGCAGGTTTGGCAATGGGTTGTTTCGGATATGGCCCCCGACCATAGCGCAGGGCAGGATCGGTTGGGTGCAGGCCTGGATGGAACCGGTTCAAGCAGTCGAGCAGGGTCACCCGCGCCCCAGCCCGCCGCAACCGGGCGCCGATCTGCAAAAGCCCCATGGGCCTTGCCCAAAAATCATAGGCGGCCACATCGTGAATCCAAGGATTCACCAGCAGCACGTTCACAGGATGGGATAGGGTCACGAGGAAACGTTGGGTGCTGCGGGAGATGGGAGTTCGGGGAAGGCGTCTTCCGGGAAATAGGTCATGGAGGTTTTTTTCATTTCCCGGCGGCTGAACAGAAAAATGTACGTGTCTATCCCGGTTTCCCGAGAGACGGCTTCGGCAACGGCCCGACAGGCGTCTTCGTTTCGGGCGTGGATCATCGTATAGAGGTTGTAGGGCCAGCCCGGAGCCGGATTCCGCCGGTAGCAGTGGGAGATTTCACGGTATTTGGCCATGGCCTGTCCGACGGCTTCCACCCGATCTTCCGGTACCTGCCAGGCCGTCATGGCGTTGGCTTCGTAACCGCTTTTCTGGTGCCGAAGGGTGGCCCCAAGCCTGCGAACGATGCCCCGCTCACACAGTCCTCGCAGGGTGTTCAGAAAAGTCTCCTCGTCGATCTGCAGCCGTTCGGCCAGCAGTCGATACGGCCTTTCCACGATGGGAATGTCGCTTTGGATGGCAAAGACGATTTTTTTCTCGATTTCGTTCAGCATGGATTCAATGGCGGTATATCTGTGGTATTATCCCGATCAGGTTGGCTGGGGCCCATTGTCTATGAAATCCCCGAAAAGTCAATTCATTTTCGAAGAATCGGCAGTTGGCACTTGATAGTCGATGGTGGAGATTTTGTAGAGGACAATCGATACGGCTGGAGTCGTAAAAAGTCGGATGCCCTCTAGTTACCCGCAGGAGGGCGGGTGAATGTTGACGGCTTCGAAAAAAGGCCGGATGCTGTGTCGTGCTGCATCCCTCGTCATTGCGGCGTACGTTTCAGTACGCCTCATTCCTCGGGATTTGCACTCCTTGCCTGCG
>JBFMBE010000127.1:0-10284 GCA_040755275.1 Thermodesulfobacteriota bacterium | reverse complement strand
CCCGATCCAACGATCTCCGGCTGCTTCAAACAGTTTCCGCTGCTTCGCAAAACACCACCCGCCCCCCTGCTGGAGGCCCGGTTTTGAAAGAAAATCCGTGGATGGCGACTTTTTGCGGGGCCATCATCTATGATTCGTATCGATTACAAACCCCACAAGGAGGATGAATATGCCTATTCAACGCGTCATGGTGATCGGTTCCGGTTTGATGGGAAGCGGCATCGCCCAGGTATGTGCGGCCGCAGGATTGACGGCGGTATTGACCGACGTGAAGGCCGAAGCATTGGAAAAAGCCAAACAAGGAATCGCTTGGTCCGTCGGCAAGTTCGTCGAAAAAGGCACCTATGCCGATTCCAACGAGGCGATTCTGAATCGAATCGCCCTGTCAACCTCCTATGAAACTGGATCCGATGCCGATCTCGTGATCGAGGCCGTCTTTGAAAACATCGAGCTCAAACAGGAAGTGTTTCGCAACCTCGATCGCATGTGCAAGAAGGAGGCGCTGATTGCCAGCAACACCTCCTCGATTCCGATCACCGAGCTTGCGGCCGTCACCCAGCGGCCGGAACAGGTCCTGGGGCTGCATTTCTTCAGCCCGGTTCCCATGATGCAAGCCGTAGAAGTCATCAAAGGCATGGGGACATCCGACGAGACCCTGCAGACCGGAAAGGAATTCGTGACCCAGCTCGGAAAGGAACCCATCATGGTCTATCGGGATGTAGCCGGCTTCGTCATCAACCGAATCAATTTTCCGTCGGCCATCGAGGCCATGCGGCTGGTGGAGGAAGGCGTCGCCACGGTCGAGGACATCGACAAGGGACTTCGGCTGGCCTCCGGCCGGAAAATGGGAATTTTCGAAACCGGCGACATGGTCGGGCTGGACGTGACCTACGGAGCACTGATGTCCATGTACCGCGAGACGGGAGATCCCCGGTTCTATCCGCCGCTTCTGTTGCGACGCAAGGTCAAGGCGGGACATCTGGGGCGAAAAACCGGAAAAGGCTGGTATACGTACAACCCGGACGGAAGCCGCAAGGCATAAGGAGCATACCATGGGCCATTTCAAGGTCAACCCCAAGGACATCTTCTTCATTTTGAAGGAACAGCTCCGCTACGGCGTACTGTGCAAGCTCGAGCGGTATCGGGAGCTCAACGAAAAGACCTTCGATCTCATGGTGAACGAGGCCATTCGTTTCGCCCGGGAAGTGGTCGACCCCCTGAACGAAGTGGGCGAACGCTGGGGTGTGAAATTCGAAAACGGTCGGGTGAGCTGTGCGGAAGAATTCCGGAAAGCCTTCCGGCAATACGGTGAAAACGGCTGGATCGCCGCCGCCCGGGATCCACAATACGGCGGACAGGGATTTCCGCACATGATGCGCATCGTCGTCAACGACATGATGTACGGGGCCTGCCAGGCCTTCAACATGGCCCCGAGCCTCACCCACGGAGCGGCCCACCTCATCGAAAGCTTCGGCACCGACGCACTCAAGGAACGATTCGTTCCCAACATGTACTGCGGGAAATGGGCGGGCACCATGTGTTTGACCGAACCCGACTGTGGATCGAACCTCGCCGATATCACCACGACGGCCTACCCCGAAGGAGATCATTACCGGATCGTCGGAAACAAGATCTTCATTTCCTGGGGAGAGCACGATCTGACCGAAAACATCGTGCACCTCGTTCTGGCGCGCATCGACGGCGCACCTTCGGGTGTGAAGGGAATATCGCTTTTCGTCGTTCCCAAGGTTCGGGTCGAAGCCGACGGGAGCCTGGGAGAACCGAACGATGTCGTCTGTGGTGCCGTCGAAGAAAAACTCGGACTTCATGCCTCCCCGACGGCGCAACTGCATTTCGGCGGCTCCGGCGGGTGCATCGGATTTCTGTGCGGAAAGGCGGGCGAAGGGCTTGCCCACATGTTTCAGATGATGAACGCCGCTCGCATCAATACGGGGGTAAGTGGCATGACCCTTGCTGGTACGGCTTACCGAAACGCCCTCGAATATACGAAAACCCGACTTCAAGGACGCGATGTGGCAGGCCGAAAGAAAGGTAACGTACCCATCATCGATCATCCCGACGTTCGGCGAATGCTCCTGTGGATGAAGGCCATGGTGGACGGAATGCGCTCCATGATCTATACGGCCGCCTTCTGGTCGGACTTCGCCCATGAAATGCCTTCCGGACCCGAACGGGATCATTACCGACACCTTGTCGACTTTTTCACGCCCATCATCAAGGCCTACTGCTCCGACATGGGATTCCGGGTCTGCGAAACCGCCGTTCAATGCCTGGGCGGTTACGGGTATTGCAGGGATTACCCGCTCGAACAATACCTGCGGGATGCCAAGATCATGTCCCTCTACGAAGGCACCAATGGCATCCAGTCCATGGATCTGATGGGCCGAAAGATGACGATTCACGACGGCGCCCCCTTCAAGGCCTTCCGGTCCGAAATCGATCGGTTCTGTGAAGCCAACCGGGATCACGAGGCCATCGGTGACAAGGTTCGGGCCTTGGCGGGAGTTGCCGAAAGACTCTGGGAAATGGCCGAAGAATTCCGGAAGAAAATGGGAAGCGATCCTCTGCAATGGGCATCCTACACCTATCCGGCGTTGACGGCCTTCGGCGAAGTGGCCATGGCCTGGAGGCTTCTCGACATGGCGGCAGTAGCCTGGCCTGCATCTCGGAAGAACGGCAAGGAAGCCGATTTTTACCGGGCCAAGGTTCTTCAAGCTGAATGGTTCGTAGACACCACCCTGCCGCATACGCTCGCTACGATCGAGGTGTGCCAGCGACCGGGCCGAGAAATCCTCGAAATGCCGGATCACGCGTTTTGAGGCAGTGGGTACAATCTGAATTCGGATTCTGACTTCCGGTTTGTATGCAGATCACCTTCCCTGAAAAAGGATTCGTTCATGTCGACCACAGTCATCGTAAGCGCCGTACGAACGGCGATTGGAAGCTACATGGGATCGTTGAAGACCGTGGAACCGTATCGCCTGGCAGCTCGGGTGCTCCAAGCCGCAGTGGAGCGGATCGCCATCCCCCCCGAAAGCGTCGATGAAGTCGTCCTCGGCCAGTCCTACCAGAACGGCGAATCCGTCAATGTGGCCCGAATGGCTCTTTTAGCAGCCGGATGGCCGGAATCCATCGTGGGAATCACGCTGGACCGAAGGTGTTGCACCGGCCTTGATGTCGTTCGCTATGCCGCCATGCTCATCGACAGCGGTCAGGCCGAAATCGTGGTTGCAGGCGGTGTAGAGAACATGAGCCAGGGGGAATTTTACCTGCCGGGTTCCATCAAATGGGGGATCGGCGGAGAAAAAGGCATGCCCCGGGGCCACGGAGACCTGGCCATATGGGGGATTCCGATGTACGACCGCATCCAGCGCGCACGGGTCATGTCCCAGCCCATCGAGCGCTATGGCGTCCTGCCCTCGATGATGTCCTGGGCCGAGACGGCCGCCCAAGAAGAAGGCATCAGCCGGGAGGCATGCGATCTGTGGGCGCTGGGAAGCCATCAAAAGGCTTGTGCAGCTCAGCAGAACGGGCTTTTCGATGCCGAAATCGTTCCAGTAAGCATCCCGCAGCCCAAAGGGAATGCCGTCCTGTTCGACCGGGACGAAACCCCAAGACCCGAAACATCTCTGGAGCGCCTGGCCAAACTGAAACCGGTATTGGGCGGCGTATGCACCGCCGGCAATTCCTCCAGTGAAAACGACGGGGCTGCCGCAGTCGTCGTGATGTCCGAACGAAAAGCCAAGGCACTGGGACTTCTTCCCATGGCCAGGGTGGTGGGCATTGCAGTCGCCGGAGCCGATCCGAGACGGGCCTATCTCACGGTTCCGGCAGCCGTTGACAAGGTGTTTCGAATGACCGGGAAATCCCTTCCGGATATGGATTTGATCGAAATCCAGGAGGCCTTTGCAGCTCAGGTTCTGGCAGATCTCCGTCAGATGGGGGCCGTCGATGCCGATCACGATCGGGTCAATGTGAACGGTTCGGGCATTTCGCTGGGGCATCCCATCGCCTGCACCGGCACCCGGGTGCTCGTCACCCTGCTGCACGAAATGCAGCGACGAAACGCCCGCTACGGATTGGAAACCATTTGTGGAGGCGGAGGACTGGGAATCGCGGGCGTTTTCGAAAGGGTATCGTAGCCATGCACCCGACTTCCATCGAAAGCGAATATCGCTCCAAATGTATTTCAGCCGACGAAGCGGCGGCTCTGGTCCGCTCCGGAATGAGCATCCATCTGGGCGGTGCAGCCAATGTAGCCGCCATCATCGACGAACGACTCGCCCGCAGAGTTTGTGAACTTCGGGACGTCACCGTCCGAACCTACATCGACACCCATCCGTACCAAATCTGCGATGCAGACCCGGAGGGAACTGCCTTCCAATGGTACAGCGGGTTTATCCTCGGTTTCACCCGATCTCTCAGCAGAAAGCGGGGCATCGGCGTCTATGTTCCGAGCTCTTGGCACAACGTCCCCTCCTTCATCCGCAATACCCTGTCCTTCGATGTGTTCTTCCTCGTCACCCCACCCATGACGGAATCCGGCTTTTTCAATTTCGGTCTGACCGCAGGTGAAACCATGGCCATCGCCGACGTGTCTAAAACCATTGTGGCTGTCGTCCGAAAGGACATGCCGACGGTTCCGGGCGGATTCGAAGAATGCCTTCCGATTTCCCGAATCGATTACGTGGTCGAGGACGACGAGACCCATACGTTCTGCCTGCCTCACGTCGAGTCTACCGACGCCGATCGTCGGATCGCAGAAAACATCCTGAACGCCGGCCTCATTCAACATGGAAGCACGCTTCAAATCGGCATCGGTGGGCTGCCCAACTCGGTTCTGGAGCTCATCCAGGCTGCGGGTTTTCGAAACCTCGGACTGCACACCGAAATGCTGACCGAAAAGATGATGGACCTGATCCAGGATGGGGTCGTCACCAACCGGGACAAACGCCGAGACCGATTCAAGACGGTGTTCACTTTCTGTCTGGGAAGCCGCAGACTCTATGATTTCGTGGATCGCAACCCGCTGTTCGCCACCTATCCGGTCAATTACACGAACCACCCGATGGTCATCGCCGAGCAGCCCCGAATGTTTTCCCTAAACAGCGCCGCCCAGATCGATCTCACCGGCCAGGTGGCTTCGGAGCAGATCGGAGGAAACCGCCCCTTTCAGATCAGCGGAACCGGGGGGCAGCTCGACTTCGTCATGGGCACCATGTTCGCCGGAGACGGGAAAGGTGTCAGTGTCATCGCCCTGTATTCGGAATACAACGGCACATCCAAAATCGTTCCACTGTTGGAAATGGGAACAAACGTCACCGTGCCGCGCTCCATGGTGGACCATGTGGCAACCGAATGGGGGATCGCCCGTCTGCGGGGTCTCACCGTGCAGGAGCGGGCCCTTGCGCTGATCGCCATCGCCCATCCCCGGCACCGGGACGAGCTGATGCGGCAGGCACGCAATGCCGGCCTCATCCCCTATCCCGTATGCGACAGCACCAAGCCCAGAGGAGTCATCGTTCAGCGGGAATGAAGTCGCTTTTCCCGTGTTTTCGCAGATGTCGGGCATGAGCGGGGTGGCTGGGGAAGCTTTTTGAGACTGCTGCTTCACACAGTTTCCGCTGCTTCGCAAAATACATCACCCGCCCTCCTGCTGGAGGTCGGGCATTGAAGGAAAATCGATGGACAGCGACTGGTTACGGGACCATCCATCTTGATTTCACGACAAAGGAGAAGGAAATGGATTTTGGATTTTCGAAAGAACATGAAATGCTTCGCAAGGCGGTGCGGGAATTCGCCGCAAAGCGCATCGCACCCTATGCCGACGAATGGGACAGGAATCACTACCTGCCCGTTGCAGAAGTCATCCGACCGATGGGTGAACTCGGATTTCTGGGAACGGTGATCCCGGAAGCCTACGGCGGAGAGAACATGGGGTGGCTGGCAGCCGTCATTGTCACCGAAGAAATCGCCCGGGTATCGAGCAGCCTTCGGGTGCAGCTCAATCTCATCGGACTTGGCTGCGCATATCCCATCTATAAATATGGCTCGGAAGAAATCCGACGAAAATACGTTCCACAACTGTGCCGTGGAGAGCTTCTCGGCGGTTTTGCAATCACGGAACCCGATGCCGGATCGGACGTGATGTCCATGAAAACCGTGGCCGAGGATTGCGGAGACCACTGGCTCGTCAACGGTTCCAAAACCTGGATTTCAAACGCCAACCAGGCCGATGTCGTCGTATTGTACTGCTATACGGATCCGGCAAAGGGAAGCAAGAGCATGTCTGCCCTGGTCGTAGAACTCAAGAATTTCAACGGTATTACGACCACCGACCTGGACAAGATGGGTTCCCATTCGTCGCCGACCGGTGAAATCTTCTTTAACAATACCCGGGTACCCAAGGAAAACATTCTCGGAAATCCGGGAGACGGCGCCAAGATCGTCTTCGGATCCCTCAACAACACCCGCGTTTCAGCTGCAGCCGGAGCGGTCGGATGCGCCCAGGCCTGCCTCGACATCGCCATCCGGTATTGCAACGAGCGCAGACAATTCGGGAAACCCATCGGTGAATTTCAGATGAACCAGGATTTGATCGCGCAGATGGCATCCGAAATCGAGGCGGCAAGACTTCTGGTGTACAAGGCGGCCTGGCAGAAAGACCAGGGCCATCTGAACAACGGACTCGAAGTGGCCCAAGCCAAATACTTCGCAGGGGAGGTGGCCATGAAATGCGCCAATTACGCCATGCGCATCCTCGGCGCCTACGGATATTCCACGGAATACCCCATCGCTCGATTCTATCGGGACATTCCGACCTACGTGATCGTGGAAGGATCGGCAAACATCTGCAAGTCGATCATCGCCATGGATCAACTGGGTTGGCGAAAGGCAAGCCGGTAGGAAGGAAAGAGGAAAAGGAAGGAAGAAGCGGTTCAAACCATCGAAAGGCATTCAACAGGAAAGGAGAAGATCATGAAGCGGAACGTCTGGTTGTGGGTCATCGTGGCTGGGTTCTTGATGGGATTCGGGTCGACGGCGTTCGGCGAAACCAAGGTCCGGCTGCAATGCGTCTACCCGGAAAAGGCCTACGTGGGTCAGAACACGATCTGGTTTGCCGATCGGGTCAAGGAGCTCACCGGAGGAGAGGTCAACATCAAGATTTTCTGGCCGGATCAACTCGTGAAAACCAACGAAGCCTTCGATGCCATGGCCAAGGGCATGATCGACGCATACGCCGGAAGCATGCTGTATTTTTCAGGTTTTGTTCCGGAGGTGAACTGTGAATGGCTGCCCTTCGGCTGGTCGGACCCGAAGCATGCCCAGGAGCTCTATGAAAAACACGGATGGCTGGATCTCATGCGACAGGCCACCATGAAACACGGTGTCCACTATATCGCTCCCCTTGGCGTGGCCTCGATGGGACTCATTACGAAGTTCCCGGTGAACAGTGTCGACGACTTGAAGGGGAAGAAAATCCGGGCTGTCGGCATGGAGGCGAAGATCATCGACATACTGGGCGCATCTCCTGTCTCCATCGCCGGAGCTGAACAGTACATGGCCCTGAAACAGGGAACGGTGGACGGAACCAACTATCCTTTCTACACCATCGGCAACTACAAGTTCTATGAAGTGGCCAACCACATCATCCGGCCCGCCCTCTTCTCCCCCGGTATCGTCGAGATCTTGATCAACCAGAAGCTCTATGAATCCCTCAGCGAAAAGAACCGAAAGGCCATCGATCAGGCCGGGTGGGAGACCTTTCTGCGAACGGTGGAACTCAATCCGAAATACGATGAAGAGGCTTACCAGGTTTGCAAGGAAAAGAACGTCACCATCATCGACCTGAAACCGGAAGTCGTCGATCAGCTCCGCAAAAAGACGCTGCCGCTCTGGGATGAGGTTGCCTCCAAGAGCGAGATTTCCGCAAAACTGGTGGCATCTCTCAAGGCTTACCTGAAAGAACAAGGCATCCAGATCGAATAACTGGACATGGCCGTCCCTCAACCTTGGAGGTGAACACCCAGCCGCAGATCCGATGCAATGGACTTCTGCGGCTTTCAAGCATCGGGGTGTAGAGCCGAGATGGATATGCGGCCCGACCTGGATGGACGATACCCGGCCGAAGCAGGAACCCATGCAGCTGCCTTTTATGGACCCTGCGAGGGCCGAAGATGACGACTGTTGCAGCTCCATCACCCTGGGTTTCTGACTTCTGACTCCTGCACGAGGAGACCATGAAACGGTTCTGGCATACGATCGACAACGTCAATCGATGGATCGGCCGCACATGCGCCTGGTTGATCCTACCGCTGACCTTGATCATTTTATATGAGGTGATCAGCCGCTATATCTTCAACGCACCGACCCGCTGGTCGAATGAAATCAGCCAGTACCTTCTCGTTGCCATCGTCATGTTGGGCGGGGCCTATTGCCTGGCGGACAACGAGCATGTGAACGTCGACATCTTCTACCGAAATTTCAGCCAGCGGAAGCGGGATCTCGTCGAAATGCTCACCTGCCTCGTAGTCCTCAGTTTCGTATCGGCCATGGTCTGGAAGGGCGGAGAGGCCAGCTGGGAAGCCCTCGTTCGGATGAAACGATCCCAGAGCATTCTCGAGCTTCCTCTGTTCCCATCGATGGTCATGGTTCCGATCGGGGCGGCACTTCTCGGACTCCAGAGTCTCGTCCGCGCCATTCAAGCCTTCGAACGGTGGCGTTCCCGGAATCGCACACCCGGAAAGGAGGCCTGACTGCATGGATACCTGGCTTCTGATGCTGATCGTCTTGGCCGCCCTGGTACTGCTCCTCAGTGTAGGAGTGCCGATCGCCTTCACCCTGTGCGGAATCGCCACCATCGGCATTCTGTGCACCTGGGGGCTCAACGGACTGTTGCTTCTCTTCAACGATGCCTACGGGGAATCGTCGAGTTTCCTGCTTTCCGCCATCCCCCTGTTCATTTTCATGGCGAACATGCTCAAATCGAGCGGAATGGGCGACGATCTCTATGAAGTCGTCTACCGCTGGATGGGAAAACTGCGGGGTGGTCTTGCTGTTGGAACCGTGTTGATCTGCGCGCTGTTTGCAGCCATGGCTGGTGTAAGCTCCGTCGCAACGGTCAGTATGGGCTTGATCGCCCTTCCCTCCATGCTCAAACGAGGATATCAAAAGGAGCTGGCCATCGGTTGCATCTCGGCTGCCGGAGCCTTGGGCATCCTGATACCACCATCCATCATCATGGTTCTCTATGGCGCCACGGCCGAGGTGTCCGTCGGAAAACTCTTCATCGGCGGAGTCGTTCCAGGATTGGTGATGTGCCTGCTCTTTGTCGTCTATATCCTGATCCGTGCCTGGCACAACCCGAAGCTTGCCCCGGGGGTTCCCGAAACCTTCGCACTTTCGGAAAAACTGGTTGTGCTGAAGGGGGTTCTGCTTCCACTGGGATTGATCGTTCTCGTCCTGGGAGTCATCTATTTCGGAATCTGTACACCCACCGAAGCGGCTGCAGTAGGTGCCTTCGGCGCCATGGGATGTGCAATGGCCTATGGGAAATTGACCTGGTCCACCCTCCGGGACTCTCTGTGGAGCACCATGAAGACAAACGCGATGATCTTCTGGCTGATCATCGGAGCAACAGCCTTCACCCATTTTCTGGCCTATTCCGAAATCCAGGGACTCATCCACCAGACGGTGCTCTCTTTGGATGTCTCCCCTTGGATGATCCTGATCACCATTCAGATCATCTATTTCATCCTCGGTATGTTTCTCGATCCGGCCGGTATCCTGATGCTGACAACCCCGATCTTCGTTCCCATCATCACGAAGCTCGGTTTCGATCCCCTGTGGTTCGGCATTCTCTTCGTCGTCAACATGGAAATGGCCTACATCACCCCGCCTTTCGGATTCAATCTCTTCATCATGAAAGCCATCGTTCCACCCCGAATTCAGATGATGGATATCTATCGCTCGGTGTATCCATTTGTGATATTGCAGGCCATTTGTCTCGTTCTGGTCATGATGTTTCCGCAGCTGGCCACATGGTTGCCCGAGTTGATGGTAACGCGGTAAAGTGTGCCTGACTTTTTGCGAGGCCATCACCATGGATGGGGTCGCAAAAAGTCAGGCCCTCTGGATTGACCCGCAGGAAGGCGGGTGAATTTTGCTCAGCAGCGGAAAAACTCAGCAGCCCGAGCTCGTAGGATCGGGCGGATGGCCAAAATAGAAAGAATGGTTTGGTGGTTTCCAACATGCTGTTTTTCA
>JBFMBE010000126.1:0-10317 GCA_040755275.1 Thermodesulfobacteriota bacterium | reverse complement strand
CATCTGGGCGCAACCATTCGAAGCGCTCAGCCGCGTGATGATGCGTTGCGCTCTTTCCTTGAGGAACTTCCTGAAAAGACCGACCGAATCGTTTTTCTGGGAGACATGTTCGATTTCTGGATCGAATACGACGGATGGATCCGGCCGGAGCTGCGACCGTTCGTTCATGTGCTGGAGGCCCTCTCCTATGCCGGAGTTCGACTTGATTATGTACCCGGAAACCATGATTTTTCGATCGAATCGGTGCTGAAGAAGACCTGTAATGTCACCATTCACCCGCCTTGTATCGAGTTCAGGCTTTTTGGGAAGAGATTTTTTGCATCACACGGGGATCGACTGACGGATACCGGATGCCATCATCGCATCTTACGCCGGATCCTGTGGCATCCGGCAAACCTGCGCCTGTACAAACGGCTTCCCCGATCGTCTGCCATCCGTTTGGCCTTATGGTTCTCCGCTCTCAGCCGCAATTCCAAGGATTGTGCGACCCAGATCCACAGTTCAGATGCCATGCGAAGAATCGGGCTTTCACTGCTTCAGAGCGGTTATGACGGCGTGGTTCTTGCCCATACGCACATGGCGGACACCACCCAATGGAACGGCGGACAGTATTGCAACACGGGTCAATGGCTGCATCGCTATACCTATGTCACCTTGGATCGGCAAGGGTTGATGCTGCATGAATTCTTTCCCCATCCGAAGTAGCCGACCGAAACGACATTCAAACGATTTAGACTCATTCTAATCGTTGCAAACCCGGTAGGACCCGTGGAAGAGGCCGCTTTTGCGTCAACCAAACAGAAAGACCCCTTTGCCTTCCAGCAAAGGGGTCTTTCTGTTTTTCCGGATTGAAACCGCGATATCAACTTTCCGCTGCAGTCACATTGGCTCCGCCTTCTTCTGTTTTGCTGGCGGCTTCTGCTTTCTTGGCAGCGACATCACTTTTCTTGCTTTTACCGTGAAATCCGATCCGGCGCTTTTTCCGGAAGGTGACAACCGGTGCATTCTCCAAACCGACGAGTTCGACAAGGGAAATCGGTGCAGCATCACCCGGTCGATTCCCCAGCTTGACAATGCGGGTATACCCGCCGGCATTGCCTTTATATCGCTCAGGAGCCTGCTGAAACAATTTGTAGACGACGTCCTTTTCTGTCAGAATCGCCAGTGCCTGTCTTCGCGCATGCAGGTCTCCCCTCTTGGCGAGTGTCACCAGATCATCGGCCCATTTTCGGATTTCTTTGGCTTTGGCATCCGTTGTCCGAATACGGTCATATTTGAACAGCGCAGTCACGAGGTTCCGAAACAAGGCCTTGCGATGGCTGCTGGTTCTACCCAATTTCACGCCGGTTTTTCCGTGTCTCATGGCTTGTTATTCTCCTTCCGGTAGTTCTTCCTCGGGTGGCGTAAATCCATCGAGTTTCATGCCGAGGGACAACCCCATGCCGCTAAGGACTTCCTTGATTTCATTCAATGATTTTCGACCGAAATTCTTTGTTTTCAGCATTTCCGATTCGGTTTTGCTGACCAACTGCCAGATTTTGTGGATGTCCGCATTTTTCAGGCAGTTCGCGCTACGAACGGAAAGCTCGAGTTCTTCGACCGATTTGTACAGATTCGGATTGATTTCGCCGACAGTCGCCTCTTCTATTTCTTCCGTCTCAGCTGGAACGGCATTTTCATCCAAATTGGTGAACAGGTTGAGCTGTTCTCTCAAGATCATGGCCGAGCAGCTCAAGGCTTCTTCAGGCTTGATCGATCCATCCGTCCAGACCTCAAAGGTCAGCTTGTCATAGTCGGTTTTTTGTCCGACACGTGCATTTCCAACCGTAAAAACGGCTTTCCGGATGGGAGAAAAAATGGCGTCAATCGGAATGGTTCCCACCGGGGCAGTTTCATCCTTGTTGTTTTCGGACAATGAATAGCCTTTTCCGGTTTTTACCGTCAACACCATATCCAGCTTGGAATCCGATTCTGTAAGTGTAGCGATGAGATGTTCGGGATTCAGAATCTCACAGGAGCCGTCTGGACTGATCAGATCCCCTGCAGTAACGCGACGCCTACCTTCTACCGAGAGTGTCAGCTGTTTTGGCGTCGGATCGGATACACGAATGCGTACTTCTTTCAGGTTCAGGATGATCTCCGATACATCTTCATAAACGCCGGGGATGGCACTGAACTCATGCATGACCCCTTCGATTTTGACCGATACGATCGCAGCCCCATGAAGGGACGACAACATGACCCGTCGAAGTGCGTTCCCAAGCGTCGTTCCGAATCCCCTTTCGATCGGTTCACAAACGAACTTTCCATACATTGGCATACATGAAACTTCTATCCGCTCGGGACGTTTCATATTTTTCCAATTGATCGCCATAAGTTCATTTGATGACATGATGATGGGAACTCCTTTCGAAGAATTCCATTTCGGTTATCCCGCAGTGGTAGCGTCTTCGGTTGGTTGAGCGGTGTTTCAAGGAAGTTGGGGTGATCGAAAACCGCGGGGCGCGTCATGACGAGCCTGTCATGACGCGCAACCGCTATTTCGAGTACAATTCGACAATCAGCTGTTCCTGAATGGGCGTCGTGATGTCTTCACGTGTCGGCAGGGATTTCACCATTCCGGATAATGTTTCCTTTCGCACTTCAATCCATTGCGGAATGCCCCTTCGCACCACCGCATCCATCGATTCGATGATGGCCTGAATGTTGCGGCTATTTTCCCGAAGCTCGATCGTATCACCCGGCTTGACCTGATAGGACGGGATATCCACTTTTTTACCGTTGATCTGAAAATGGCAATGTGCAATAAACTGTCGACCTTGCGCTCTCGAATTGGCAAAGCCCATGCGATAGACCACATTGTCGAGTCTACGCTCCAGCATGATCAAGAGATTGTGGCCCGTCACCCCTTTTTGCCGTTCAGCTCTTTCGAAGAAAATCCGGAACTGCTTTTCAGATAACCCATAGAGACGTTTGACTTTCTGCTTTTCTCTCAACTGAACGCCATAATCGGAGATTTTCCGTCCTCTGCGTTGTCCGTGCTGTCCCGGGGGAAAGCCACGCTTATCGAAGGCGCATTTATC
The DNA here is from genome assembly GCA_040755275.1 of Thermodesulfobacteriota bacterium. Lineage (GTDB taxonomy): Bacteria > Desulfobacterota > Desulfobacteria > Desulfobacterales > Desulfatirhabdiaceae > Desulfatirhabdium. Next base: position 7,234 of record JBFMBE010000126.1, on the reverse strand, counting down.
CGAATAGCATCGATCCCCTTTCAGGAAGAGTTTCTGGTTTTCTCTCCTGCAAATTCTGCATGCTGAGCCTGTATATCGAGCCAAGTCTTCCTCCTTTTACCTGCCTGAAGCGAATTCGTCTTCTGATCAAACTCTTCTGCGTTTGGGCGGTCGACACCCGTTATGGGGAATGGGCGTTACATCCTTGATGGATAGAATGTTCAGACCGGCCGATTGAAGGGAACGAAGGGCCGATTCGCGGCCTGCTCCAGGGCCCTTCACAAAAACATCCACGTTCTTCAATCCATATTCCATGGCCTTCTTGACGGCATCCTCGGCGGTCATCTGGGCAGCAAACGGTGTGCTTTTCCGGGACCCTTTGAATCCCTGTACCCCGGAACTCGACCAGGAAATGACATTTCCACCCGGATCGGTAACCGATACAATGGTGTTGTTGAATGTCGATTGAATATGGACGATCCCACTGGGAACGTTCTTTTTCTCTTTTTTCTTGACCCGTGTTCTCTTTGCCATGCAGTCGCCTCTTCTGTATCTTTTACCAGGCCATCATTATTTCTTGGCCGTAACCTTTTTCTTGACAGCAGCCCGTCTTGGGCCTTTTCGGGTCCGCGCATTGGTCCGGGTACGCTGACCTCTGACCGGAAGGGATTTCCGATGTCGAAGTCCACGATAACATCCAAGATCCATCAGCCGTTTGATACTCATGGAGATCTGGCTGCGCAGTTCCCCTTCGACCTTGTATTCGTTGTCGATCACTTTCCGGATGTCGTTGATCTCACCTTCGGTCAGTTGATCGACTTTCTTGTTCGGATCGATGTTCAACTGGCTCAACACCTTCTTTGAGGTCGAGCGCCCAATGCCGAAAATATAGGTCATTCCGATTTCGATTCGCTTCCGCTTGGGTAAGTCTACTCCAGCAATTCTAGCCAACGCTCGTCCTCCTTAGCCTTGCCGTTGTTTGTGCCTTCTGTTTTCGCAGATCACTCGAAGCACACCTTTTCTTCGTACGATTTTGCATTTGCTGCAGATCCGCTTCACCGACGCTCTGACTTTCATTTTGATTGAGCTCCTTATCCTTATCGGAAGCGTTCGTCCTGTTAGAACACTTCCTCCAGGACCGTTGAATCATCTGGAAGAACCGCGTTTCCCCATCGTTGTTGTGGGCGTTCATTTGGCCCGGTAGGTGATCCTTCCCCGGGTCAAATCATAGGGCGAAAGCTCCACGGTCACCTTGTCTCCCGGCAGGATCTTGATGAAGTGCATTCGCATTTTCCCGGAAATATGAGCCAATATTTGGTGTTTGTTTTCCAATTCCACCTTGAACATTGCATTCGGCAACGTTTCCAGTACCCTACCCTCAACGCGAATGGCTTCTTCCTTCGCCATGATCCGTATCTCCACTCCCCGAAATCCTGAAGAAATCAACGCCTGCCCTGAATCTTTCCGGTGCCTTTTTTGAGAAATCCTTCATAATTGCGGCTGATGATATGGGATTCCATCTGAGCCATCGTGTCAATGGCAACGCCAACAACAATCAACAACGCGGTACCCCCAAAATAAAATGGAACATGAAAATGGGAAATGAGTATCGAAGGCAACACGCAGACAGCAGAAACATAAATGGCCCCACCGAGGGTGATCCGTGTAAGCACACGATCAATGTATTCAGATGTGCGTTTCCCCGGTCGTATCCCTGGAATGAATCCACCGTATTTTTTCAGATTCTCGGCAACATCGACTGGATTGAAGGTCACGGCCGTGTAGAAGTAGCAGAAAAAAATGATAAACCCTACGAACAGAAGTTCATATGCCAGTTTTCCGGGCATCACGGCATCTGCGACCTGTTTGACCCACGGAATGTGGATAAAGCTGGCGATGGTCGCTGGAAACATAATGATCGAAGACGCGAAAATAGGCGGAATGACTCCCGAAGTGTTCAGTTTCAAGGGAAGATGGGTGCTCTGTCCTCCGTAGAGTCTTCTGCCGACCACCCGCTTGGCATATTGAACCGGGATGCGTCGCTGACCCTGCTCCATGAAAATGATCACTCCGACAACGACAACCATTAGCACGAGAAGTACCAGTACGGTGAAGATGCCAAGCTCACCGGTTGACAGCAGGTGAAATGTATTGCTCAGAGCGTTGGGTATACGAACGACGATGCCCGAAAAGATGATCAGAGATATCCCGTTGCCGACCCCTCTTTCGGTGATCTGCTCGCCGAGCCACATAATGAAGGCCGTGCCGGCGGTCAGCGTGATCACGGTCATCAGACGAAACCCCCAGCCTGGAATCATCACAACGGGTGCCCCTCCTGGGGCCACCATCGATTCAAGGCCGACGCTGATACCAAACCCCTGAATCGCGCTCAAAACGACCGTTCCATAGCGGGTATACTGGGTGATCTTTTTCCGGCCCTGCTCCCCCTCCTTGGACAGTCTTTCCAGATGTGGAACGACCACTGTCAGGAGCTGTAAAATGATCGATGAGCTGATATAGGGCATGATGCCCAGGGCAAAAACCGACAGTCTTTCGAAGGCACCACCCGAAAACATGTCGAACAGGCCGAAGAGAGTCCCTTTCGCTTTGGCGAAAAATGCCGCCAAGGCAATGCTGTCAATTCCCGGAACGGGAATGTGCACACCGATCCGGTAGACGATCAGCAGGGCCAACGTGAACAGCAGCCGTTTCTTCAGTTCGGGTACGCGGAAAATATTTTGAAATCCGCTTCCGATCATAGACCACCATCAATGGTTCCACCAGCCGCCAGAATCCTTTCCCTGGCTCCGGCACTGATTTGTCCGACGCGAATCGTCAGGGGCACGTGGATATCCCCTTTACCGAGCAGTTTGATTCCGTCAACATCGCCTTTTACGAGCCCCGCTTCCTTCAACTTGGTTAGATCGACAATCTCGTTGGCCTCGAAGCGATTTAGATCGCGGATGTTGACGATTGCGATCCGCTGTTGCTGATACGGTTTGAACCCTCGTTTGGGCAGACGTCTGTGAATAGGCATCTGTCCACCCTCAAATCCAGGCCGGACACCGCCTCCCGATCGGGCGTTCTGCCCCTTGGATCCCCTGCCTGCCGTTTTTCCATAACCGGACGATTCTCCTCTTCCAATCCGTTTCTTGGCTTTTCGAGACCCGTCGGCCGGTTTCAGCTCGTGAAGCTTCATAGGTTTTCCTCCACACGAACGAGATGGCACACTTTTTGGATTTGTCCCATCACATCGGGTGTCTTTGGATATGTCCGCGATCGCCGTATCCGGGTCAGCCCCAAGGCACGCAGAATTTTACGATGTTTTTCGGGCCTGCTGATCATGCTCTTGATCAACGTCACCCTAACCGCTTCAGACATGTTCTCCCCCTTACAGTTCTTCGACCGCTTTCCCACGCCGAACGGCAACTTGTTCACGACTCTGTAATTTGGATAGACCGGCGATGGTGGCTTTGACGACATTATGAGGATTGTGGGATCCCATACATTTGGTCAGGATATTTTGGATGCCACAGGCCTCCAGAATGGCCCGTACGGCCCCACCGGCAATGACGCCTGTACCCTCGGAAGCCGGCTTGAGCAGCACACGACCGGCTCCGAACTTCCCGATGGTTTCACAGGGAATCGTCCCATTTGTCAGGGGAACACGAACGATATTCTTTTTCGCCTGTTCAACGCCCTTTCGAATGGCTTCCGGAACTTCACCCGCTTTCCCAAGCCCGCATCCCACACTGCCGTTTCCGTCTCCAACGACGACAATGGCACTGAAGCTGAATCTTCTACCGCCTTTGACCACTTTGGCAACCCGATTGAGGTGTACCACTTTGTCAATCAGTTGGCTTTCGTTGATTTCCGGTTTACCCAAAGGAACTCCTCCTTCGCTAAAATTCGAGTCCGTTTTCCCGAGCCCCATCACTGACGGCCTTGACCCGCCCATGATAGAGATATCCATTTCGATCAAAGACGACCCGCTTGATTCCCTTGCCTTTGGCGCGCTCGGCGATCGCCTTACCGACAAGTTTGGCCTTTTCGACCTTTCCGTTGACTGTGGAAAGCGTTGCGGCAATCTCCTTTTCGAGCGTCGAGGCGGCAGCCAAGGTTTTGCCCGCAGAATCATCGATGATCTGGGCATACATGTGTTTGGCACTACGAAATACGCACAATCTCGGTCGATCCGTCGTACCGATCAAATTCTTTCGGATTCGCTGCTTGCGCTTCAGCCTAGCCGTATATCTTGGATTGGTTTTCCCCATCGTCAATGTCCTTTTTGGATCAAGGGCTGTTTGGGTCTTTGCCCATGAACCCGGTTTCCATTGATATGTACACTCATGGCGTTTCGGTAAACTCGTTGGTACGAATCACCACTTCTTACTTGGTGCCCTTCTTTCCGGCTTTTTTCTGGATTCGATCCGTCGAGAACCGTATCCCCTTTCCCTTGTATGGTTCCGGGGGTCTTAGACGTTTCAGGGCGGCAGCCGTGTGACCGAGCAGCTCTTTGTCGATCCCCTTTAGGGTGATGATCGTGTTTTTTTCAACGGTGGCCTCCACACCATCCGGAAGGGTGAAGTCGACAGGATGGGAATAGCCGAGGGTCAGGTTCAACGTTTTTCCGGAGACAGCGGCACGGTACCCGATGCCAACAATTTCGAGGTTTCTCTCGAACCCGTTGGAAACCCCGGTCACCATGTTCGCCAGGATCGCCCGAGTCATGCCTTGAAAGGCATGATCCCCTGGGCAATTTTCCTTCAGCCGGACATGGAGCGTTTGACCTTCAATCGAGATCTGAACCGACGGGTGAAGTTTACTCTTCAATGTACCTTTGGCCCCGGTAACCGTAATCGTGTCATCCTCACAGACGATGTTGACACGTTCCGGCAGGGGAATCGGTTTCTTTCCAATTCGAGACATGGATTACCTCTTGGCTACCAGATGTTGCAAAGCACTTCCCCGCCGATTTTCTCCTGGCGGGCTTTCTTGTCGGTCAGAATGCCTTTGGACGTGGACAGAATCGAAGTCCCCAATCCATTGAGCACCGGCTTGATATCCTGCACCCGGACATACACGCGGCGACTGGGTTTGCTGATTCGACTCAGCCCCAGGATGGCAGGGGTATTTGCCTGGCCATATTTTAGGTAGATCCGCAATATGCCCTGCTTCTGGTCTTGAATGAATTTGAAATTACGGATATAGCCTTCTTCCTTCATGACTTTGGCTATCTCGATTTTCAACTTGGATCCCGGTATATCGACGCTGTTGAATTTTGCCTTTGCGGCGTTTCGAATTCGTGTCAGCATATCCGCAATCGGATCTGTAATGGCCATGGCTTGCTCCCTACATGACGGTACAGCTGGTTCTGATGATCCGTTCTACCAGCTCGATTTGGTGACACCGGGCAGGCTTCCCTGAGATGCCAAATTCCGAAAACAAATTCTGCAGATTCCAAATTTCCGCAAGAACCCCCGCGGCCGTCCGCACATCGGGCATCGATTGTATCGACGAACGGAAAATTTCGGTTTCCGAACAGCTTTGTTCATCAACGATTTTTTCGCCAAGATTTCCTCCTTCAACCCGCTTCACGAAAGTGGCGTTCTCATCATCCTGTCCATCATGCCCGGAATGGCATTCCCATGAATTTCAAGAGCGTCCGACTTTCCTCATCCGTAGATGCGCTGGTCACGATGGTGATATTCAGCCCCTTGATTTGTTCGATGGCATCGTAGTTGATTTCCGGGAAAATCGTATGCTCCTTGATCCCAAGGGTATAATTTCCACGACCATCGAAGGCTTTGGGAGAAACTCCGCGGAAGTCCCGTACACGCGGCAGTGCGATATGGACGAGCTTGCTGAAAAAATCATACATCCGTTCATGGCGGAGTGTTACCATACAACCGATGGACATCCCTTCCCGAATTTTGAAGGCTGCAATCGCTTTCTTCGCTTTGGTGACAATGGGCTTTTGTCCAGCGATTCCGGCAAGCTCGGCTACGGCTGCATCCATGATCTTGGCATTCTGAATCGCCATGCCAAGGCCCATGTTTAGAACGATTTTTTCGAGCCGGGGCACCTGCATCCGGTTCTTATACCGAAAGGTTTCCATCAGCTTCGGGACAACCGTTTCTTCATAGAAGCGTTTCATTTGAGACATGTTCATCCTCTGGGCGGCATCATTTGTCGATTTGCTCATTGCATTTGCGGCAAACCCTCACCTTTTTGCCGTCTTCCATCACCTGGGTTTGAATCCGGATCGGGGCCATGCAGTGATTGCACATCAGCATCACCTTGGACCAGTGAATGGGTGCCTCGGTTTCGACGATGCCGCCCTTGCTGTTTTTCATATTGGCACGGGTATGCTTCTTGACCATATTGACGTGCTCGACGACAACACGGCATTTCTTCCGGTCGATCCGAAGGATCTTACCGATTTTTCCGGCATCCTTTCCGGTCATGACCTTCACTTTGTCATCCTTTTTCAGATGGCACTTGGGTGTGTTCATCATCGTTCTACTCTCCGAAGGAGATGGTTGTTACAACACTTCCGGGGCCAGTGAAACGATTTTCATAAATCGTTTGGCGCGCAATTCTCTTGCGACGGGGCCGAAAATTCGGGTTCCAATCGGTTCCTGACTGGCGTTGATCAGTACGGCCGAGTTTTCGTCGAAACGGATGTAGGTTCCATCCGGTCGTCGGATTTCTTTTTTGGTGCGAACGACTACGGCTTTCATCACATCCCCTTTCTTCACCTTGGAGTTGGGGATGGCTTCCTTCACCGAAACGATGATGATGTCACCGACCCGAGCATATCGCCTGCGGGTACCACCGAGTACCTTGATACAGTTGACAATTTTGGCCCCGGAATTATCGGCGACGGTCAGTTTGGTTTCCGCCTGGATCATGGTTCAGTTCCCTCGGTATCAAATAGCCTTTTCGATGATTTGGCTGAGCCGCCATCGTTTGGTTCGGCTCAGTGGCCGAGATTCCGTGATCAATACACGGTCTCCGATGCCGCAGGCATTGTTTTCGTCGTGTGCAACGAATTTGGCCTGACGTTTGATGTATTTGTGGTATTCCGGATGTTTCACGAGTCGTTCAACCAGTACGACAATGGTCTTGTCCATCTTGTTGCTGACGACGGTACCGGTGATCTGCCGCTTCATTCCACGTGGTTTCATGGCTACAGGTACTCTCTGATGGCTCATTTTCGTTTGGTTTCGGTGATCACTGTCAGGAGTCGAGC
>JBFMBE010000125.1:0-10348 GCA_040755275.1 Thermodesulfobacteriota bacterium | reverse complement strand
CTGGTGACAACGTGACGGTGTCTGTTGAGCTGATTACGCCTATCGCCATGGAGAAGGAGTTGCGGTTTGCGATCCGGGAAGGTGGCCGAACGGTCGGTGCCGGTGTGGTCAGTGATATCATCGAATAGATTTCGACACGGGTGACCGAGACCTTCGGACAAACGGAGACGTGGTTACGTGATCGAATGTTAAAGGGTAGAATCCATGAGAGTGATTGTGACGTTGTCATGTACGGAATGTAAACAGCGGAACTATACTACAACCAAAAACAAGAAAACCACTCCCGACAAGCTCGAATTCAGCAAATATTGTAGGTTCTGCAAGAAACACACCAAACACAAGGAATCCAAGTAAGTTTGGCGTCCGATAATAGTTTGTGGATGATCGACACCATACAATCGAAATAGGCCAGTAGCTCTAACGGTAGAGCGTCGGACTCCAAATCCGAATGCTGGGGGTTCGAATCCCTCCTGGCCTGCCACCCCAGCAATCCAAGGAAAAGCTCAAAGATCTTTGGTCGAGATTCGAAAAAACCAACGCTTTGGGCTTTCTCCTTTTTTGGGAGAAGAATGGGAAGATTACTGAAAAAAAAGGACCCTGCCCAAAAAAAGAAGAAACAGGGCGAAATTGAAGATGCACGGAAATCCCAGGCAGATGCTTCTCCGGTAGTTCAAATCGTTTCCTCTTCAGGACAAGCAGTCGCTGCACGTGAATCCGTCTCTCAACCGGCATTGCCCAAAATGCCGATCGAGCGGAGCCGCTTTTCGGCCTTGACCAGCAACCGTTATATCGCCGAGAGTATTCAATTTCTGAGAGAAGTGCGTGTCGAGCTGAAGAAGGTGACTTGGCCGACGCGCAAGCAGACGATCGGGTCTACAATTGCGGTAATTTTGCTCGTGCTGATCATATCGTTGTTTTTGGGCTTGATCGATATCGGGCTTTCCAGTCTGCTGCAGTTGATATTGAAGTAGGGGGGATCCGTGTCGAAAAAATGGTATGTTGTCCATGTATATTCCGGATTTGAGAAACGGGTGAAACAAACATTGGAAGAGCGTATCGCCTCTTCGAGGCATCCTGAAAAATTCGGACAGGTCCTCGTCCCCACCGAACAAGTGGTCGAACTCGTCAAAGGAAAGAAGAAAACGACATCTCGAAAATTCTATCCTGGATATATTCTCGTTCAAATGGAACTCGACGACGAGACCTGGCATATCGTCAATGACACGCCCAAGGTGACTGGATTTCTGGGTGGAAAGACAACGCCGTCCGCCTTGTCGGATGCCGATGCTCAGGCGATTTTGGGTCGTATGGAATCCGGCAAACAGAAGCCGCTTCCAAAATTTCAATTCGAGCCTGGCGATGAAATACGGGTCATTGAAGGACCTTTCAACAACTTTATCGGTACAGTGGACGAAGTGAATGCCGAAAAAGGAAAGATCCGTGTTCTGGTCAGTATCTTCGGAAGATCTACACCTGTCGAACTGGACTTTATGCAGGTGACCAAAACCTGAAGTAGGCTTTGCTCACGATTTCAATGGGATCCGCTCCGATGTTCCGCAAACCAAGGTTGTTCACAATATACATGCCAAACACTAGTCACATCGTATCTTCGGATGAATTAGGAGTACTCGAACATGGCTAAAAAAGTAGTCGCTCAAGTCAAGCTTCAGGTGATGGCCGGCAAAGCCAACCCTTCACCACCCATTGGACCGGCACTCGGCCAGCACGGTGTCAATCTGATGGAATTTTGCAAAAGCTTCAATGCCCGTACAGCAAACGAAGAAGGCATGATCATACCGGTCGTCGTCACCGTTTACCAGGACCGTTCCTTCACCTTCATCACCAAGACACCGCCTGCTTCTGTACTGTTGAAAAAAATGGCCAATGTTCAGAAGGGAGCATCCGATCCCAAAAGGGAGCGTATCGGACGTCTGACCAAAGAGCAGGTCACTCAGATCGCCAAAATGAAAATGGAAGATTTGAATGCCAACGATCTTGATTCCGCAACGAGAATCATCATGGGTACGGCACGCAGTATGGGGATCGAAATCGTTTCATGAGAAGGAGTTTATCGAAATATGGCAACCAGGGGTAAGAAGTTCTTGGAATCCAAGAGAAAAATCGATACGACAAAGCGATACAGCCTGAGCGAGGCCGTTCAACTGGCCATCGAATCTTCCTATGTGAAATTTAACGAGAGCATCGATATCGCGGTCAGGCTGGGCGTGGATCCCCGCCATGCCGATCAGATGGTTCGGGGCACCGTCGTTCTTCCCAATGGGCTTGGTAAAACCGTGCGTGTCCTCGTTTTTGCCAAGGGTGACAAGGAAAAAGAAGCCCTTGAAGCCGGTGCGGATTATGCCGGCGGGGATGAACTCGTAGAAAAGATTAAAAACGGATGGCTCGAATTTGATAAGGCCGTTGCGACCCCCGACATGATGGGTGTTGTCGGGAAAATCGGAAAGATTCTGGGTCCAAGGGGACTGATGCCGAACGCCAAAACCGGAACGGTGACCTTTGATGTCACCAAGGCAGTCAATGAACTCAAGGCAGGCAAGATCGATTTCAGAACGGAAAAGGCTGGTATCGTTCACGCGCCGATGGGGAAAGTTTCTTTTGGTGTCGACAAGATCCTGCAGAATATGAACGCATTTCTTGAAACCATCATGAAACTGAAACCATCCACCAGCAAGGGCACCTATGTGCGTAGCATCGCCGTTTCAACGACGATGGGGCCTGGAATCAAGGTCGATACATCGACCATGAGAACGCTGTAACCTTTTGATGCAACCAACCTCGGCAACGGCGTCTTTCGTTCCTGCCGCAGTTGCCGAATCAACCTGTCGAAGACCGTGGGTACACCTGTAGGTGTTTAATCGGCATTGCTGACCTACCGAGATGGGAAGCAGACCAAAGCGGGCTCCGCTCCTTGCGGAAATCCGAAACGATCGCCGAAATCCTCCGGTTGTACAGAAACAGAAAGGAGGTGTGAACACGTGAGAATTCTCAAGAAACAAGAGATTGTCGGGGAATTGAAGGAAAAGTTTGAGCGATCCAAAGTCGTCATTGCCACCAATTATGTGGGATTGAACGTCGCTCAGATGAATGCACTTCGCCGGAAACTTCGGGAAGCAGGCAGTGAGTACCATGTCGTTAAGAACACGCTTCTGCACCGTGCCGCAGAAGGGAACACGGCTGAATCCTTGAGAGAGTATTTCAAGGGCAATACGGCCATCGCCCTTCATTTTTCGGACCCCGTGGCGCCAGCCAAGGTCTTGATCGATTTCATCAAAGACAACAATGAGAAGTTGGTCATCAAAGCCGGCTCGTTGGGTGGGAAACTGGTATCCGCCGATGGAATCAAGGCTCTGGCGGATTTGCCGTCTCGTGACGTGCTGTTGGGTCAGCTGCTGTCCGTCATGAACGGTGTGCCGACATCTCTTGTCCGGGTGCTTTCCGGGGTACCACAGAAATTGCTGAATGTACTGACTGCCATCAAAGATCAACGGCAGTCCGCTCAATCGTAGATTACAAAAATCAGAAGAAAGCTGGAGGAGATCGTCATGTCCAATGTTACCAAAGCAGATGTAATTGAATTTATAGCCAATATGACCGTTCTGGAGCTCTCCGAACTGGTCAAGGAGCTTGAAGAAAAATTCGGGGTCAGTGCCGCCGCGCCTGTCGCCATGATGGCCGCCGCACCCGTCGCCGGTGCTCCGGCCGCCGCAGAGGCTGAGAAAACCGAATTTGATGTCATCCTGACCGGATTCGGCGACAAGAAAATCAATGTCATCAAAGAAGTGCGGACGGTTACGGGATTAGGCCTGAAAGAAGCCAAAGATTTGGTGGAAGGAGTACCGAAGCCGCTCAAAGAAGGTGTTTCCAAGGAAGAAGCCGAAAAGATCAAGTCCATCATCGAAGCTGCCGGTGGTACGGTCGAGATCAAATAGCCCTTCTTGGATACAATTCAAGTTTTTTTTCGGATGGGATACGAAGATGACAATCTTCTATCCCATCCATTCTTTTCAGAATCGATCAGTGGAGAACCCATGACCCAAATGCCCACAGCCTCCAGGCGAATTCGAAAAAATTTCGGCAAGATCAAGAAGATCATCGATATTCCGGACTTGATCGGAATTCAGAAAGAATCGTATGCCCGGTTCCTTCAAATGGACGTTGAACCGGAAAAACGTCGGGATATTGGGTTGCAGGCTGTTTTTCAATCGGTTTTTCCGATAAAGGACTTTACCGGCAGTGCATCGCTCGAGTATGTCGGTTACAGCTTCGCTGAAGTGAAAAGCTCTATTGAGGATTGCATCCAGCGGGGGACCACCTATGAAGTCCCTCTGAAACTGAAGGTTCGTCTTGTTGTGTACAATACGGATCAGGCCGGCTCCGCTCCAACGGTTCGCGATATCAAGGAGCAGGAAATCTATTTCGGTACGCTTCCACTGATGACGGATAAGGGAACGTTCATCATCAACGGAACCGAGCGGGTTACCGTGAGCCAGCTCCATCGATCCTCCGGTGTCTTTTTCGATCATGACAAGGGAAAAACACACACCAGCGGCAAGCTGATCTACAGTTCTCGGATTATCCCGGTCCGTGGTTCCTGGATCGATATGGAAATCGATCCCAAAGATATCCTGTATATCCGCATCGACCGTCGTAGGAAGTTCCCACTGACCCTACTTCTAAAGGCTTTCGGATACTCCAATGAAGATCTTCTGGCCTATTATTACGATCTGGAAACCATCCTTCTAAAGGATAATCAGTTCTTCAAGATTCTCGATGAAAACCTCATCAAAGGTCAGAAAGCGAGCAGGGACATTTTGGACCCGGTGACGGGGGAAATTCTTGTCAGGAAAGGCAAGGTCGTCAACATCAAGGCGGTCAAGCGACTAAAGGCCGAAGGAGTCGAAATGATCCCGATCGACGAGAGTGAACTCATCGGTAAGGTGTCGGCTTTTTCCATTCGCACCGCCCAGGGAGAAGAGGCTCTTGTCAAATCCAACGAAGCCTTGGATGAGAACGCGATTGCCAAGATTCGGAAGCATGGCATCGATCGCTTTTCGATTCTCTTTATGGATGGATCGGGAGCCGGCGATATCCTTCGAAAAACGCTCCTGCTCGATAAGGTTCAAACCCGGCAGGAAGCGATGGTCGAGCTGTATCGCCGGTTACGGCCCGGAAATCCCGCGACTCACGAGGTTGCACAGGAATTTGTGGATCATTTGTTCTTCAAGAGCGCCCTGTATGACCTCTCTGGGGTGGGACGACTCAAGGTCAATCAGAGCCTGAATCTGAGCTGTGCGCCGGATCTTCGTATCTTACGCAGGGAAGACATTCTGGCGACAGCCAAACACCTGATTCACCTCCGTCAGACCCAGGGAACGGTCGACGATATCGATCATTTGGGGAATCGTCGGGTGAGGGCGGTTGGCGAGTTGCTCGAAAATCAATATCGAATCGGACTGGTCCGGATGGAGCGTGCGATCAAAGAGCGCATGAGCCTTCAGGATATCGATTCCATCATGCCCAATGATCTGGTGAATCCAAAACCGGTTTCTGCCGTTATCAAGGAATTTTTCGGAACGAGCCAGCTCAGTCAGTTCATGGATCAAACCAATCCCCTTTCGGAAACGACCCACAAGCGTCGACTGAGTGCTCTGGGGCCTGGTGGGCTGACCCGGGAACGGGCCGGATTCGAGGTGAGGGACGTTCATCCTTCGCATTATGGGCGAATCTGTCCCATCGAAACACCGGAAGGTCCTAACATCGGATTGATCGTATCCTTGAGCTCCTATGCACGGGTGAACGAATACGGATTCATCGAAACACCTTATCGGGTCGTACGTAACGGGCAGGTTACTGGAGAAATCCGCTTTCTCAGTGCTTTCGACGAGAAAAAATCGCCGATTGCCCAGGCTAACGCCGAGTTGACTCCGGTGGGAAAGTTTGTCAACCCTAGCGAAATCTGTCGTGTCGAAGGTGAATTTACCATTGTTCCAGCGGAACAAATCGAATTAATGGATATATCGCCGAACCAGTTGGTGAGCGTTTCAGCCTCCCTGATTCCCTTTCTTGAAAACGACGATGCCAACCGCGCCTTGATGGGATCGAATATGCAGCGGCAGGCTGTCCCGCTGCTGATGAATGAGGCCCCCCTCGTCGGAACGGGAATTGAAGGGGTGGTTGCCCGGGATTCCGGTATCGCCATTGTTGCGGCACGAGATGGAATCATCGAATATGTCGATTCATCTCGAATTGTTGTGAGGCATACGCTTCAAACCGATACGGATCAAAGTCCTGTAACGATCTATCGGTTGAACAAATTTACCCGTTCGAACCAGGGAACGTGTTTCAACCATCGGCCGATCGTTCGAAAGGGTCAGGTCGTCCGAAAAGGCGATGTCATCGCCGATGGCCCAGCCACAGATCATGGAGAGCTGGCTCTTGGAAAGAACGTGACCGTCGCTTTCATGCCATGGGGTGGATACAATTTTGAAGATTCCATTCTGGTCAGCGAGCGGCTCGTTCGGGAGGGGGTTTATACATCGATCCATATCGAAGAATTTGAAGTGGTGTCCCGCGATACCAAGCTTGGAAAGGAAGAGATCACACGGGATATCCCCAATGTTGGTGAGGATGCGCTGCGCAACCTGGATGAAAGCGGGATCATTCGCCTTGGAGCCGAGGTCGGACCCGGGGATATTTTGGTCGGGAAAATCACCCCCAAAGGGGAGACCCAGCTTTCTCCAGAGGAAAAGTTGCTTCGCGCCATTTTCGGGGAAAAGGCTGGAGATGTGAAGGATACGTCCCTGAGAGTGCCACCGGGGATTCAGGGGATTGTCATCGATGCCAAGGTCTTTACCCGAAGAGGGGGAGACAAGGATGATCGTACCCGGAAAATCGAGGATGATGAAATAGCAGCCCTTGAACGGGACATCGAGGATGAAAAGCGTATCCTCGAAATGGCTACGCAGGAAAAACTCCAGGAATTGCTTTCCGAACAAGTTTGCAGCGTTCCTCTGAAGAAGGGTAAGAAGGTGTTGATTCCGAAGGGAGAGGTGATCACTTCCCAGTTGATCGCCGATATCCATCCGGAACAGCTTGAAGGTATCGTTCTGGTCGATGCCGAACGATCGGAAGAGGTCCATCGTGTCATCGAGACCTATCGAAACGCCAAACAGGCGATTCAGGAACGATTCGAACGTTCCGCGAATCGCTATGAAAAAGGGGACGATCTCGCCCCGGGTGTCATCAAGATGGTCAAAGTCTATGTGGCCATGAAGCGAAAGCTTTCGGTCGGCGACAAGATGGCGGGCCGGCATGGAAACAAGGGGGTTGTGTCCTGCATCCTTCCGGAAGAAGATCTGCCTTATTTCGAAGACGGTACGCCGGTCGATATGATCCTGAACCCGCTTGGGGTACCTTCTCGTATGAATGTCGGTCAGGTTCTCGAAATTCATTTGGGATATGCGGCAAAGGGCCTGGGCAAACAGATTGAGCGATTTCTGCGACAGAACCGGATGGACCTGCTGAAAGAGAAATACCGCCGGATCTTTTCGACGGCAACCGAGCAGGATCGGGAAGCATTGGAGTATCTCGAGTCACTATCGGAAGAAGAGCTGGTTCAGGTATCCCGAAATTGGACGAAGGGTGTGCCCATGGCCACTCCCGTTTTCGATGGCGCCAAGGAGATCGAAATCAAAAACCTACTGGAAGAGGCCGGATTGCCCAGAACGGGCCAGACGACACTGTACGACGGAAGGACGGGTGAACCTTTCCGGCAGAAGATCACCGTCGGCACGATGTATATGCTGAAGCTTCACCATCTGGTCGACGACAAGATCCATGCACGTTCGATCGGTCCCTATTCTCTGGTAACGCAGCAACCGCTTGGAGGCAAGGCCCAGTTCGGTGGTCAGCGATTGGGTGAAATGGAGGTCTGGGCTATGGAGGCCTATGGCGCAGCCAACACCCTGCAGGAATTTCTGACGGTCAAATCGGATGATATGGCGGGGAGGACGCGGATGTATGAAAAAATCGTCAAAGGAAAGAATACACTCGAACCTGGTATTCCGGAATCCTTCAAGGTTCTGACCAGCGAACTGAAGGCCTTGGGGCTGGATATCGCTCTGCTGGAGGAACCACCCGATTCCAAGTAGTCATGCAAGAGGACTGATGGGCGAAGGATCAACGGTTCGGGATGGCGTCCGATGCGGATGACGCCCGGCCAGATTATAGTTGATAGATAAGGAGACGATTGTTGGAAGCCTATTCCGATTTTTTCGCTAAGCCTGTAGATCCGAAAAAATTTATCGGGGTTCAAATCGCACTGGCTTCTTCGGAGCAGATTCTCGAATGGTCGCATGGTGAGATCAAGAAGCCTGAAACCATCAATTACCGAACGTTCAAGCCGGAACGGGACGGATTGTTCTGCGCGAAGATTTTTGGCCCTACCAAGGATTATGAGTGCAACTGCGGAAAATACAAACGCATGAAGCACAGAGGAGTCATTTGTGAAAAATGTGGGGTCGAAGTCATTCAATCGAAGGTCCGGAGGGACCGGATGGGACATATCGAGCTGGCATGTCCCGTGGCGCACATCTGGTTCATGAAAAGCCTTCCCAGCAAAATCGGGAATGTACTTGATCTGACGTTGAAAAACCTCGAAAAGGTTCTGTATTTCGACAGCTATATCGTGACCGATCCCAAAGATACACCATTGAGCGTCGGTCAATTGATGAGTGAAGAAAAATATCGGGAAACGCTCGAGAAATACGGCCCGAAATTTGAGGCCGGCATTGGTGCGGAAGCTATCAAAACGCTTCTGGACAATGTGGACCTGGACAAGATCTGTCAGGATATCCGGGCCGAAATCAAGAGCACGACATCCACTCCCAAACGGCAGAAGCTGGCCAAACGGCTGAAAATTGTCGATGCATTTCGACGTTCCGGCATTGATCCCAGCTGGATGATCATGGACGTCATTCCGGTGTTGCCGCCTGATCTTCGTCCTCTGGTTCCCCTGGAAGGCGGCAGGTTCGCCACCTCCGATCTGAATGACCTGTATCGTCGGGTGATCAACCGAAACAACCGACTCAAACGACTGATCGAACTTCGAGCCCCGGATATCATCATTCGGAACGAAAAGCGGATGTTGCAGGAAGCCGTCGATGTTCTCTTCGACAACGGACGGCATGGGCGGGTGATTACCGGCAATAACAAGCGACCCCTCAAGTCCTTGAGCGATACGCTGAAGGGTAAACAGGGGAGATTCCGCCAGAATCTGTTGGGAAAGCGTGTCGATTATTCGGGGAGAACCGTCATTACCGTTGGGCCGAATCTTCGGCTCCATCAGTGCGGATTGCCCAAGAAAATGGCGCTCGAACTCTTCAAGCCGTTCGTGTATCACAAGCTTGAGAAAAAAGATCTGGTCCAGACCGTAAAAAGCGCCAAGAAGATGGTGGAACGGGAAGAGCCGGCCGTTTGGGATACCCTGGATGAAGTCGTCCGGGAATACCCGGTCATGCTGAACCGCGCGCCGACCCTGCATCGGCTTGGCATTCAGGCCTTCGAGCCGATTTTGATCGAAGGCAAGGCCATCCAGCTGCATCCGCTCGTCTGTACGGCGTTCAATGCCGATTTCGACGGTGACCAGATGGCCGTGCATGTTCCCTTGTCTGTAGAATCTCAAATCGAAGCCCGGGTGTTGATGCTCTCCAGTAACAACATCCTGTCTCCAGCGAATGGCAGCCCCATCATTGTTCCCAGCCAGGATATCGTCTTGGGGGCCTACTACATGACCCGTGCGATCGCCGGTTCGAAAGGGGAGGGAAGGCTCTTCTCGGGGCCGGATGAAGTCCGCTGTGCCTACGATGCTCGGGAGGTAGACCTGCATGCCACGATTTCGGTCCGCCTGGGCGGCCAGCGCATCGAGACAACCGTGGGGCGGGTGCTGCTCTGGGAAATCATGCCCAAGGAAATGGTGGTTGTCTTCCGACATATCGCGACAGCCAGCAGAGAGCATGCGGAGGAAGCCAGAAAATCCATCCAAACCTACAAAGATTGGATGCAGAAAATCGATGAACAGCATCTCGAGGCCGAGGAGCGGGCAAAAATCCTGACGACCGAAAAACAAGGGATGAGTTTTCCGGAGGCTGTCGAATCGTATTCCATCAGTCGGGACAAGGCACTGCGGGGATTCATCGGACGGCTTCGCTACGATGAATTCAAGCGCATTTTCGCCGTAACCGATGAAGAAGTGGAAGCCATTTTTTCCTTGAACCCTGGTTCCCTTTCGATGATCTACGAACTCCAGGACGGATATCATTTTTTTGAA
>JBFMBE010000124.1:0-10470 GCA_040755275.1 Thermodesulfobacteriota bacterium | reverse complement strand
CCGAACCATCTGGAATATCTGCTCCGGGTTTTGCTGAATCTCTTTGAAAATGCTTACCACCTCGGGTACACTGACCTCGATTCTCATTGGGCGCTTTTCCTTTCTTTGAGGTTGTTTTGGGCAAAACCCTCTCTTAACGGAAAAGCGCCCTTTTTTCTAGTGCTTAAAATTTACACAAAAAATCTTACACCACCATATAAGTTCTCAGAACTCTGCTATCGTGAAAAGTTCTGACAATGTAATAAGCGTATGCAAATTGATTTTTCTTTAACGGTTATTGTATCCTCATGTGATAAATACAACGATCTTTGGAGACCTTTTTTCAGGCTTTTTGAGATTTATTGGCCTGATTGCCCGTTTCCAGTAAAACTTATTTCTGAAGAACTAAAATTTGAGTTAAGCGTTGGAGAGTCGCTCTGCCTCGGAAAGGGTTTGGACTGGTCAAGTTTGCTTTTACGGGCACTGGATCGGTGCTCGACTCGTTACGTGATATTATGCCTTGACGATTTTTTCCTGAGAAAGAGTGTAAACACCCAAAGAATTCTTCATTTGCTCTGGGCGATGGATTTTTACCACCTGAACATGCTCAGGCTTACCCCACGACCCGGGCCTGAAAGAGACGCTGCGGGAAACATAGAATACGGAACCCTCCAACCGTCAGAGCCTTATCGCGTTTCAACTCAAGCTGCATTATGGAGGAAAGATGTTTTGCAGCGGCTGCTACTTCCCGGTGAGAGCGCCTGGGAGTTTGAGGTGAATGGATCCCGGCGGGCAAATGAGATTGAAGGCTTTTCCTGTGTCTGGGAGACAGCCTTTCCCTATCGTCACCATGTTATCGAAAAGGGTAAGTGGTTTCCTTGGGCTGCCTGGCGCTTCAGTCGGATGGGGATTGGGGTTGATCTGTCGCGAAGACCTGTTATGTCAGTAGCGGAAACCATTCGATGGCTCACATCGAAGGCTTTTGGGCCGGTAGCAAGGCGGCTCCCGCCCTTCGTGAGAAGAGTCGTCAAACCTTTGATTAAGGAATTGGGTTGGTGAGTGAGATAGACAACTTGCAATTTACGGTTTTTACGCCCACATATAACCGAGCACACACTCTCACAAGGGTCTACAAGAGCCTCTGCAAGCAACCACCTGATATTTTTGAGTGGTTGGTCATTGATGACGGTTCTACAGACAACACCGAGTCGCTAATAAGAGAACTGGCAGCCAGCTCCCGGTTTCCAGTTCGGTATTTCCACCAGCCTAACGGAGGGAAACACCGCGCCCACAACGAAGCCGTTCAACTGGCCTGCGGTGTGCTTACCGTGATTCTCGATTCGGACGACGAGTTAACTGAAGGGGCGCTTTTGGCGTTGTGGCAGGAGTGGCAGGCTATTCCCTTTGAAAAACGGCATCGCTATTCAAGTATTATAGGACACTCGGTAGATGATAAGGGGTGTTTGGTTGGCAAGCCGTATCCCCGACCTTGTATGGACGGGCATTATTTCGAGCTTAGCGCAACCGGTGCCATGTGCGGGGAGAAATTACCCTGTTATAGGACAGATGTTTTGCGCCGCTTTCCTTTTCCTGAGCTGCCTGGGTCTACGGATTATGTCCCTGAAAGCGTGGTTTGGGCTGAAATAGGCATACGGTTCCTTACACGATGTGTGAATATTTCCGTGAGGGTGTATCATCGGGAGCCCGGGGACGAATCCGCAATTATGAACCTTCATAAGTCACCGAAAAAAGGAGCGTGGGGAAAGATGACGTATTCACACGTCTTGCTGAACAAAATTGCACCCATTTATTTCCCAAGGTTCGCGTTAATGTTTTTAAAAGCTGCGATAAACACCACCCGTTACGGCCTGCACTGCGGGTATGGGTTTCAATATCAAATGCAGAACATATCGACACTGATTGGGAAGTTGTTATTGGTGGTTGGGCTGCCCGCAGGCGTCGCTCTATATTTTAAGGATTTGCGTACGTAACTGATGAATCTTTCTCAAGTTATTTCCTTCATCGAAGTCGCATGTATTTTGATCATGTCATCAGCGATTTACCGCAGATGTTTTAATCGTGATCGGCGGTTTCCCATAGACGACATGGGTTTTGTTTGGCTGATCTTGGCGGACATTTACATACTTATTCCGTTTATGATGTGGCTAATCTTGGGGTGCGAGTACAGCCCCGTACATGGCCGGCTTTACCAGATTCAGCCGGAGTGGGATGAAGTTGCATACATCATCAAAATCGGACTCTCTTACATTACAGGTTTTTCTTTTATTTATCTTTTTCTAATTCATAAGGTGCGCATTTTACCGAATTCAGGGATCCCAGAAGTTGATCGCTACCATGTTATTGGTGCAGCCACTATCGTTTTTGGCTCGTTGGTGATTCAGCTTGCTGTTCAGGGCTCGGGGGTGATTGACAAGCCATCATCTTATATCGAACAATACTTTGTCGTCCAGCAACTCCCCCTCAATATCAGGCAGTTAATCAAGATCTCTTCGGGATGGGCAAATGTCGCAATGGTGATATTGATTGTGGCGCTCGTGCAACGGTGGCCAAGACAACGCTGGCTGCTGTTTTTTTATATCGTCTACCTCGTGGCGATATATGATCCTACGGGTTCACGAGCAGGTGTTACCTTGGGATTATTTAGTTTATTGGTTTCATGGCACGTTTTGGTAAGGCCTTTCTCCGTTAAATCAATCCTCCTTGTGGGCGGAATGGGTTTGATTGTTTTTAGCATATTGGGCTGGTATCGAAATTATGGAAGTCTTGGGGATCTCTTTCTATTGAGCAGATATGACTTGAGTGCCGGCGAATTTGATTCCCTTTGGGGGAATGCTGTTGAGGTCCTGCGATCGAGAACCTCAGTTCAACCCCAGATCCCGTGGTATATTCGCTACGAAGAGTTTTTTGGATTTGTTCCGAGTCAGGTACTTTGGTTCCCCAAAAATAGTCTTTCAAACTGGTTTTTGGATGAGTTTCATCCTCTTTACAAAGACCAAGGGGGAGGATTGGCTTTCGGTATCATCGCACAAGCGATTGTTGGTGGTGGTATCTTCGAAGGCTTCATCAGGGGGGCGGCATTGGGTTATATTCTTGGAAAGGTAATGACCTTTTTCCGATCGAAAATGGACCGCTGGTGGGTATTTCCGTTGCAAGTCTATTTGCTTACGTGGATGTTTCAGAACGTACGAAGCACGTCTTTTGCTTTGCTGACATTGGTTGTTCAATTGGTCCTGCCCGCCTTGATCATTACATATGGTATTGGGTTGGTCATACGTCCCCGTGTTTAGATACAGGATTGCATAATGTGCGGCATCTGCGGAAAACTCGTATTTGATGGTTCCATTCCATCGGATGATTTAGTCCAAGCGATGTGTCGTACGATGGTCCACCGCGGCCCTGACGATGAGGGAATATTCACAAATCCTTACATCGGAATGGGGCAGAGGCGGCTTTCCATTATTGACCTTGCTCCCGGCGCGTGCCCGCCGCTTGCGAACGAAGACCAAACTGTTCATGTTGTTTTCAACGGCGAGATTTATAATTTTCAAGAACTTCGTGGAAAGCTCCAAAAACGGGGACACCGATTCACCACAAACACCGACACGGAGGTGATAGTTCATCTTTATGAAGAGAAGGGAACCGAATGCCTTTCTGAACTCAGAGGCATGTTTGCTTTAGCCATCTGGGATGAGTGTAAGAAAAGGCTTTTTTGCGCAAGAGATCGACTCGGAAAGAAGCCTTTGTGCTACACTTTGACACCCAAGTCTTTTGTGTTTGGATCCGAAATTAAAGCAATAACCATAGATCTCGACGTTTCCGTATCACCCAATTACCATGCAATAGATCAATATCTGACCCATCAGTTTGTACCAAGCCCTCTTACTGCTTTTGCCGGCATCTATCGGTTGCAACCCGGGGAATACCTTGTCTGTGATATAACCGGAAATATTCAAAAAAAAAGGTACTGGGAGCCGCCAAATCCAAAAAAATTGACAACCTCAATGGATGAGATCGCCGAAGAGTTGTTGCTGCGCCTTCGGGAAAGTCTGAAATTGCGGATGATCGCAGATGTTCCACTTGGCGCCTTCCTGAGCGGTGGAATCGATTCGGCGGCCATCGTTGCCCTGATGGCTGAGCAAAGCTCATCTCCGGTAAAAACCTTTTCCATTGGTTTCGAGGAGCAGTCATACAATGAACTTCCGTACGCCCGCCTTGTTGCAAAGCGGTATGGGACGGAACACCACGAATTTATCGTGAAGCCGAATGCGGCCGAAATCATTCCGCTTCTTATCCGTCATTACAATGTGCCGTTTGCCGATTCTTCCGCCATCCCTACATACTATGTTTCAAAAATAACGCGTCAGTATGTCACCGTCGCTCTAAGTGGCGACGGTGGCGACGAAAATTTTGCCGGCTACGAGAATTATGCTTCACTTCAGGCATGGAACCGGTGGAACGTATTGCCCCGTAGACTGAGGATGCCTTTTGCGGTTCTCGGGAAAATGATTCTTGAACCTTTTGCGACTATCAACATGGCTGCGCGTGTCCAACGTGGTCTCAAGATGATAGGGGCTCGCGATATTAAGGAACGTCGGTTGTTTTTTGCAGCTATTTTGAAACCGGAGGTAAAGCGATTTGCATATACAGAGAACTTCAAAAAGTTCCTGCGCGCAGAGCCTACTCCTGTTGATTCTCTTGCTGATTATCCCTTTGATGAGACCATGGATGATCTTGATTGGTTGATGCGTCATGATCTTGCTTTCTATCTTCCCGATTGCCTTATGGTAAAGACGGATGTTGCTTCGATGGCGAACAGTTTGGAAGTGCGTTGCCCATTTCTCGATCATGAACTTGTTGAATTTGCAGCCTCAATTCCGTCAATCTTCAAAAGAAATGCTCATGAAGGTAAAGTCATCCTGAAGCATGCGCTAAAGGGACTTTTGCCTCCGGAAATTCTAACAAAACCTAAGTCGGGTTTTGGTTTGCCCATCGCCAAGTGGTTCAGAAGGGAACTCTTGGATCTTCTAAAAGGTACATTGCTTGACGAAAGAACCAGTAAACGAGGAATTTTCAACGTCTCGTTTTTGAACAAGCTGGTTCGAGAGCATGCTGATGGTCGTCGCGATTGGTCCGGCAGGTTGTGGGCGCTTCTTTTTCTGGAATTGTGGTTCCGGGAGTTTATTGACTGATGAAAATCAGGCGGGTTATCCACATGATCCCAACCCTTGAAGGAGGCGGGGCCGAAAGACAGCTTTCATATCTTGCCCCAAAACTGGTCGAAAATGGATGGAATGTACACATTGCAGTTTTGCGAAGAGGGCCTAACTACGACCGAATAAGAAAAGAGCGAGTTGAGATACACGAGGTATCATATCGCGGTCATTATGACCCGATGATTGTCTGGGAGTTGATTTGTCTCATTCGAAGATTGCAGCCTGATATCGTTCAGACATGGTTGACGATGATGGACATATTAGGCGGCCTTGCGGCGAACATCTGTCGTGTAACATGGGTATTGAGCGAAAGGTGTGGTGGCAAGGCAAACTCACCCAACATAAAAAAATATCTGAGACGTTTCTTTGGGTTAAGATGGGCAGATGCCGTTGTAGCTAACTCTCAAGCAGGGGTGGATTACTGGAAAAGCGAAATTCAACGAAAGAATAACGTTCATCTGATTCGTAACGGCCTTGCGATGATTCAGATAGAGTCCGTACATCCGTATCCTAAACAGGCTTTGGGCATTAAAGAATATCAACGCATGGTTTTGTTTGCGGGCCGGATGTGTGAACAAAAAAATGTGCAAGAATTCCTTAAGTCCGTTTCGATTGCGGCACAAGAGCATGACGTGATGGCCATTATATGCGGCGATGGACCCGACATTCAAAAATTACGTATTACCGCGAAGTGCCTTGGGATACAGGATCGAGTTCAATTCAAAGGATATGTAAACGAGCTTTGGGCATTGATGAAAGCCGCTGATGTGTTTGTATCGGTAAGCCTTTGGGAAGGAATGCCGAATACGGTAATGGAGGCGATGGCTTGCGGGTGCCCGTTGATTGTATCAGATATACCAGAACATCGCGAAATATTGCGTGAAAACCATGCATTGTTTGTAAATCCCTATGATCCCAAAGATATTGCAAATGCCATTAATCAAGTCTTTGAAAATCCAGAGGAGGCTTCACAGAGGGCATTTCGCGCTGCACATATAGCAAAGGAATGGACTGTTGAAAAAATGGCCGAAGGCTATGATTGCATTTACCGCGAATTGTTGGGCGAAAGTAGCCGCCGATAGCGAAATCATGCTTCATTTGGTTTATGCGTACTTTTAATCAGAACTTAAGGCCGCCTTGGGGGCTACGGCAAACCTAAAAGCTGCGAGCTCGAACTTCTGTTTTGATTTAACTTTATGATTTGACGTTATGTTTTTGAGCATATTGTGCTGTCAAGTACGCATTGAATTGCTGAACGGTACTTGATCCCTTGAAAAGTGTAACCGGTTGAATTCTAATCTCTTGCAACAGGCTCCGCTAATTGTCTGCAGATTTTAGGTCAAATTTAAAGCTGGTTTCACGCCGCTAATTCAGGCCCATACTTCAATGAGAACTATGAAATCATCTATATTCTTTTTAAAACAAACCCTGTTTAGGCCATATGCACAAAGAACATTCGAACGATTATTAGCAAATCAAAGATTAACCACTGCTGAACTCAAACAATTAAATTGGCAAAAAAGAAGAAAAGCTTCTTGCCCATGCGTATAACACAGTCCCCACTACAACCTAAAAGCCAATGCCATTGAATTAGCGAACCGGTTTAAATGAAGGGTAAAAGCACATCTTTTGAATCTTATGTTTTCTGGGAAATTTCCTGTTAGGTCTGACGGGTTCCACGGTTTTTAAAAACAGGTTATGTAGAGCAGAAATCAAAGTCTTTGCCGTATCTAAAGGTCGATCAAACAGAAGAACTATAGTATCCTTCATTTTTGAGATGGCTTGCGTGAAATTGATCTGATAGGGGTAGCGTTTATCGTTCTCTTGCTCAATGCTTAGGCGTGCTGGAAATGCCAGCATAGCCGTAATGTTCTTTGAAAAAACCCGGGCATGAAAATCCTGATAAACGGACAGAACAGATTTTCCGGTGAAATTTTCAATTTCAATGCGGCATTTCATGAGTTTGTAATCTTCCTCAACAGGCCATCTTTGGTGATAGAGATCATAAAATATTTCTGCTGGATAGGCTTCAGTATCCACCAGGGAAGTGAGCAGTATTTCCGTTTCACCGTTTTTCAGTTCGATTCGAATCAGACGAAGCCTTAGATCCAGGGTATCCAGGCCCAGTTGGGAGATTCTGCCAAGAGGACAGGGATTTTGACCATTGACACCCCAGAGCCCGAAATGTTTTTCAACTTCAGCGGTTTTAGGAACCTTTATGGTTGATCCATCGACTGCAAGCAGGGTGAATCCAAACCATTTTTTGGGATTGAAGTGTCTATAGAAATAATTGATCGCTTCCAAATTGAGTTGGATGAATGCATTCGATTTAAGTTTTTTCCTTGCTTTGCAGAAAGCGCTTTTGGTGACTTTTCGAATAAAGGATTCTGAATGGTCAAGAGCCTTGAAGAAACCATCAAGTTCATCTTGATAGGAGCCTTTGATCAAATTGATCAGAAAGAAAATAATATGATGGAAAGGCAGGATTCGATTGCGGGTAAAATCTTTGGGGGATTGTTTGCATGAGGTGAGGAATTTTTCAGAAAAGATGAAATTTTTTAAAAAATCAATAAGGTTGGCACATATTTCGCAAAGCAGGTTCCGTGCCAACATGTACGCTATTTTCGAAATTATCTGACATTTTTCTGCCTCCTTATAAAAAAAGTTTTTGATTTCGATCACCATGGTCATTATAGCACAACTCTTTGATAAATCAAGGTAATTTGTAAATAACTAGGCTTAAGTTAATGACATTGAAATTAAGATAGGATTCCAACGAGTTCATGAAAAGCAATACCAGCTTCCATCCGGAGCGGAAAATCGGCCATCGACGAAAGCGGAGTGGTGTCGGGGTTGATCTCGATGACGGTGCCGCCGTGACGTCTCACTTCGAGGGGAAGGCTTGCCGCCGGGTGAACGACGGCTGAAGTTCCGGCTACGATCATGACATCGCTTCGGGCAGCCTCGTCGAAAGCCCGCTGCAGCACATCCGCCGAAATGAATTCTCCGAACCACACCACATCCGGGCGTATCCGGCCGACGCAATCACATGCCGGAAGCGGCGGCACCTCGGGAGCTCGATGAAAGGAGGGCCTGCGCCTACCGCAGGCCATACAGCGCATTTGACGTAGGGTGCCATGCAGGTGCAGCACATCCCGGCTTCCGGACCGTTCGTGCAGATCATCAATCGAAAAATGCCGCTATTATCTTTATAAATTCAAAAGATATTTGTATAATGGCCATGAAGTTGGTTTAATCCTATTTTTGACCTCCCGCCCATATCCCATATTGTTTTCTCCACCACTCCACGGAAGCATCAAACCGACGGGTGTCCCGGGTATCGATTTTGAAAATGTGCCATATATTCGTAATCGGCTGAATTCTCTTGTTGCATCCCAATAAAGCCCACCACCCTTCGATTTCCCTGTTTGTCAAAATGAGGGGACGGATTTTCTGATATAGAAACCAGTTGCCATTTTGGGCGATCAACTGAATTTTTTGGGTTGCCTCCAGCCAGCTCATCCACTCCGCACCGGTTCCTCGAGATAGAAGGTAACCTGAATCCGATCCCCATCCGCCTGAAATCAAGGCACACCATGGCTTTACGTTCGATCTCACATCAGGTAGGACGATATTGGCTGTTTCTATATGCCGGTATCGTATCGGAGAAGACGGAAGGATCATGAAATTGCTGGCTATTTCGCCAGGTTGTTCGAGAAGGTACAAGGATGCGACGTGCAAATGGGTGGGGAAATGTTCTTCTTGGTCGTTTTCTTCGAATTCAAACTGTTGAAATGGGAGCCCCAAGACCTTCGCATGAGGTGGAATTTGTTTGAGGAGTTGGACGGCGCTTGTCCAGGAGGCGTTGACGTTTTGAAAAAAAGGGACCCATTTGATAAAGAATACGATCGGAAGAAGAACGGTGGCGGTGATGATGACCCGCTTTGAATGATGTGTACGAAAGGATGCCATCAGGATGACCGATAAAAAACATGCAAGGATGAGCATTCGCGCGGAAATATAGAATTGAAGCTTGATATTGAGAGGGAGAAAGAAATAGCAAAGGACAGCCAACCATATCGTCCATAAAACCAAGGCGGCACGGTTGTTTCCTTCAAATAAATGTTTGGGCTTCCAGTACCATAACATCACGCCGATGAAGATCAAAAGGATTTTATCCCACCATACGTACCTGCTGAATCCAATGGTGTGGACGACGATAGAACCGATGTTGCCCAGAACCGGTACGAACTCCGCTCCAAATCCTTGATCGATTCCCGCAAATGCGATCTTTCCATCCGAACTGGCGAACTTTTTCCAGTACCAGAAGGAAAAGCATAACAAAGATGGCATCCAACCCAGACAAAATCGGAAACGTTTCTTCCAATCGCTCAGGAAAAACAGGACCGGAATGGAACAAAGACCAGCGAAAAGATAGAGTTGTGAGTGAAACAGAAAGATCGTTCCCAACAACAAGCAGTGGATCCAGCAATGTTTCCACAAGAAATCCTGAATGCCATCGAGGATAATGCACAGCCACAACAAAAAGAGACTGATGGTCATGCAATAATTGATCAAACCCAATCGAAGTGAGGAGTTATATAGGAAGGGAAAAAGGAGGAATACACCCCAGGGTGCCGAAATCCAACGCCCGTGAACCAAACGGTGGATCCACAGCAAGATCAACGCAGTCGATAGGATATAGGCAATAATGAATAATTTAACCTCCCAAAGAGGGGAAACCATGTGCCGGAAGAGGACATCCAGTGCGAACAAACCGACATTCGTATTGGGAAACCATTCTACGAGAAATTTCTCTGCGTAACCCGTGGATGGGTCCGACAGGCCCCGAAGGACAGACAGCGTTGCCAGATGCTGGGGAACGTCTACGAAAGGAGGATAGGTGAAGAAGATGAGGGGAGAAACATAGAGCATGGACATGGCTATCCATGTAAACCAAAAGGCGCTCATTTCTAGGTTCGGCCGGTGCATTCGATTGCTCCAAGGACCAGGATCTTGAACCATTCTTTGGTGATGTGTTTGGCTCGCAGCCATGGATCGATACCGAGCTTTACGGATCTGCCCTCAATCACTCGAATATGGCCATTCCTGCCGGCATCCGGAGCGAAAGGTCGGCCATCGCGGAAAGCGGTGTGACCTCGGGGTTGATCTCGATGACGGTGCCGCCGTGACGTTTCACTTCGAGGGGAAGGCTTGCCGCCGGGTGAACGACGGCTGAGGTTCCGGCTACGATCAT
>JBFMBE010000123.1:0-10503 GCA_040755275.1 Thermodesulfobacteriota bacterium | reverse complement strand
AAAGAGGAAAAAACAGCTTCTTCTGTCAGCTCGATGCCGAAGCCGAATGTGCAGCGCTGCGCTCTTTGTCCACACCGCTACATGCACTGGAACCCAGGGTCGAAGAGCAGATCATCTATGCCGCCGGCAGACCCAGAAAAGACGGCCTTCGTTCAATTGCCAAACGCCGATGGCGTGTTCTTGCCGAATACGGATGCTCAAGAAACCGCTCAAACCGGTTCAACTGGCCTATCTCCAGGCCCTTGGCCTTACCGAGGATATCTTTACATCCAGCCTACCGCCTCCCTTTCCGGAAAAACCCACCAGATGACGCCTCAAAAGGGTGTGGAATGTGGGCTAAAGGGATTGCACCTGTTTCGTTCCACCGGAAACAGGTCTTCCCAGAAGCCCTCGACATTCTGGAAGGCCTCCGAGGCAACCTGCTCCGTGATGCTGTTCCCCCGGTAGGCTCTCCGCATCGCTCGCTCACGTGCGTCATCAGCAACGACCTGGACGTCATCCGGGACGCCGGGTTCGACATCGACCGGCAGCGGAACACCCACACCAAGCACTTCGCGTATCGGATCGGCGCGAACAGGAGAAATTGAAGGAGAACTGGAGAGTTATGCCTGTAATAGACGACGTTGCAGCAAGGTCTGCATATCGCGGCGGCCGTCGGCAATCACCATGACATAAACATTTTCCGACATGACTCGATAGATGATGCGGTAGGGTTTAAAAAATATCTCACGGTACTCGCGAAACCCGACGGCCAGCAGTTCCTTCGGATAGGCTCCTCGCTCCGGGTTCTCGGAGAGGCTCGAAAAGGCCTTCTCTATTTGGTCAAGAACGTAATCCGCTTTTCCCGGCGCGTCGTGGGATGCAATATAATCGTACAACTCCTCCAAATCCCGTAACGCATCGTCGGTCAGAAATATTTGGAAGGTCATCAGCGACTCTTGCTCCGGCCTCGAAGTCGCTGAATGACGTCACCGGCGGGTTGGACTTTGCCTTCCTCGATCTGACGCGAACCGAGGGCGAGAATTTTCAGAAGGGCCATGGTCTCCTGGGTTTGCTCATAGCTCCCGATGTCCTGCATCACGACCTTGGCTTCACCATTCTGAGTAATGATCAGGGGTTCACCTTGCCCCGACAGGTTACGCACGATTTCTGCGGCATGAGCCTTCAGGTAACTGATCGGTTTGATTTGACCCGATAGCTTCATATCTATCCTCCTTTGTACGACCAAATATAGTCCGTAAACAGGTCAACTGTCAATCTGAAACGCTCGAGCCGCCTGGGTGGTGGCTCGGAAAATCTTCCAGAACGATTCTTGGGGTCGGTTGACAATACCGGACACCCAAAATCTACGCGGCCTTTTTGAATTCATAATACTGGCGGTCAAAGGCTGCTGGTGAGAGACAGCAAGCCGCGGTTGAATCCGCTGGTGTCTGTAGAAAACTTTGAGATACTCTATAAGTCTACGTATTGCCTGTTGGCGGGTAGCGAAATCCCTCTGAAATACCCACTCTATGTGTCGCCGAAGCTGAGCTGGAAACATCGGACTGCATCGCTCTGCTGCAGCAGGTCGATCCAGGGCTCGCTCGGCCGCATATCGGCACTCGTGATGCCCTGTATGGTAACAACGTCGACCGGGCAAGACACATTCTGAAATCGCTCAGGGAGTTCGGGAGAAAATCGTTTCTCTGGTCGGGTTGCCGGAAAGTGGTTGTGTGAGATAATTGCAGCGTTTATGATCAATGCGTTACGAGAAGAGGGGGCTTTGAGGCTGTTTTTCGGTAGGTCGTCGTTCCCTCCACCATTTTCAAGAGGCAAACCCGTCATCCCGGGGCCATTCCCCAGGGATGACGGGTTTGCTTATTCCCCTTACCCCCAACAAGGGACTCTGCCCGAAGGAGTGAATTCATGAACATTGGTGAACCGTTGAGCCTGAACACAAACTCGGAAGACAGTCCCGAGACCATCCTCCGGCTCTTCGTTTACGGTACCCTGAAACGAGGCTACTGGAACCATCAACGGTTCTGTGCACAGGCCCGTAGCATCGAACCAGCCGCGGTCTGGGGCAGGCTCTACCATCTCCACGCAGGGTTCCCGGCCCTCGAGGTGCCGGAAGAACGGATACTGGCCCGGGGCACAGTCGATCCTCTGGCCGACGCCCGCAGGCAGCAGGAGATCGGCACGCCGCACTTCGACCGCCCGACCGGCGACTGGGACCTAATCCACGGAGAGCTGGTGACCTTCACCGACCCGCTACGCGACCTGCCGCCTATCGATCGGCTGGAAGGCTTCTGGCCCGATGGGCACAGCATGTACCAGCGGGTGATGGTAGCCGTACTGTGCGGGCACACCTCGATTCCTGCCTGGATCTACCGGATGCCCCGTGTTGAAAACGGGATCCGGCTTGAAACCGGTGTCTGGCACCCAGCACAATAGAAAATCATTCGAAAAGAACAGGAAAAGCGACGTGTTGCGAGCGCAAAGACCGAGCAATCGGAAGGTACGGATCAGAGACCCTCACTCGGCCACGACGAATGCATCAGCAAATCCGTTCGCCT
The DNA here is from genome assembly GCA_040755275.1 of Thermodesulfobacteriota bacterium. Classification (GTDB taxonomy): domain Bacteria; phylum Desulfobacterota; class Desulfobacteria; order Desulfobacterales; family Desulfatirhabdiaceae; genus Desulfatirhabdium. The sequence goes on along the minus strand of JBFMBE010000123.1, from coordinate 7,948 downwards.
CGAAATGCTTTTCATACGATTGGGCCTGCTCCAGCGTCGTGCTGCGGGTCACCCGAACCCGATAGACGGTGCCCGATTCCGCAAGCCCCTGCACGACATGGACATGGGGATACCCTTCCCGTTCGAGCCGTTGCTTGAGCTTTTCGGCATTGGCCGGGTAGGTGAACGCACCCACTTGGACCGTAAAATTCCCCATATAATAATAATTTTTGTCGATCTTTCCCGTCTGGGCGAGGGCATCGGTCGTTCCAACGGCAACGATTTCCACAGGCGCCGTTCCCGGACCGAGAACATCGAGCTTCTGGGCGCATCCATAGGACAAATCGATGATACGCCCATCCACGAAAGGGCCACGATCGTTGATCCGAATATCCATTTCTTTACCGGTCAGCAGATTCCGGACCCGAACGATGGTTCCGATCGGAAGCGTCTTGTGTGCGGCAGATTCACCGTACATGTCGTAGATTTCACCGTTGGCGGTCTTCCTGCCGTGAAAGGGCTTTCCGTACCAGCTGGCGATTCCGGTCTCCCGAAAACCCCGGGCGTCGGGCAGGGGATAATACCATTTGCCGAAGACCTGGTAGGGTCTGCTGGTCGGCGGAACACCGGTGGAAGGAGCCTTGGGGGGCGAAGGGGCCGGAGTTGGAGGAACGGAAGGCGGCAGGGGCTGCACCTTCTTGGCGCATCCCCCGATCCACCAGACAATACAACAGGTCAACGCCACAACAAAGGCGTTTCGTAGGATGAAAGGCATGCCGAGCGCTTATTTTTCAAGTGCGAGTTTGAGAACGTCCATCATCCGATCCACGAAATGGAACTGAATGCCTTTCTGCACCGATTTGGGGATTTCGTCCAGATCCTTTTCGTTCCATTTGGGGAGGATGATGGTTTTAATGCCCGCCCGATGCGCGGCGAGTACCTTTTCCTTGATGCCGCCGACGGGCAGCACCTGTCCTCTGAGGGTGATTTCTCCTGTCATCGCAAGGTCTTTCTTGATCACCTTGCCGGTCATCAGAGAGCAAAGCGCCGTCAACATGGTCACACCGGCCGAAGGACCGTCCTTGGGTATGGCCCCTGCCGGAATGTGGATGTGGATGTCGTGTTTTTCGTAGAAATCTTCCGCAATGCCCAAGGCTGCTGCGTTGGAGCGGATGAAGGACAGAGCCGCCTGCGCCGACTCTTTCATGACATCCCCCAGCTGACCCGTCAGCGTGAGCCCCTTGCTGCCCCGCATGGCGGTGGCTTCGATGAAGAGGATGTCACCGCCTGCCGGGGTCCAGGCCAGCCCGATGGCAAGCCCCGGAGACATGGCCCTGGCCTTGGTTTCCGGAATCTGGCGGATCGGCCCCAGAAATTTCGGGATGTTGTTCTGGTTGATCGTGACAAGTTCGGCTTCGCCTTCGGCGATTTTGGTGGCCACCCCGCGGCAGATGGCTGCGATTTCCCGCTCCAAATTGCGAAGCCCCGCTTCGCGGGTGTAACCGGAAATGATGAACCGGATGGCAGCCTGGGTGAAGGTGATCTGGGAGGCCGTGATGCCGTGGGCCTTTCGCTGCCGAGGAATGAGGTAGCGATTGGCGATCTTCACCTTTTCGTCTTCGGTGTAGCCGAGCAGCTGAATCACTTCCATGCGGTCGCGCAGAGCGGGCGGAATGGTGTCGAGGATGTTCGCCGTCGTGATGAACATGACGTTCGACAGATCAAAGGGAACGTCGAGATAATGGTCCTGAAAGGTGGCGTTCTGCTCTGGATCGAGCACTTCGAGAAGCGCAGAGGACGGATCTCCTCGGAAATCGCTTCCAACCTTGTCGATTTCATCGAGCATGAAGACAGGGTTCTTGGTTCCTGCACGACGGATGCCCTGAATGATCCGGCCCGGCAAGGCACCGACGTACGTTCTGCGGTGCCCGCGGATTTCGGCCTCATCCCGAACCCCGCCCAGGGAAATTCGATGGAACTTTCGGCCGAGGGCTCTTGCGATGGAATGTCCGAGACTCGTCTTTCCGGTGCCCGGAGGGCCGGCAAAGCACAGGATCGGACCTTTGGACTCTGGATTGAGTTTTCGCACGGCCAGATACTCGATGATGCGCTTCTTGGCCTTTTCGAGTCCGAAATGGTCTTCGTCCAAAATCTTGCGGGCCTTTTTGATGTCGATCGTATCGGGTGTCGTCTCGTGCCAGGGAAGCGAGGTCAACCAGTCGAGATAGGTGGAGGCCACCGTGTATTCGGCGGAGGATGGGTGCATCCGGGATAACCGGGAAAGTTCCCGTTCGGCTTCTTTTTTGGCTTCTTCCGGAAGGTTTCGCTCCTCGATCTTCTTTCGATATTCTTCCACCTCGACCGAGCTGTCGTCCTTTTCGCCGAGCTCTTCCCGGATTGCCTTCAGTTGCTGCCTCAGATAATATTCCCGCTGGCTCTTGTCGATGTCGCCCTTCACCTGGCTTTGGATCTTGTTGCCGAGCTCGAGGATTTCGACCTGATGGCTGATGAGTTTGAGCACGAATTTCAGCCGCTCGGCCACATCGAAGATTTCGAGGGTTTTCTGCCGGTCTTCGTTCGTGACGTTGATGGTGGAAACCACCATGTCCGCCAATACACCGGGTTCGGTGATGGTCTTGGCCATAGCCGCAATTTCGGGGGGCATTCCGGGAGAAAGTTCGGCCACCCTCCCGAAGAGCTGGAGCACGCGGCTCATCATGGCCTCGATTTCGGTATTCTTGGTTTCCTGCTCGGGAACCATCTCGATTCGGGCTTGAAGGTAGGGTTTTCCCTCGACGTATTCGAGAATCCGGAAGCGACTGAGCCCCTGAACCAGAAGTTGGGCCCGTCCGTCCTGCGTTTTGGCCATCTTGAGAATCAGGGCACTGGTTCCGATCTCATGAAGTGCTTCTTTGGGCGGGGCGTCTTCTTTTTCGATTTTCCGGGACACGACAAGGCCGATCACTCGGTTCTTGGCCATGGCCTCGTCAACCAGTAGAACGGATTCAGCCTGCATGACCATGAGCGGCAGAACCATTTTGGGAAACAACGTCGCGTCGAACAGGGGAAGTATCGGTAGGAAATCGATGGTTTTTTCCGTTGAATCTTCATTGGGTTGCGGCGTTTCAGCCATTCGTGACCTCCACTTGCTGGTGGTTGATAACTCATGACGAACGGTGAAGGAGACCGATCGGCATTATTCCTCGGAAATGGGAATCTTGTGCACCGTGTCCATCGGTATCTTGGCGAGGGTGATCTGCAGGAATCCGTTGACATAGGATGCATTCACGATTTCCGTATCGACCGGTGCCGGGAGAAAGAGAATCCGCTCGAATGCTCCGTACTGGATTTCTGCCAACCGATACGTGCCGTTTTGGGGGGGGGTGAGCTCACAGCGTTTTCCGTAAATCCGGACGGCCTTGCTGTTGATCTCCACTTCCATGTCTTCTTTCTTGACTCCGGCCATGTCCGCTCGGATAATGATAGCGTCAGTGGTTTCGAAAATGTCCATGGGCGGCGTCCAGGAAGGGCTGCAGAGCGAAAATCCCGGATTCATCGTGCGGAACATCTGTTCAAGCGTGGTTTCGAAACGGGAACCGATGCTGTCGAACTCGTTGCCGAACTTGATCTTGATGTATTCCATGGGGGGCTCCTGCGACAAGGATTCAATGGATAACGGAGATGCCTTTTGACGGAATCTAACATCCGCTTCCCGAATTGTAAAGACCGATGAAACCGCAAGCAGCCTTCCGTCCCCAGCGACACACTCCTCTCCCCAGACGTCGTAGGAGAGGGGGCCGAGCGGGAGGGGATTGCAACTCACCGCTCCTGCGGATTTCATCCATGATGGCCCCGCAAAAAGTCAGGCAGTTTCTACTGACCCGCAGGAAGGCGGGTGAATTTTGCTCAGCAGCGGAAAAACTCAGCAGCCCGAGCTCGTAGGATCGGGCGGATGGCCAGAATGAAAAGAATGGTTTGCTGGTTTCCAACACAATGTTTTTCAATCCAAAATAAATGAATTGCGTCCGCCCGACCCAACGATCTCCGGCTGCTTCAAACAGTTTCCGCTGCTTCGCAAAACACCACCAGCCCTCCTGCTGGAGGCCCGGCTTTGAAAGCAAATCCGTGGATGGCGAATTTTTGTGGGGCCATCATCCATCGCTACGGCCCACACCGTTTCAGAAAGCCGAAACGCATGATCCGAACCGTACGTCTCATTCACTGGAGCGGCAACGTCAGCACGACGGACGTTCGTGAGCTGATTGTCGAAGAACCCCTGGCCATTCGCATCGAAGGCAGACCCTATTCGGTCGTCATGCGGACACCCGGCGACGAAATGGCCCATGCAGCCGGATTCTGCCTTACCGAAGGCATTCTCGACACGATCGACGACATCGGATCCATGGCCCAATGTGAGGGCGGAGAAGGGCAGGTGGTCACCGTAACCCTCAAGCCGGAAAGAAGGCGGATCGTCGCGGATTTCCTCGAACGCAAGGGCTTCATCAGCCAGACGAGTTGTGGCATCTGCGGCAAGGAGCTGGTCGAGGAGCTAAGCACCCGGATTGCCCCCTTTGCGATGAACGGCAGGCTGAACGTCGATGTGGTGATGGCCTGCATCGACGACATCGGCAAACACCAGCCGCTCCGCCGCTCCACCCATTCTTCGCATGCAGCGATGATCTCCGATCGGAACGGGGACATTCTCGCGGTCGCAGAAGATGTCGGCCGACACAACGCCCTCGACAAGGCCATCGGCAAGGTCTTTCTGCAAAACCGACTGAACGATGCCGCCCTACTGGTTCTTTCATCCAGAACCAGCTACGAGCTCGTTCAGAAAGCGGGCCGCGCCCGCATCCCCGTGGTTGTCTCGGTTTCCAGGCCGACGTCTCTTGCCGTCGATCTCGCCGGAAGACTGAACATGACTCTGGCCTGCTTGGCCCCCGGGTACGGACTGTTGATTTTCTGCGGCGAAGAACGGATCGCGCGATAGCCCGACTGCTCAGGCCCGGCAATCGACAAAATTGGAATATCGGCCACTTTTTGCGACTCCATCACTTCTGATGGCCTCGTAAAAAGTCGATTTTCCCGTGCTTTTCGGGAATGCCGGGCATAAGCGGGGTGGCTGGGGAAGCCTTTTGAGACTGCTGCGAAAACCTGTTTGAAGCCGCCGGATATCGTTGGATCGGACGGACGTGCTGGATCGAAATTTAGGTTGAAAAACAAACTGTTGCGATTCAACCAGCCTCTGTTTGCTGTCTGGCCATCCGTCCGATCCTACGAGATCGGGCGGCTGAGTTTTTTCGCAGCAGCGAAAAAGGTTCCCCAGTCACCCCGCGACTCGACTGAGACTTCCTGACTTTTTGCGGGGCCATCATATAATTGACTTTTTACGAGGCCATCACTTCTGATTATTCTTGAGAACCACGCCCCCCCCTCATCACCTGCCTTTCCGGGAGGATGCCATGGAAACGATTCGAAAGGCCTTCAGCCATCTCGAAGACAACATGCAACGTCAGGACAAAATGCGTTGCGTGATTTCCTATGAAGCCTTCATCGCCCGCCTCGTACAAAACCCGGATCTAATCCTCCGCAACGTGTTTCAGGTGTTCCACGATATGATCCATGCCTACGTCGGCGAAGGCACGGACGAATACCCCGACGACCCGGAATCCATCCGTTTCGTTCACTACGACTGCACCCGTCTTTTCGTCGAAGGTGTCGATCACCCATTCTTCGCCGACCGGCTCTTCGCCAACCGGCTCATCCATCAGGTAGAAGCCCTGCGACGGGGGGCTCAGCAGAACAAGATTTATATCTTCGACGGGCCACCGGGCTGCGGGAAGAGCACGTTTCTGAACAACCTGCTAATGAAGTTTGAACAGTACGCCAACACGGATGAGGGAATGCGCTATGAAACCCTGTGGCGGCTGGACCGACGGGCCATCGGCGGCGCCGGAAACGGAGACATCCACCCCTTCGTCAATCGCATTCTGCATTTGATGCAAGAACCCCCGGAGGCTAGGATTCCCTATAATTTCAAAACAATGACAGCCGAAATCGAAGACCCGCCCGGAAAGCTTCAGCCGGACATCCATCTCATGGACGAACCACCCGTTGCGCTCGAAGAAACCATCGAGGTCCCATGCCCGAGCCACGATCATCCGATCCTCATCCTGCCTAAGGAATTCCGTCGGGCATTCCTCGATGAACTCTTCGAAAACGACGAATTCAAGTACCGCCTGTACACGGAGAAGGAATACGACTGGGTCTTCCGGGAAACGGCCTGCACCATCTGTCAGTCGCTTTTCGAAGCCCTGCTGGAGAAGCTGGGCAGTCCGCTGAAAGTGTTCGGGATGGTGTTCGCCCGGCCATATCGGTTTTCCCGACGTATGGGGGAAGGCATCTCGGTCTTCAACCCCGGGGACAAACCTATGCGACAAACGATTCTGACCAATCCCATCCTGCAGAGCCGGATCAACGCCATCCTTCGGGACAGCAACCGGATCCGCTACCTCTATTCACAGTATGCCCGAACGAACAACGGCATCTATGCCTTGATGGATATCAAGGGCCACAACGTCGAACGGCTGATCGAGCTGCACAACATCATCAGCGAAGAAGTCCATAAGGTCGAAGACATCGAGGAAAACGTCCATTCCCTCTTTCTGGCGCTCATGAACCCGGAAGACCGGAAGAACATCGAAGACATACAATCCTTCAGTGATCGAATCGAATCCGTCAACATCCCATACGTGCTCGATTTGAAAACGGAAGTCGCCATTTATCGAAACATTTTCGGAAAGCACATCGACACCAGCTTCCTACCCCGGGTGCTGCACAATTTCGCCCGGGTGATCATTTCCACACGCCTCAGGACCCGATCCGAGGCTCTGATGGAATGGATTGAAAATCCCCAGCGCTACAGCTCCTACTGTGACGAGAACCTGATGCTCCTGAAGATGGAAATCTACGCAGGCCACATTCCGAACTGGCTGACGGACGAGGACCGGAAGCGATTCACCGCAAAACGGCGAAGACGGATCATCGCCGAATCGGAATCGGAAGGCAACCAAGGCCTTTCGGGCAGGGATTCGATCAAGATCTTCAACGAGTTCTATTCCTTTGCAGCCCGGGAAGGCAGACTCATCAATATGGCGGCTCTCAGCCATTTTTTCACGCGAATCCGCCCCGATTTGTTGCGATCGATTCCGGCTGGATTTCTGGAATCCCTGCAACGGCTTTACAACTATACCGTTCTTCAGGAGGTCAAGGAAGCCCTCTACGACTACAACGAAGAAGTCATTTCCCGGAATATCCAGAATTATCTGTTTGCCGTCAATTTCGAAATCGGGGCCATCGAACGTTGCCGCTTCACGGGAGATCGGCTCGAGATCACGGAAGACTATCTCGTTTCCCAGGAAAACGTCCTGATCGGAGAGGGCGCCTCGGCGGAAAAACGGAACCGCTTCCGGTCGGATGTCCAGAAGGAATATGCGGCAAGAACATTGACGGTGGAAATGATGCAGGAGGGAAAAACCATCACCGAAACGAAGTTGTACAAAGATCTCTATGAAAGGACCGTCTATAATCTAAAAGAAAAGGCGCTCGACCCCCTGCTGAAAAGCGAGGCCTTCCGGATGGCCATCAAGGATTTCGGAACGGAGGCCTTCAACAATTACGACGCGCGAATCAAGTCGGATGTGCAGAGCGTCATCGAAAACCTGGGCCGAAAGTTCCAGTATTCTCAGCTCGGTGCAAAAGAAGTCTGCATGTACGTTATCGACAACGATATTGCACGGAAATTTTCGGTTTAATTCAGAATGCAGAAGGATAGGGGATATCCTTGACGGCTTCGCAAAAAGGCCGGATGCTGTGTCGTGCTGCATCCCTCGTCATTGCGGCGTACGTTTCAGTACGCCTCATTCCTCGGGATTTGCACTCCTTGCCTGCGGCCTTTTTTCGAAGCCGT
>JBFMBE010000122.1:0-10699 GCA_040755275.1 Thermodesulfobacteriota bacterium | reverse complement strand
GGTTGAATCGCAACGGATTGCTTTTCAATGAAAAGTCGATCGGACACGTCCGTCCGATCCAACGATCTCCGGCGGCTTCAAACACGTTTTCGCAGCAATCTCAAAAGGCTTCCCCAGCCACCCCGCTTATGCCCGACATTTACAACAAGCACGGGAAGGGCGACTTTTTGCGGGGCCATCATGTTTCAGGGCCGGCCGGCATCGTTGAGCTGCTTTTCCCGATATTGAATGTAGGCGTTGCGGAAGGAGACATAAGGATCGATGGCTGCGGATTTGAGGGCTTCATAATCCCCCAGACGGAAGGATGTGTTGTTGATGGTATCGAGTCCATCCACACCGATCTGGGTCCATGTGTGGTCGATATAGGATGTCGGTGTGAGAAACCAGTCCCCTCCTTTGCCGAACGTGTCCCGGAGGGAGGAAGGGCCCAGGAGTGGCCACGTAATGAAGAATCCGTGATCGAGGCCCATCACCCCGAGGGTTTGGCCGAAATCCTCCTCGGGCGGATTGAGTTTCGGATTCTCCTTGGCGAGGTCGAGAAAACCGGCGATTCCGAAGGTGGAATTGTAGACGAATCGAGCCATTTCGTCAGCCGAATCGGCCATCTTCCCTTGAAAAAAGCAGTTGACGGCGCGAAGCGGCCCGGAAAGATTGTGGAAGAAATTGCGGATTCCCTCCCGCACCAGATCCGGCGTAACGGCCTTGTATCCCTGGGCGACGGGCTTGAGTACCCAGAAATAGAGTTTGTCGTTGAACTGAAACATGACCCGATTCCATGGCTCCAGTGGATCGGCGATGGATGGGGCCGGGGGTTCCTTCTCTTCTTCTTCCAGGAAATCGAGGTCTTCGTCCTGGAAAGGGTCTTTGGGTTGTGCTGCGTAGCTGCAGGTGTTCGCCATCAGCAGCATGCCCAGCATTGCGATCAACCATCCTTTGCGGATCATGGTTTCTTTCCTATTTCGATTGTGTGTTGGATTGGTTGCCTGCTGTTCAGTTTTTGAGGTCCTGGATGTCGGTTTTCTTCCGAAGGCGCTCGATCACCTGTTCCGGGGTTTCCTTGGCCAGCAGCTCATCGAACTGGCTACGGTAATTCTTGATCAGGCTCACACCTTCGATGTTGACATCGTAGACTCTCCAGCGCTTGTCCACCAGAATCATGCTGTAGTCTACCGGAACGTTTACAGACCGCCGCTTGATGAAAGACTTCACGACCGCCTTATCGTCCCCGACTTTTTCCTCTTCGATGAATTCCACGGTTTCATCCTGATACTGATTCTGAACCTTGTCCATGTAAGTATTGTTCAGGTGATCGGCGAACACGTCGGTGAATTTCTTCCGCTGCTCCGGTGTGAAGTCGCGCCAGTTCTTTCCGAGCGCCCGCTTGCTCATTTCGATGAAATCAAAGGCCTGGTTCGTGATGGCGAAGATTTTCTCCCGCTGTTCCTGTTTCTTGTCCGGTGCCTTGTATTTGGGGTCTTTCAGGATTTCGATCACCTGTTCGATCGGTCCCTTGAGTTGATTCAGGGCTTCACCGGCAATAGCATTCGTGCAGAAGATCAAAGCCGCCAGGATGGCGGCAATTCGTAGGCTCGATGTACAATGGTTCATGGTTTCCTCCGGATAGAAAAACACCAATCGGTTGGAAAGAATTCTAATGGGTGTCTGCCCGCTCACCCTTTCGACACTTCTTTGCGAATCAGCCTCGTGCCTGTGTGGCAGGCCTCGATGGGCTGATCTCCCTTACTTAGGCATAGGTTGCATCCGCAAAATTCACCCATCCTCCTGCCCGGATCATCTTCCATTCGAACTCGCTGAGGGTGAAGGGAACGATCCATCTGTCGGTTTCCGAGCGGAATTCAAACGTGCTTCGATCCAGATCGGTGACGACCGATGCCGGTCTTCCACCAAAGCGTCTGAACACATCGTCGATCAACTCTCCAGAGAGGGTGACAGCCATCATGCCGCAATTGAACATGTTTTGTCTGAAGATTCGGGCGAAGCTTTTGGCAATGATGAGCCGGATGCCGTTCACTTCGAAGGCCCAGGGGGCATGCTCCCGGGAAGAGCCGCAACCGAAATTGGCCCGGCTGACCACTACCGATTTACCGGGAATATCCCGGGCCGGCGAGAATCCGTCGAGCAGCAGGTCTTCGAGAAGATGGGGCTTCAAGGCGGCCTTCGTGATTTCCGTCAGATATTTGGCAGGGATGATTTCATCGGTGTTGATGTCGTCCCGATCCAGAAACAGGATGTTACCGCTGAAGGTGTTGCTCACGGAGACCTCCTTTCCGCAGGCGAAATGTGCCCCGCCAGGGCGCTTGCAGCAGCAGTGGCCGGGCTCATCAGGTGCACCATGCCGCCTTTTCCCATCCTGCCGTTGAAATTGCGGTTCGTGGTGGAGGCACATACCTCGCCTTCGGCCAGAATGCCGTTGCTCATCCCGAGACATGCCCCGCAGGTGGGGTTGGTCACACAGAAACCCGCATCCAGAAAGATTTCAAGGATGCCTTCGATCATGGCCTGTCGGAAAACGGCAGGGGTGGCCGGGGAGACGATGCCGCGCACACGTGGATGAATCCGTCTGCCCTTCAACACGGAGGCCGCAACTCGCAGGTCCTCGATCCGGCCGTTGGTGCAGGAGCCGATATAGACCTGGTCGACCGCGACATCCTGCATATCTTCGGCCGGTTTGACCTGGTCGGGCTTGAAGCCGAAGGTTGCCATGGGTTTCAGATGCGAAACATCCTGCCGGATCACCCGGGCGTAATCGGCGTCCGGATCGGGGAGCCAGGTGCGGAAGGCGGCCAGTGCGGCATTTCGGTCGCCGTATTCCTCATGAATGAACGGCCACAGGTAGTCGAGGGTGGTCTCGTCCGGATAACAGATCCCGCAGGTAGCCCCGGCCTCGATGGCCATGTTACAGATCGTCATTCGTCCGTCCATACCCATTTGTTCGATGACAGGGCCGCAGAATTCGATGACGTGGTTGGTGGCCCCTTCGACGCCCAAGATGCCGATCATCGATAAAATCACGTCCTTGGCATAGACCCCTTCTGGAAGGGTTCCGGTGAGCTCGATCCGGATGGTCTTCTGCAGGGGAAAGGCACACACCCCCTTGAGAATGCCCACTTCGAGATCGGTGGTGCCCACCCCAGCGGAGAAGGCGCCGAATGCCCCATAGGTGCAGGTGTGGGAGTCGCCCATGATGATCGTATATCCCGGCCGGACGAAACCCTGTTCAGGAAACAGGGCATGACAGATACCGTTTCGACCGATATCGAAGAAATCCCGGATGCCGTGCCGTCTGGCCCAGTCCCGCAGGATTTTGCCCTGCATGGCGGTCTTGGAATCTTTTGCAGGGGAAACATGATCGATGACGGCCTTGATTCTCGTTGGATCGAAGACGCGATCCTTCCCCCGTTCGATGAGATCGTTGATGGCCATGGGGGTGGTGATTTCATGACAAAAGACCGCATCCAGCCGAACCACGACAACGTCCTCTCCCAGCTGGTCGACCCGATGCGCATCGATGATTTTTTCAACAACGGTTTTGCCCAAAACGTTTCCTTTCCCCTCTCGTGTGAATTCGTGAAGGCTTTGTAAAAAGTCAGGTACTCTCTGTTGACCCGCAGGAAGGCGGGTGAATGGTGCTCAGCATTGGAAAACCGTGAGCAGCCCGATCTGGTAAGTGTCGGGCATTGGGCCAGATATTGGATACAGGCCAATGTTGATGGACTTTTTGCGAGTCCATCAATCCGTATCGGTTTTCAGAACGGCCAGAAATGCGGACTGCGGGATTTCCACCTGACCCACCATTTTCATTCGCTTCTTTCCCTTCTTCTGTTTTTCCAGAAGTTTTCGCTTCCGAGTGATGTCTCCTCCGTAGCACTTGGCCGTAACATCCTTTCGGAACGGCGAGACGGTGGACCGGGCGATGATGGTGCCTCCGATGGCCCCCTGAATAGCGATCTTGAACAGCTGCCGGGGAATCTCTTCCTTGAGCTTCTCGCAGGCGCTTCGAGCGCGTTCATAGGCCCGTTCCTTGTGCACGAGCTGGCTCAGGGCGTCCACCCGTTCTCCGTTGATCAGAATGTCGAGCTTGACAAGTTGGGTTTCCCGGAATTCGATGATTTCGTAGTCGAAAGAGCCGTAGCCTTGAGTGACGGACTTGAGCTTGTCGTAAAAATCGTAGACGACTTCGGCCAGGGGAAGCTCGAAGATCATTTCGAGCCGGTTGCTCGTCAGGTACTGGTAGTTGCGGCTGATTCCCCGGCGGTCCAGACACAGTTTCATCACCTGGCCCATGTAGCGGTCCGGAACGATGATCGTGGCTTTGATGAAGGGTTCCTTGGTGGAAACGATCTGTGATGGATCTGGATACAGGGCCGGGTTGTCGATGATCACCGTCGATCCATCCGTCATCTGCACTTGATACTGAACCGAAGGGGCCGTGAGAATGAGGCTCAGGTCGTATTCCCGCTCCAGCCGTTCCTGAACGACTTCGAGATGGAGGAGCCCCAGGAATCCACATCGGAACCCGAAACCGAGGGCTGCGGAGGAATCCTTCTCATAGACGAGGGATGCGTCGTTCAGGTGCAGCTTGTCCAGGGCTTCGGCAAGGGCCGGATAATCGTCGGATGCCACCGGATAAATGGATGAGAAGACGACGGGTTTGGCCAGTTTGAAGCCCGGCATGGGTTTTTCGCAGGGCCTGTCGTGATGGGTGATGGTGTCGCCGCAGCGTGTGTCGCGAACGGTCTTGATGCCTGCGATGAGATATCCGACATCGCCTGCCAGCAGCCGATCCCTCGGAATGCGTTTGATCTGGAAGACGCCGACTTCCTCCACCCGGTAGACAGCATTGTTCGACAGAAAGCGGACGGTGTCTCCGACACCGATCGATCCCTGAAACACCCGGAAATGAACGATCGTTCCCCGGAAGGCGTCGTAATGGCTGTCAAAAATCAAGGCCTGAAGCGGCGCATTGGGGTCTCCGGATGGGGCCGGAAGTCGGTTGACAATGCTTTCGAACACATCCTCAATGCCGATGCCTTCCTTGGCCGAGGCCAGTACGGCCGTGTCCGGATCGAGGCCGAGATCGTCTCCGATCTGGTGTTTGACCCGCTCGATGTCTGCCGAAGGTAGATCGATCTTGTTGATGACGGGCACGATTTCGAGGTTGTGTTCGAGGGCGAGGTAGAGGTTTGCAAGGGTCTGGGCTTCGACCCCCTGGCTGGCGTCGATCAACAGAAGCGCTCCTTCACAGGAAGCCAGCGCGCGCGATACTTCATACGTGAAGTCTACATGCCCGGGGGTGTCGATCAGGTTCAGGGTATAGGTTTTTCCGTCTCTGGCTTTGTATGGCAGGCAGACGGTCTGACTCTTGATGGTGATGCCCCGCTCTCGTTCGATGTCCATCGAATCGAGAATCTGTTCCTGAAAATCCCGCTCGGCGATGATGCCGGAAGCCTGGATCAGCCGATCCGAAAGGGTGGATTTCCCGTGGTCGATATGGGCGATGATGCTGAAATTGCGGATGTTCGATATACGGTCGGCCATGAATGAAATCCGATTCTGAAAAAAACGAAGGGCAAGCAGCTGTGCTTCGTTGCCTGCCCGTTACGGAAAACCGAAAGATGAGGAAGTCACAAAAACTCCGACACTCTCTTATGACCCGCCCTCCTGCTGGAGGCACGGCTTTGCAAGAAATACGGTGGTTAGCGACTTTTTGCGACTCCATCAAAGATGATGGAGTCGCAAAAAGTCGGGAAGTCTCTGTCGAGTCGCGGGGTGACTGGGGAACCTTTTTCGCTGCTGCGAAAAAACTCAGCCGCCCGATCTCGTAGGATCGGACGGATGGCCAGACAGTAAACAAAGGCTGGTTGAATCGTAACGGCTTGCTTTTCAATCTCAATCTCGATCCAGTACGTCCGTCCGATCCAACGATATCCGGCGGCTTCAAACAGGTTTTCGCAGCAAGCTCAAAAGGCTTCCCCAGCCACCCCGCTTATGCCCGGCATTTACAAAAAGCACGGGAAAAGCGACTTTTTGCGACTCCATCAAAGATGAATTGACACCTTTTCCAATTTCATTTACTTTTTGCTCGTTTCGTTTTACCAGAAGCCCTTTCTGGATGTCAACATCGCCATTCTCCTAATAATTATGAAGCGGACGAAGAGCTCTTGACGTGGTATCGCCTTTCATTCTAATCGCTGATGATGATGCTGTCGTTCGGCAGCAGATGATCGAATTCTTCCGCCTTTCCGGCTTCTCATGCCTGGGCGCTGACAATGCCGAAGAGGTCTCTACTGTTTTGGCATCTCGACCGGTAGACATCCTGATCGTCAATCTCCAGATGGAAAACACCGATGGGCTCAATCTCATCGAATCCGTCAAGAAGCAATGGGATGTCGATGTAATCGCCATGACCCTGTATCCGGGAGATTATACCTACGAATTCGTCGTTTCCCGAGGGGCGAGCGATTTCATTACCAAACCCGTTCGATATCCGGAGTTGCTGCTGCGGATCCGTCGGTTGGCCAATGAGCGGCAGCTGCGGCGGGAACGAGAGGAATTTGTTGAACGGCTCAAGATCCTTTCCATTACGGATGACCTGACTCAATTGTACAATTCGAGGCATTTTCACGGGCAGATTGTCGTGGAAGTCGAGCGCGTCAACCGATATCATCATCCCCTGAGCCTGCTGCTATTGGACGTGGATCTTTTCAAGAGCATCAATGACCGGTTCGGTCATCTCAACGGGGATCTTGTCCTGGCCCATATCGGTTCACTGCTGAAGTTGAGTCTTCGGGCGATGGATTCGGCCTATCGTTACGGAGGCGAGGAGTTCGCCGTGATTTTACCGGTAACGACGGGAGAGGAAGCCATGGTGGTGGCCGAGAGGATCCGTCTGAAGATCGAAAAATGTCCGGTAACGCTCGACGATGGGAGAACCGTTCCGGTGACCCTGAGCGTCGGTATCGCCGAACATGTTCCTGGCGAAACGGCCGCCCATTTGATTCGGCGGGCGGACGAGGCCCTTTACAGGAGCAAAGACGGAGGCAGAAATCGGACCACATTTCTACCGGCACTAGCACGGAAGGCAGCCGCCTGAAGCGGCGCCCTACCGAAATTGCGGCATCGGACGAATCCCCCGGAAGCCCCATGCATTGGCACGTCATCGATCTTTCGACACACCTCGACGCCATTCCCGAAATAGAGCCCCTTATCGATCAACTCATTGCCCTCTACCGGCAGGAAGGCTGGTGGAAAGAACCTGCGGACAGTCGACAAAGCCTTCGGCTGCTGATCCGAAACAGCCATGTATTTGCCGTCGTCCTCTCCGAAGACGGTCAGGTGCTGGGTATGGGAAGGGCCATCAGCGACCGAACGAGCGATGCCTACATCCAGGATGTGGCCGTCCGAGAGGATTCCCGCAACAGCGGTATTGGGAAGGCCATCGTATCTTTTCTCGTCGAGGAGTTGCGTCGATCCGGCATGACCTGGATCGGCCTCATTTCCCAAAACCATTCATATTCGTTCTATAGAAAGCTTGGATTCAACCCCATGAAGGCGGTTGCCATGACCTTGCCATGATATTGCTCGATCCCATCGTTCCCGAAGACTATGATCGACTGAAACCCTATTTCCGAAACCAGCGATACACCCTGTGCATCTATTCGCTTCCGTCGCTTCTCTCCTGGATGAACGAGGCCTACCATCCCCGGGCTGCCGTCATCGACGGTTGCCTTGTGCTTGCAGCGAAATTCCTTCGGGATCCGTCGAAGGACCACCTCATCCTGCCCATCTGTCCTGAACGGGAGTCGCCTCCCGAGCAGCTGCATTGGCTAGCGCAGGAAACGGGGTATCCCAGCATCTGGTTCGTTCCGGAAGACTATATCGAACGACACGGAACATCCGCCTGTGAACGTTGGTTTACGATTCATCCCCAGCCGGAATACGATGATTATGTTTACAGGAGGGACGATCTGGCCTTTCTGAAAGGCCGCAAATACGCCAAGAAACGAAACCTGATCGCACAGTTCCAGAAAACCCATGTTCAGACGGGAGATGCCGAGGTAGAGCCCATCGAGGCGGCATCCATACCGGAATGCCTGTCGTTCCTCGAGCAGTGGTGTGAGGAGCGCAATTGCCGCTCCTATACGACCGACGATCTCGAATGCGAAAAACAGGCACTGATCAACCTGTTGACCCATATCCATCGATATGAGGTGAAGGGCCGGGTATTGCGCATCCGGGGCGAGATATCCGCATTGGGGGTAGCTGCCGACTTGACCGCAGACGTGGGTGTCTTACACTTCGAGAAAGCCTTCGCCCGGTACAAAGGGTTGTATCAATTCTTCGACTGCCATTGTGCCGAACATTTGTTTGAAGGATGTTCCTGGATCAACAAGGAAAGCGACATGGGCGTGGCCAATCTGGCCAAAGCCAAGAAATCCTATTACCCGGCGATGCGGATCCGCTCGTATGAGCTGCGGGTGAAATAACCTTTAGATAGGGGGCAGACATGACACACTCGACACTATCCATTCTCAAGAAAGCGATTCTGCTGGAGCGTCGTGGTAAAGCGTTCTACGGCCATGTGGCCCGCCAAACACAGGAGCCGTCGTTGCGGGAGTTCTTCGAAGCCATGGCCGAGGAAGAAGATCGGCACGAAGCCATCCTGGCGAGACAGTTTCGGGCCGTCAGCACGACGGGGCAATTTGAAGCAGACGAAGGGAAACTTCCAGCTGACGCCATTGCGGTCAGCCAGGTGCTGACACCCGATATCGCCGTTCGGTTGACGTCCGCTGGATTCGAGGCTTCGGCTGTCTCGGCATCCATGGCCATGGAAGCCAATGCCATTGCCATGTACCGGCAGGCAGCCCTGGATGCCGTCGATCCGGAGGAAAAGAAACTCTACAGCTGGCTTGCCGACTTCGAGACAGGTCATTATGAAACCCTGGCCAAGTTGGATCGGGTGCTTACCGAGTCGGCATGGAATGATGCGGCGTTCTGGCCATATTAACTCATGATGGCCCCGCAAAAAGTCGCATTTCCCGTGCTTTGCGGGAATGCCGGGCATGAGCGGGGTGGCTGGGGAACCTTTTTCTCAGCAGCGAAAAAGGTTCCCCAGTCACCCCGCGACTCGACAGAGACTTCCTGACTTTTTGCGGGGTCATCAACCCTTACTGTTCATCCAGCTTGACAGCGATGTGATACAACCGATCCCCTCGCTGCAGGAGCAGCGCAACGGACGGCTTGTTGCGGATCTTGATGACGCTGCGGTAGAAGGTTTCCGTATCGTTGACGGTCAGATCATCGATTTGCCGAATGATATCCCCGCGGGAGGCACCGATCCGGCCGAGATAGCTGGCATCCGCAACGGCGTCGATTTTGACGCCGAAGCTCTTTCCGTTTCGTGCGACGGCATCCGAAACCCGAATGCCCAGAAGCCGCCAGACAAGCTCCCGGCCCCGGCTTTCCGGATAGGTTGTGGAAAGGATGCTGACAGGAATCGTTTTGCCTTTTCTGCCGAGTTGCATCGAAATGGTATCCCCCGCACTGTATCCCTGCAGGGCGGACCGATAATCCTCGACCGATTTCATCGCTTTTCCACCGATTTCTAAAACTAGGTCTCCCGGCTGAACACCGGCCGCCGCTGCCGGGCTCTCCGCTTCCACATCTCGTACCAGAATGCCGGTTGACTTCGATGGTTCGACCGTTCCCGACTGCTTCAGGTAGGCGGCTGTCTGGGAGTCGATTCCTTGTACCCGAATACCGATCCAGGGCTGTACCACTTCCCCGTATCGGATCAGATCGTTCATGATCCGTTTTGCTTTCTGAATGGGGATGGCAAACCCGATTCCCTGGGCCTTGGCGTAGATGGCCGTGTTGATGCCGATGAGTTCTCCGCGGATGTTGAGCAGCGGCCCTCCGGAATTGCCCGGATTGATGGATGCATCGATCTGGATGAAATCGTGGTAAACGGTTTCTTCCGTTCGGATGCTTCGTCCAAGCGCACTGATCACGCCGGTGGTGACCGTATGGGAAAAGCCGAAGGGGTTTCCGATGGCAATGACCGTTTCACCGATCATCAAATCGTCACTCGATCCCATTTCGATCGCGGGAAGGGGTGATGGCGACACGATCTGCAGCACGGCCAGGTCCGAATTGGGATCGATTCCGACGACCTTGGCTTCCAGTTCCCGTTCGTCCAGCAGTCCGACGCTGATTTTTCCCGCTTTTTCGATGACATGGGCGTTGGTCAGGATGTAACCGCGTTTTCCGTCCACGATGACTCCCGATCCGAGACTGGAACGATCCATCGGCCGCTGAGGACGGTTTTCAAAGAAGTCCCGGAAGAAATTGTCGAAGAACGGATTGCCGGTAAACGGAGCGAACTGGGAAACGGATCGATCGGTCGCAACTTCCGAGCGGATGTTGACGACTGCAGGCCCGACTTTTCGAACGGCTTTGACGACCGGTGTCTCCCGTAGTTCATCTGAGGAAAGCGCTGTTCCGCAAGGTACAATCACCCAGGCTGCCCATAGAATCCATGCAATTCCAATTTTAACCCAACTTCATGGTCCTTACAAAAAAATCTTTGATAATCATATAGATAAAAGTGACAATCTTCGATTTAGGCACTACAGATTTTTAGAGACCCGTGCAGTTAGGGTAAGTGAATCAGAGGATG
>JBFMBE010000121.1:0-10711 GCA_040755275.1 Thermodesulfobacteriota bacterium | reverse complement strand
GCCCGATCCAACGATCTCCGGCTGCTTCAAACAGTTTCCGCTGCTTCGCAAAACACCACCCGCCCTCCTGCTGGAGGCCCGGCTTTGAAGGAATAGCGGTGGTTAGCGACTTTTTGCGAGGCCATCAGGGATGATGGGTGTATTCTTTTTGCATATGCAATTCTCAGCCTGTCAGGGGATAATACAAGAAATATGCCAGATCGCTGGGACGTCTTATGACGAAAACCATGATTGTCGGTTCACTCGCTGGAATCGGTCTGATGACAAGGAAATTGGGCAACACGATAGGGGGGAGGGGCGCTTCCCAGAGATGGATGGGCGTTGCATCCTGCAACAGCCTCCTGAAGTACGCATATATCTTATTGAAATGGAATCCAGTTTCGATTATTACACCTAAGGCGCAATATGTTGCAGATTGCAGCGGTTCTCCAGACAAGCCCTTTCTTGCCAAGGAACACGCCGAACGGAAAGGATGGAAATACCATGTTTTTCAGAAAAACCCAGCAACGGGAACAGCCAGACCCACATCCCATGGAATCGAGCGAAGCATCCTCGGCGTTACGTCAGAAAATTCAACAGGCCGGGCTGTCGGCTCCCATCGTTGCGGCTGCTATGGCCGAGATGGATCGTCTGGAAAAATCCGATCCGTCCGCGCCCGAATATGCCATCGGTTTGAACTACATCGATCTGATTCTCGACCTGCCCTGGAACACGATGCACGGCGTTCATATCGATCTGAATCAAGCGGAACGGATGATGGAATCCCAGCACTACGGTCTCAAACAGGTCAAGGAGCGGATTCTTGAATATCTCGCGGTCCGTACCCTGTGCAGCATGCGCGATTTCTTCATTCTGATCGTGGACGATGAACCGATCGCCCGTACCAATTTGGAATATGTCCTGAAAAAAGAAGGATATCAGGTTGATACCGCAGGAAATGGACTCGAAGCCTTAGAGCGGATGAAAATCCAGGAATTCGATCTCATCCTGACGGACATGAAGATGGAAAAGATGGATGGGTTCCAGTTGCTCGAGGCGGTTCGCAACATTTCTCCTGGGACGGACATCGTCCTCATCACCGGATATGCAACCGTCAATTCCGCCGTGGCAGCCCTCAAAAAAGGCGCCACCCATTACCTGCCTAAACCGATCGATCTCGATGAACTGCGGGAGACGATCCGAGAGATCCGGGAAAGAAAACGCGCGTTGCAATGCGGCAGAAGCCCCATTTTGTGTTTCACCGGGCCCCCTGGTACCGGAAAGACATCGATCGGGCGGGCGATCGCTGAATCGCTCGGAAGACCGTTCGTTCGGATCTCCGTTGCCGGGCTGCGGGACGAGGCGGATCTGAGGGGACACCGACGGACGTACGTAGGAGCGATGCCTGGACGGATTCTGAATGAAATCCGAAGGGTCAACGCTCGCAATCCGGTCTTCATGCTCGATGAAATCGACAAGATCGGACAGGATTTCCGCGGGGATCCCGCATCCGTGCTGCTCGAAATCCTCGATCCGGAACAGAACAGCCATTTTACGGATCACTACCTCGATTTGCCTTTCGATCTGTCCGCCGTTCTCTTCATCACAACGGCCAACGGTATCGAGAATCTTCCCGCAGCCCTGCGCGACCGTCTCGAAGTCATTGCCTTCACCGGATACACCGAATCGGAAAAGCGGCAAATCGCATTTCGTTATCTCATTCCCAGGCAGCTGAGAGAAAACGGTCTGAGGAACCGGGGAATCGAATTCACGGAAGATGCCGTTGGCACCATGATTCGGGACTATACCCTGGAGGCCGGGGTACGCAACTTGGAACGAGAGATTGCTGCGGTCTGTCGGAAATTGGCGCGGATCTACCTGATGCAGCAAGGAGAGTCGGGACGGCAGTATCCAGAGCGGTCGGATGCCACCGGAATTGTAGGTGAAGCGGCATCGTCGAAGCCGATTCGGGTGGACGGGGAGATGGTGACACAGTTTCTTGGACCCAGGCGGTACAACCACATGAGTGCCGAGAGGGTCGGCCGCATCGGTGTGGTGTCGGGACTGGTTTGGACGGAGTTCGGAGGAGAGATCATCTCGGTGGAGGCAGGGATCATGAAGGGAAAGGAACAGCTTATCCTGACCGGATCCCTTGGAGATATCCTTCAGGAATCCGCCCGGACGGCGCTGAGTTACGTCCGTAGTCATGCGGAACTGCTTGGCATCGATCCGGACTTCTTTCAGAACAGGGACATCCATATTCATATTCCGGCTGGAGCCATTCCCAAGGAAGGCAGTTCAGCCGGATTGACCATCGTCATGGCGCTCATTTCCTTGCTGAAATGCCGAGCTGCCAAACCTCGTGTGGCCATGAGCGGAGAGTTGACCCTGAGCGGAAGCATCCTTCAGGTTGGAGGGCTGCGGGAGAAACTGCTTGCAGCGCAGCGCGGGGGTGTGGGCACGGTCATCGTACCGCGGGCGAATATGGATGATGTTCTCAGGATGGATAGGGACGTTCTCGAGGGATTTGACATCGTTCCCGCAGATGATGTGCCTTCCCTGATCGATGTGGTGCTCGAGCAACCGTGATGGCCTCGCAAAAAGTCCGGAAGTCTCTGTCGAGTCGCGGGGTGACTGGGGAACCTTTTTCGATGCTGCGAAAAAACTCAGCCGCCCGATCTCGTTGGATCGGGCGGATAGCCAAACTCGGAATACAGAATTGCTGAGTTGCAACATGATGTTTTTCAAACAAATATTGATGAAGCGTCTCCGCCCGATCCAACGATATCCGGCGGCTTCAAACACGTTTTCGCAGCAGTCTCAAAAGGCTTCCCCAGCCACCCCGCTGATGCCCGACATTTACGAAAAGCACGGGAAAATCGACTTTTTGCGGGGCCATCAAACCGTGATGGAGCGGCCATCCCTTGGATGGGGTGGGAAGGAACAGTGATTCAAATGCAGCGTATATCCCTGAATCTGAACATCCGTCAGAAAATCGTTGTCGGACTGACCAGCGTCATGGTCATTCTGGGCTCCGTCGGCATGATCTCGTATCGGTATCTGCTGGAAATCGAAAGAAAACAACATTTCGTCGAAGCAGCCGACGATTTGGCCAGCATCATTCTCGAAATCCGTCGCTATGAAAAGAATGTATTGCTCTACGGATTGCAGGATGACATGTCCGAGAACGAGAAATACCGCCGTGAAGCCATGCAGCTGGTACGTAACATCATTCCCGATGTACGGGAATTCAAGGGATCGAGTTTCCTGGGCCGAATCCAGCAAGAGCTGGAGCGATACGACATGCTGATGCAGCAGATTGTCGCCAACAGAAGTCAGCAATCCCAACCCCCGATTCCCCAAATCGAGGAGCAGCTCCGTGAAACTGGAAAGGCGCTTGTGGACATTTCTCAGGAGCTTGTCCGATTCGAACGCCAGCGGATTTTGGTCATTATTCGAAGCCTCAAGGCTCAGCTGATCTTTTCCATGATTGTATTTGTGATGATGGGCGCCGTCTTGATTCCGTTCACGACCAAGAAGATTATCCGACCGCTGCGTCTCATCGAAGAAACCACCGATCGCATCGCGAAAGGGGATTTTCGACCGGCTCCGGTACCCCATCTTCGGGATGAGACCCAGCAGGTGATCGAAGCCTTCAACCGCATGGTGGCTGAACTGGAAAAGCGACAGGGTCAGCTGGTTCAGGTCCGCAAGCTGGCCTCTCTCGGTACGATGGCCTCCGGAATCGCTCACCAGCTGAACAACCCGTTGAACAACATTTCGACCTCCTGCCAGATTGCCATTGAAGAGCTCGATAGCGGCGATCGGGAATTCCTGAAACGAATGCTCGGCAACGTCACTCGGGAAGTTCACCGGGCGCGAGACATTGTCCGGGGGCTGCTTGAGTTCTCGAGGGTGAAGGAATTCCAGCTGCTCCCGACCCCCTTGAAATCCATCGTGGAGCGATCGCTGAGACTGATGTCCAGCCAGATTCCTTCGTCAATCGACATTCGGGTGGATGTGCCTGAAACGCTGATTCTCGATCTCGACAGCCAGCGCATGCAGCAGGTTTTTCTCAATCTGGTCGAAAACGCCGTTCATGCCATCGATGATGGTCCAGGCTGGATTCACATCGTGGCAAGCGTGGATCGCTCGGCGAATCAGGTTCTCATCCAGGTCGTCGACAGCGGGCCCGGGATTTCGGAAGAAGCCATCGGTCGGATTTTCGATCCTTTTTTTACTACCAAGGATGTAGGCAAGGGCACGGGGTTGGGCCTTTCGATGGTGTACGGCATTGTCGAGCAGCACGGAGGGAATATCACGGGTGAAAACCGACCGGATGCCGGGGCCTGTTTCACCATTCGGCTACCCCTGTCCAAGGACAATATCGAGGGTAGTGCATCATGAAAGAAGGCTCGATTCTGATTGCCGAAGATGAGGCCATTGCTCGGGATAACCTGCATTATATCCTCGTGAAGGACGGCTACCACGTCGTTTCTGTGGAAAACGGGAAGCTTGCCATCGAAGAACTCCACCGCCATGAATTCGATCTGGTGATGACCGATCTGAAAATGTACCCGGTCGGCGGTATCGAAGTCCTGCAGTCGGCCAAACAGCTCTATCCGGATATCGAAGTCATCATCATCACCGGATATGCCACGGTGCAGTCGGCCGTTCAGGCCATGCAGTCCGGAGCCTTCAGCTATTTGGCCAAACCTTATCAGATCGAAGAGATGCGGGCGCAAGTCCGGCAGGCGATGGAAAAGCGGGCGCTCAAGGCCGAAGTGAAATCCCTGCGAAAACTGATCACCGACAGAACTCATCCACTGAGTCTGATCGGCAACAGCAGCGAAATCGAAAAGCTCCGTCAGACCATCGATCAAGTGGCCCCGACGGATTGCAACATCCTGATTTTCGGGGAGACGGGAACCGGAAAGGAACTGGTGGCGCGCACCATTCACGCCAAAAGCCAGCGAGCCGACAAACGATTTGTGGCCATCAATTGTGGGGCCTTCAATGAAGAGCTTCTGGCCAACGAATTGTTCGGGCATGAAAAGGATGCCTTTACCGGCGCACGTAGTCTCAAAAAGGGGCTGATCGAGACGGCTTCGGGAGGAACGCTCTTTCTGGACGAGATCGGCGACATGCCGCTGTCGATGCAGGTGAAATTTCTACGGGTGATTCAAGAGCGGGTGTTGCTGCGGGTAGGCGGAACCGGGGAGGTTCCGGTGGATGTTCGGGTGATTGCTGCAACCAACAAGGACCTCAAACAGGAGACTACCCAGGGGCGGTTTCGGCAGGATCTCTTTTACAGACTCAATGTGATTTCGCTGTTCGTTCCAAGACTTGCCGATCGGAAGGACGATATCCTGCTGCTAGCGCTGCATTTTCTGAACCGATTTGCCCTGGCCCAGAACAAACGGGTGACCGCCATCGACGACGAGGTGATGGAGATTCTGTTGAGTTACGAATTTCCCGGAAACGTTCGGGAACTCGAAAACTTCATGGAGCGGGCGGTTGCCCTGGCGACCGGGGAGACCATTACCGCAAGCGAACTTCCGGAAGACATCAGAATTCTGGCTCGCAGCATCCGAATGCCCAAGCGCGGTTTTCAAACCCTCGAGGAAAACGAAAAGGCCTACATCGCTTGGGTGCTGGAGCAGACAGGGGACAACAAGACGCGGGCAGCTGAAATTCTCGGTATAGACCGGGTATCCCTATGGCGGAAGCTGAAACGCTACGGGATGGCGTGATTTAGAGGGCGTATCGTGTACGTGTATATTTTGAAAATCGCCTTGTAACCATCATGGAACAGGGTGTAGTAACCATGGTATATCCTGCCGCCTGCAAAATAGATTTCTCCCCATGCCTCACCTATGGTGCACAAGAACGCCACCCAAAGAATGAGGCGCCTGGTTTATCGGGAAGCAGGCTTGAGGTTGAGGCGGACCTGTGATATGGGAGCCCCACCCATAGGGCCTGACTTGTTGCGGGGCCATCACGTTAAAACGACTTTTTGCGATCTCATCGAACCATGAACTCATCCGAAGATACCATGCTCCCTCCTCCGCAGCCTCTGGCTTGGACCATGTGGGGGCTGTGCGCGGTTTTCTACCTCCTGGGCTTTTTCCAGCGGGTGGCGCCTGCCGTCATGACCACCGAATGGATGGCCGACTTCGGGATCGGGGCATCCGGCCTCGGGCAATTGTCGGCCTTTTACTTTTACAGCTATGTGGCCATGCAAATACCTACCGGAATTCTCGCCGATCGGCTGGGTCCCCGAAGGTTGCTGAGTACGGGTGCTGCCGTGGCTGCAATCGGCTCCGTTTGGTTCGGTTTGTCTTCCCAATGGCTCTGGGCCGGGCTTGGAAGACTGCTGGTCGGTGGGTCGGTTGCCGTCGCCTTCGTCGGTATGTTGAAGCTGGCAGCTCATTGGTTTCCGCCGAAGCGTTTCGCCATGGTATCGGGGCTTGCACTGCTGGCAGGCGTCATCGGCGCCATTACAGCCGGAGTCCCTTTGCGATGGATGGTCGATCGGGTAGGATGGCGACCCGTCATGATCGGATCCGGTATGGTGACGGCCTCCCTGAGTGCAGCCATATTCTGGATGGTTCGAGACGATCCTTCCCAGAAAGGGTTCAGAAGTTATCTGCCGCATTTCTCACCTGCCGGTAGCTGCATGAAGCGTGGTTTGATCCGAGATCTGGAAACCGTTTTGGGCTACCGAAATACCTGGTTGCTCTTCATCGTTCCGGGAGGCCTGGTCGGATGTGTTCTGGCCTTTTCCGGGCTCTGGGGGGTACCGTTTCTGACAACCCGGTATGGCATCACGGTCGTCGAGGCTGCAGGTGCCTGCTCCCTGCTGATGATCGCCTGGGCGTTGGGCGGTCCCATCCTTGGCGGCCTTTCGGATCGGATTCAGCGGCGAAAGCCCCTGTACATGGCCGGGGCGGGGATCGCGTTTATGGGGTGGTTGCTGCTACTCTATGGGCCGACACTTTCCACGACGTGGATCCTTCCCGTGATAGCTGTAACCGGTTTTGCTTCGGGTGCGATGATCATCGGATTTGCCTTTATCAAGGAATCGGTTCCGCCGAACCTCGCAGGAACGGTTTCCGGACTGATCAACATGGGAACGATGATGGGGCCGATGATTCTTCAGCCTTGGATCGGTTGGCTTCTGGATCGAAGCGGTTCCATAACGGTGGTCAATGGGCAGCGTGTCTATGATCCGGCGGCCTTTTACATGGCTTTTCTGCCCATGATCGGTTGGGCGTTGATCTCCTTTCTTCTGATGATACCCACTCGTGAAACCCATTGTCGTCAACATGACTGAGCCGTCCATCCGCCACGATTCTTCCCAACAACCCCCCGTTTCTGCAACAGCCACGCTCTTTGCCGTATCCACGGCCTCTTTCCTGATGCCCTTCATGTTTTCTGGAGTCGGTATCGCGTTGCCTTCCATCGGTCGCGAGATGGGCGCAACGGCCGCCCAGATCGGACTCGTCGAGACGGGATACATGATGTCCGTGTCCATGTTCCTGCTGTTGATGGGGCGGTTTGGGGATGTGTATGGTAGAAAACGGATTTTCCAATGGGGAATCGCCTTGTTCACCCTGATGGGTGCTGCCATTTCTCAGGCCTGGTCCATTCATGTCGTTGTTGTGCTTCGCTTTCTGCAGGGTATCGGTGGTGCCATGATAGCAGCGACGGGTATGGCGATCGTCGTATCCGTTTTTCCACAGCATCAGCGTGGAAAGGCCCTCGGCATCAACGTGGCCTGTGTGTATGCCGGGCTTTCCTGCGGGCCGTTTCTGGGCGGAACCATTGTCACGGCCTGGGGATGGCGCTGGTTGTTCGCTCTGTGCCTGCCACTCGGCGGGGTGGTGTTCATCCTGCTTCGTTGGAAACTCAGGGGAGAATGGGCAGGGGCTGTTGGGGAGCAGATCGACTGGCGGGGCGCAGCCCTTTTCAGTATCTCGATGATTCTTCTGGTGGTTGGTGCCGCCCAATTGCAGAAAGCCGCAGGTGCCTGGCAGACGATGGTTGCCGGCATGCTTCTGATGGCCGGCTTCATCTGGTTCGAAGCCAGGACATCCTTCCCCCTGCTCGATGTGCGGTTGATGCGATCGAACCGGCTGTTTACGTTGAGTAGCCTTGCCGCCCTGCTGAATTATGCCGCCACCTTCGGCGTGACGTTTTTCATGAGCCTGTTTCTGCAATACGTGAAGGGATTCACCCCGCAGCAGGCCGGAACCTTGCTCGTGCTGCAGCCGGTAACTCAGGCCCTGTTTTCACCGATCTGCGGCAGGCTTTCCGATCGGTATCCAGCCGCCTGGATCGCGACGATCGGCATGGGAAGCTGTGCAGCCGGACTTGCCCTCAGTGTGGGCATCGATGCATCAACATCGATCCATGCCATTGCAGGGGTGCTTCTGTTGTTGGGTATCGGATTTGCGTTGTTTTCCTCACCCAACATGAGCGTCATCATGGGGAGTGTTCCCCCGAAACATGTCGGTGTGGCTTCCGGCTTGGTTGCCATCATGCGCACCCTCGGCATGATGGCGAGCATGACCATCGTCACCGTTCTGTTTTCCACCATCCTCCACGGACAACCGATCACGAACGAGACACAGGGGGGATTCATCCGTTGTATGCAGACTGGATATTTTATCTATTCCCTGTTGTGTGTAGTCGGTGTGGGTATTTCTTTTGGAAGATTGGGAGGGGGAAGGAGGCCGGAACGGGGAAGGGAAGGTGTGGATCGGGAGGAGGAAGGGAAAGCAGATTAATGGAGTCGCAAACAGTCAGGGAGTTGCTATCGAGTCGCGGGGTGACTGGGGAACCTTTTTCGCAGCAATCTCAAAAGCTTCCCTAGCCACTCCGCTCATGCCCGGCAATCGACAAAATCGAGGTAACGGCGACTTTTTGCGACTCCATCAAAATGGATCGGGTCGATTGGATTTTGGGCAAAAGGATTTTAATTCCTTCAAAGACCAGTTCCACGTTCGCCCCTACCCTCGATCCTGTTTCCACTCCCTTCGATTACAGCAATACTGCGCGAAATCCGCCGATCCGTTCTGATGATCCCGGCCGAGATGAAAATTGAGCCAGGATGAGGTTCTGTCGAGTTCCCAGTTTCGGGGAGGGATGCAACCGTCGATCATTTCGGAGAGCTTTCCATCGTAGGCAAAACGGCGATAAGCCTGTCGCCAGATGCACCAGCGCTCCGGGTGAACCTCGCATTTGCCGTTTCGGCTTCCCCCGCAAGCCCCGTTTCGGGTATGTTTGGGGCATCCCGATTCTGGACATTGAAACCCGACGTGCTGAATGGCGCAATCCCCGCATTGCCTGCAGTCGAGCATCACCGTTTTACCGACATTTTCCGCGAGATGGAGTGCCTTTCTGAGCGCCGGCCGCTCATCGATCCACCGGCTTGCCGACCGAAGCGGACCATCGATGGGAGAGGAGGCATCGAAGAAGACCTCGTGAACACCCTTGAGCAGATGGTAGTGAACACATTCGAGAGGGCCGAGACGTTTTCCTTTTCGATCGGGATATCCCAACCAACGGCCGTCGGGAGATATGGCGTAGAACCCGTTTTCCGGAGCATCGGAAATGTCTTCTATAAAGGAAGGCCATTCGTCTTCGATCTGGGCCATGCGATCGAGGATCTCGGACGCAATTCTAAAGGACGTATGTATACCTCCGATGTGAATGCCTTTGTACCCCAACCCCTTCAATACGACCCCAAGCCTGGCCGTTCTTTCGATAGCGGCCTGTCTTCCCTTTTTCGGATCTTCCCATTCCTTGAGAACCTTTTGTAGCAGCCTGTCGGTGACAATGGCTCCGGGCACCTTGCCGGCGTTCATGAGCCGCGCCACCTTGGGTGTCAGGATATACACGGAGCCCAAGACGGGGGGACGTACATCGATCGTATCGAGATAGACCAGAAGTTCCCGGTATTTTCGAGCATCGTAACCCAACTGGGTGATGATGAAATCGGCTCCTCCACAGAGTTTTCTTGCCAGTTTGGCGTACTGGGCAAAAGTTTCCGGTTCGGAATATTTGAATGGACTGACGGCGCATCCCGCGAAGAAGCCGTCCGGATCACCGGTGGCATGGATGCGCTCCGAGAGCATGGTCAGCAAGCATTGAAGGCTGACAGAATCGAGATCGAACACGGGGGCTCCCTGTCCGGCGAACCCTTTTCCGGCGTAGTCTCCGGTCAGGGCCAGGATGTTTTTCATGCCCATCATCGCCAGCTGCAAGGCCCGGCTTTCCATACCCACCCGGTTCGTATCCCGGCAGGTGAAATGAACGATCACGTCCATACCGAGCTTGAAGATTTCCGATCCGATACCGTCCGGGCTTAGGGCCGGGTTGCCTCCGGGATTGTCGGTCATGGAGACTGCGGATATCCGGCCGTCCGAAAAGGCGTCACGGGCGATGTCGATGACCGTGTCCACGGATTTGCCGATGTGCTCCCGGCCGGGAATGAGTTCCAAAGTGATGACGAATCGTCCGGGATCCGTCATGTCGTTTCGAAATACGCGCAGCATGGTTATGCCCTGCAAAAAGGGTTGTTTCGAGATGAATGAGACTTGATGGCCCCGCAAAAAGTCGCCATCCACGGCTTTTCCTTCAATGCCGGGCCTCCAGCAGGAGGGCGGGTGATGTTTTGCGAAGCAGCGGAAACTGTTTGAAGCAGCCGGAGATCGTTGGATCGGAC
>JBFMBE010000120.1:0-10979 GCA_040755275.1 Thermodesulfobacteriota bacterium | reverse complement strand
TTATCTGACATTTTTTTGCCTCCTTATAAAAAAAGTTTTTGATTTCGATCGCTATGGTCATTATAGCACAACTCTTTGATAAATCAAGGTAAATTGAAAATACCTAGGCTTAAGTTAATGACATTGACCTACGGCTCCCTGGAGTCTTATCTGATGCCTGCGGAAGTAACCGATTTTTCCGAACAGCATTTGATCGATCAACATGGGTTTGATCGGGGACCATGCGAAGGCGGCAATTTGTACATGTCCGCCGCCTATCTGCTTCGATGGGACGGACCGATGGATGAAAGCGATTTCCCTTATCTCTACCAATCGTTCTCTTCATCCCTGCCAAAGAAACATGTTCAGAATATCCTGATGCTGCCTCCGAAAACGTCGGATCTGGACAATGATGCAATCAAGGAAGCCATTATGAGATATGGAGCCGTATATACGGCCTATTATCATTCCAATAGCTACTACAACGCGACATATCGTTCTTACTACTACAACGGAACGAACTCTGCTAACCACGCCGTTGCGATTGTCGGGTGGGACGATGATTTTGACAGGAATCGGTTCAACACAAGTGCACCCGGCAACGGCGCATTCATTTATCGCAATAGCTGGGGAACGAGCTGGGGAGATGGCGGTTATGGTTACGTGTCCTATTATGATACACGCTTTGCCCGTGATGAAAAAGGCAATGCTGTCATTAAAGTCGAAGATACGACAAATTATGCTCAAGTGTATCAGTACGATCCACTGGGATGGGTTTCATCCTATTACTCCTGTGGTGAAGGGTGCGGATGGGGCGCCAATATCTATACGGCCGAATACAACCAGGTCATTCAAGCAGTTGGTTTTTATGCACTCTCCGCAAACACATCCTACCAAGTCTATATCTATACCGGTGTAGCCAACGATCAACCAACGAGCGGGACGCTCAAATCAACAAAAAACGGAACGATCAATTTGCCAGGATTTTATACCATTTCTCTTGCAGACAAGGTTTCGGTGAATCAAGGCCAACAGTTTTCCGTTGTCCTGTATGTGAATTCCCCCGGATATAAATGGCCGGTGGCAATGGAAAAGAAATATAGCGGGTATTCCAGCAATGCTTCGGCCGAACGGGGGCAGGGATTTTTATCAGGAAACGGTTCCACCTGGACCGATATGTTGAATGTATGGCCAGACCACCTGCCCAGTGTATGCCTGAAGGTCTACGCCAATCCAGCCCCTGTCATATCCGGAACCGTTTACGACGCGGGTGGTCAGCCCCTGACGGGGGAATCCGTGCGGATCGAAGTATATTCTCAGGACCCATGCAACAATCAGCAAATTCTCGCATGGGCGGATACAAATGTCACGAATGGCGCCTATACCGTCACGGGGTTGCAGGATTTAGGACCTTATTATGTTCAGGCGGGGCGATTATCCCGGTTTTACGATGAATGGTTCGGTGCGAACGGAAGTGATTGCAGCAAGGCAAGCCCGGTGTGGTTGAATACGGATCTTGTCAATTTTACGATGATCCCGTTTCTGTTGGGCGATATCAACGGCGACCGGGTTGTCGATTTGTCGGATATCGTCATTGGCTTGAAAACCTGTGCCGGATCAGCCACGATACCCAACCCGAAAGGGGACGTAAATGGCGATCAGCAGATCGGTATGCCGGAAGTAATTTACCAGATGCAGCATGTTGGCGGAATGCAATGACCGGGTAAGCAGAATAGATGATGGTATGCATCGCGCCGCATTCCATACAGGGATCAAAATGTCTTTCGCATTCGAAGGGATACCTTTGTCAGCTTCGCTGCGCTGCGATTCAACGTACTAAATGTACTGTCTCATCGCCGCCCGCTTGCTTTCGCAGTCTCAGTTCGAATGCTTGTTAACCTATCATTTTGAAAGCAAAATAGAATTTTGATCAAGACTGAAAGACTAGGAAATCCGAATTGGCTTGAAAATATCGGCTGCAGCCTCCTGAGCGTGTTGTTTGTTGCCGTTCCTTTGGTTTATTACCCCCATATAGAGGATTTTTCCAATCTTCCCAAAAAATTTATCCTTCAAGCTTTCCTGTGTTTTTCAGCCCTGCTGTTGATCTTAGGATATTTCAGGCAACGGCGATTCCAATGGATCAGGCATCCGCTGTGGATTTGGGTACTAGCCTGGCTAGCATGGTCGGGTTTGAGCATCCTTTGGGCTATTGATCGATTTTCCGGCCTGTATCTTTGGTTTCATTGGACCATTTGCTCGATTGTTTTGGTTGTTTTTATGACCAATCCACCTCAAAAATGGGTAGATCGATGGATTCAATTTTCGTGCATCGGAGCCGGAATCGTTTCGTTCATCGGATGTGTTCAGTACCTTTTCGGTTTTGATGGCATTCCGCAGAGTTTCGTTCCAGGGGTAACGTTTTCCAATAAAAATGTGGCTGCGGAATATGCCGTCATGCTCTGGCCCATGTCGTTCATCACGGTTCTGCAAAGTCATGATCAGCGTCGCTTGATCTTTGCAACAATCAACTCATCCCAGATCTTCCTGTTTCTGATTTATGCAAAGACGCGCTCTGTTTGGGTTGCAATGGTTTTCGGCATTGTTTTCGGCGTCTTGTTGGCCCTGAAAACCGGCAATTGGAACCGCTTAAAACCTGTGTTATGGGAACGTCGCCATGCACTCGCCTGTATCCTTATTTTTGGAATGGTGCTGGGCGGCATTCCACCGCATTTGAAACCAAAGGACGCATCACCTGCATCGAGTTTGCCAAAACAAAATTTTGTGATCCCCGTATCCTGGAACGGCGATACACAACTGGTTCAATCCCGAATAGCCTCCGGCATTGCGGATACGAATCCATCTCATCAGCAACCAATCTCCCGTAAATATTCGGTAAACAGGTAACCTTTGCTCATCACCTTTGTCTTAAAAAAAACCGAGCAACCCTCATTTTTTTGGGACACGTCAAGATATTTATGATATGGAATGTCCATGCTCGGCCAACATGTTCACAACTCAGTTGAAGTACTCTTCCCAGACCCATCTGATGATCTGGGCGCTAACACAGTTTTGCCCGATTGCCCAAACTGTGAAAAGCACATCAAAGAGATCAACTTCCTGCGCGCTGAAGTCGGATTCTGGAAAAACTGCCATCAGAGGGCGCTGGAGCCCACATTCCACACCCTTTTAAGGCGTCATCTGGAGGGTTTTTCCGGAAAGGGAAGCGGCAGGCTGGATGTAAAGATATCCTCGGTGAGGCCAAGGGGTTGGAGATAGGCCGGTTGAACCGGTTTAAGCGGTTTGTTGAGCATCCGGATGTTGCCGCAGCGCATGATCTGGACATAACGGAACTTGGTGGTCAACACGTAAGAAGTGGGGCGATTGGTCTTACGGCGATCCAGGCCTTCAATGATGGATTGGGTTTTATCGAGGTACATGCGCATCTGGCGTTGAACGAGGTCCCAGATGAGCAAGGAGATCAGCAGGACCCATCCGAGAGCCTCGATGCGCTGTGGTTTTTTCAGAAAGATAGATATTGTTGACGACCAGAGGGTCTTTGAGGAAGCTGAAATTGCGCTCGATACCGTCCTGGGCCTTGTATGTACGCAAGGGATATCGACTTTATTCCAACGGAAGAATACCAAATCGAAGACGCTCTGCGAGCCATTGAAGACGCCCGCTTTGCTGTGACGATCGCTGATCGTGAAATCCAGTTGTCCTGACGAATTTCATTCATCGGTATGCATGCCGGCTGTATGAAGGATTAATCTGGATGAGAAATGCGTCGGTTTTTCAATCGGCACAAGGATCAAGCGGATGGGTTCGAGATGGCGGCATTGTCCCACGGTGCCCAGGTGCTGAGCGAAACGGCTGCTTCTCCCAGAATTTCCTGGATGTCTCCTTCCCGGATGATCCGTCCTTCGAAGAGAACGGCGACTCTGCGGGTCAGAAATGGAATTTCTGAAAAATCGTGGGTGACAAAGAGAGTTGTAATTCCCGTTTCAGGTAAAATGCGGCTCAATTCGATCAACAAGCCTTTTCGGGTGGGATAATCCAGCGCCGAAAACGGCTCATCCATCAAGAGCAGTTGCGGCTGCAGGGCAAGGGCTCGTGCGATGCTGGCGCGCTGGGCTTCGCCACCGGAGAGTTTTTTGGCCTGCTTGCGGGCCAGAGGCGAAATCCCCAGCCGATGCATCCATTCTACCGAACGTATCTGCGCATCATGTCGAGAAACGCCTCGGATGCGCAGCGGAATTTCAATGTTTTGTTGCACCGTGGTATCCAGCAGCAGCGCTTCCTGAAACACCAGCGCCATGCGCCGTATGGCCGTCAAACGATTGCCGTTTGAGATGGGTTCGCCATCCAGCTCGATGGCACCCGTATCCGGCTGAATCAGGAACGCCAGCACCTGCAGGAGCGTGGATTTGCCGGCGCCGTTTGGGCCGACCAACGCGAGGGTTTCTCCGGAAGCCAGCGCCAACCGGTCGATATCCAGGATCAGTTTCCCGGATCGTTCGAGCTTCAGGCGGGAGGCGGTGAGCGTAATCGGCATCAGGAAGCGCTCTTTTTTTGCTGCCAGTGGCTCAACAGGGATACGATGACAAAGGTCAGGGTCAGCAGAATGATGCTGAGAGCGGCGGCCAGTTCCAGATTTCCTTTTGAAACTTCCAGAACTGTAGCGGTTGTCAGCACCCGGGTGTACCCGCGGATGTTGCCGCCTACCATCATGGAAGCACCGACTTCGCTAATCACCCCGCCGAAGCCTGCGATGATGGCTGAGAGAATGCCCAGCCGGGCTTCCCAGAGCAAGAGCAGCAGGAATTGAAAACGAGTGGTGCCCATGGCGCGGATCTGCAGCAGCAGCTTGGGGTTGACGGCCTGGATGGCGGCCATACTGAATCCAGCAACGATCGGGCTTGCGATAATGGACTGCGCCAGGACAATGGCAGTTGGTGTATACAGGAGTTCCAGCATGCCAAAGGGCCCGTACCGCGCCAACATGAGCCAGGTAACCAGGCCGACCACCACGGGCGGAAGCCCCATGCCGAAATTGACGAGGCTCACCCAGAATCCCCGGCTGCGGAAACGGGTGAGCGCAAGCCACGTGCCGATCGGAAGGCCGATGCCGATGCTGATGATGGTGGCTGTCACCGACACCTGAATGGTGCGCCAGGTGATTTCCAGGACCTCCGGATCAAGCGATATTAGCATCCGAACGGCGGCCAGCAATCCTTCCCAGATGACGTTCATTCAAACATGCCTGTACGGTTGATAAACTCGCAAAAAGTCCCGTGCTTTCGCTTGACCCGCCATCCTGCTGGAGGCCCGGCTTCGAACGAAAATCAGTGGACGGCGACTTTTTTGCGATGCCGTCACGGTTTACTGGGTGCTTTTGCGGCATCCGGAAAAAAGAGCGGCGCACCGTATTGGTTCTTGCCGAATTCACCGATGCGTCTCTGTGTTTCCGGTGCAACCATGAAATCGACGAAAGCCTTGGCTCCAAGAGCGTTCACCTTGGTGAACTTTTCCGGATTCACCTGCATGACATGGTAAATGTTGAGCAAGGGTTTGTCTCCCTCACACAGGATGACAAGCTGGAGATGCGCTTTTTGGGACAGGTAAGTACCCCGATCGGTCAATGTGTAGGCGCCTTTCTGGGAAGCCATCGATAAGGTCGCTCCCATTCCCTGGCCCGATTCCTGATACCAGGGTTTTCCTTTGGGGTCAACGCTTGCCTCTTTCCACAGGGAAAGCTCTTTCTTGTGGGTTCCGGAATCATCACCCCGCGAAATGAATACTGATTGTGTTGCAGCGATGGCTTTGAGTGCGTCGGCTGCGGATTTTCCCTTGATTCCGGCCGGGTCTTTCGATGGCCCTGCGAGGATGAAGTCGTTGTGCATGACGAGCTGGTAATTGATGCCGATGCCGGCTTCCACAAGCTTTTTCTCGGATGCCGGGGCATGCACCAGCAGCACGTCGGCTTCTCCCTTTTCTCCCATGGCAAGGGCCTGGCCCGTTCCGACGGCAATGGTTTTCACGCGGTATCCCGTCTGTTTTTCGAAAATGGGCACCAGCTCGTCGAGAAGACCGGAATCGACCGTCGATGTGGTCGTGGAGAGAATGATGTCCTTAGGCTCTGCAGCAGATGCGGCGACAATCCATAGCAACAACAACAGCACAACAGCCATGGAACCCCTTAACCAATGATGGTTGGCCAACCGTTTGTTCATGTTCAATCTCCTTTCTCTTGTTGGTGATCATCCAAAATCACGCGTGTTCATGCCGATATCGGCCAGTCTTATCGGGTCGCATGTTGATTGATATAGACTTTCAGAAAAAGAATTTCGCTGTGTTATCGGTCGGGGATGGCCTACCTGGCCTATCCCCTCCCTACTGCCTCGCGAAAGGAATGATCTGAAAGTCTCTAGATTCAATCCATCTTGGCCGAGATCTTCGAAGTTGCCGCAACATATTCATAAACATATCATTTTTTCCCATCACGGCCCTGTGGTCATCGCTGCGCAGCACATACCATGCATCTTTTCATCAGCATCTCCTTCTTGTGGTAGTCCAAATGGCAGGGGGGGAGAGCAGATCGCTCAACCAGGATGGATCTTCGGCCATGCGTACGATTGATTGTCCTGCCTCGCGGAATATTCTGAAATCCAGGCAGTATCGATGCGAAAGGATAAAGGAGCGGTTTTCCGCATTGGCATGGCAAATCTTATCCTGAAGTGTAACCGCGTCATGGATTTGAAAACTGTTCAGAAAACCGATCGTATCGGCAATTTGTCGCATCTGCTGATCCGCTTGGGTCAGGTAGTGTCTGGCGATCCATCCCGAGTGTTCAAGCCTCGAGAAAAGATAGGGCAACAGCGCGGTTCGGACGATTTCCAGATGCAATTCCTGCTTGAACATTTCCATCGTGGCGTTTCGGGATTGTCCGTTTCTCCGGAATTGATCGCTCAGACGTCCATGCCGCCATTTGCGAACAGCGGTTTTACCATCCTGTGATACGACCCGAATTTCACGCGGATTGACAAGAAGGTCTCCCGCAGCGCAATATTCACAGCAGTTCGCATAGTTACCGGCGCAGAGCAGGGCCGCCTCATTCAGCCGGACCATCAGGAGCCAGTATAGGGGATCGGCCTCCTTGCCCGTGTTTTCCAGAGTATCCACCCAGGTTTCGATTTCACCTTCGTTCAGATCATAGGGAATCGCCTTCGAGTCCAATCGTGCATTGAATGCGAGAAGTGAATCGATTGATGCCCCCACCGGTGTGTCTTCGATGAAGCGATCCAAAGCCGGTTGATGGCCGATGGCTGATGGTTGCATGATGCGCTCGTTTCATTGTTCAGGTTTTTCAATCTGGCGCTTCCTACCAGTTTCAAAACCCTATGTCAATAGTGACATAACGCATGCGCCAATGACGGGTTTCCGGGGTTTAAAATGAGGTGGTGACGTTCGGTCACCATTCAGCCGACGAATAGACCGCCCGAAAGCGACATTTTGCTGGACGAAAGGACGTTGAAGAAGCACGTGCATCTCAGTCCGGCCGCATTGACATCATGGGATTGTCCCGATATAACTGGTTTCGAATCAGGATCGGATGGCAAAGGCATTCCGGGCAGATGCCGCATCCTGAAAATACCTATGGGCATCACTTGTCGTATCGGGATATCCAAGCGATCCGAATTGCCCAATGGAAAATCGAAAAAAAAACGCTGAATGAATCCTTAACTCTGGTGGAATAGAGATGGCTACAAATCCGAGAATTCCGAAAAAAGATCCGACATCGGCTGCGGGAAACGAAAGAAATTCGGTGGTTATGGCGGAAAACCCCGAAGGCCCGTTTTTTATCCGTTCTAAAATCTGGTTCGAAGATAGCTCGGGGAAGGTGATTTTCGGCTTGGGGCGCTTGAAAATGCTGGAAGCCATCGAACGAGACGGATCGATTCAGGCTGCCGCCAAAGAGCTGAAGATGAGTTACCGCGCCTTATGGGGCAGAATAACGGCAACCGAAAAGCGCATGGGGCGGCAATTGTTGACCCGAATCGTAGGTGGTTCATCCGGAGGCGGATCCAGGTTGACCCCGTTTGCGAAAACACTTCTGGAAAGTTTTCGGGAGATTCACCGCCGCATCGCTATCGAGTCGGATCGGCTGTATCAAACGGAAGTTTTGCCGGAAATTACCCGACCGGATGATTGAGCATGAAGGTCTGCAGGCTTCAAATACGTTTCCGCTGCAGAGTAAAATAACCCGATTGCTGACAACGCGCTGCCCTGACGTATGGGTTTCGGTTCAGGCACGATGGATCGTCTGGTTTCGTAAGTGTGGTAAGTTGAATTCAACGGACACATTAGATTTTAATAGTTCCATGACAGGATGTGTTCTGACGAAGTAAATCCTGAATGCTGAGTACAGTGAAGCGTTTCGAGTAAGGGCGGTCAGGTTGGTAACCGAACAGGGATGATCGGCAGCAGAAACGGCAACTCGCCTCATGATTCCCAAATCCACACCGAGAACTCTGAATCAGGGCGTTCAAGTCGGGGAAGTTGGGGAAAGTAAGCGCACCCATTGAATTCTATACGAAACCGATCGATCGGAGATAGAGCAATGCTTGGCGCAAAGACAAACTCAAATAAACTTTCTTGGTCAGGCCGTATCCTGTCCGTCCAACCTCGCATCCGGCTGATACGGTCCTTCGATGAACGATCCCACAGTTATCTGGGGTACGTGCTTCGCATCGACGGGACATGCGGTGGGGAGGTCGGCGAGTTCCTGATTGCGGTCGGCGAATCTGCGCAGGCAAAGCACCGGTTTCAGATCGGCATGGAACTGAGTGGCTGTTCGGTCCCGGTCGAAGACCCGCGCAAGGAGACAGCGGCACTCTACAAGACGAGCGGACTCAAGGTAATCCGGAATGCCGAATGTGAAATTTCAGCCGGACCGCCTTTTCACGGCATCCCACCGGATCTCAAAACCTACAAGGCTCGTGGGCATCGCCGTTTGGATGTCAGGACCTATGATACCCAATGCACCACCTGCATTTGGGGCTGCCGGATGCCTGTGGAAATGACCATCGACCATTGGAACCCGTCAAAAGTGCAGTACCGGTTCGAAACGTTCTGCTACGGCCCCAAAAGCTGCCCCTTGTACCGTCCCGGGCCTGTGCGGAAAGTTCCGGGTCGAAAGGGTATGACCTATATCGAGGAGGATTGGGTCGACGAAGACGCCACCGCCCACCGAGGGCCAGATGATTAGTCCGTTGTTCCAGCAAAGATGTTGGAACGCGCTGAAGGCTCATGCGCTCGCAAAAAGGACGGATGCGGTGTCGTGCTCCATCCCTCGTCATTGCGTCGTACGTTTAACTACACCTCATTCCTCGGGATTTGCGCTCCTTGCCTGAGGCATTTTTTCGAAGCCGTCCATACGATGAACTTTTTTCGAGCCCATCATGAAAATTGGAAATCGGATTTACCTTGGTTGTTTTGGGGTGTTTCCACGGCCGACCCAACCTGTGTCGTTACCGGGCAACGTCAGTATCCATCGATGGGCCGGTGACACGATGGACCGGATCAAGGCCATTTCCTGGGGGTCGATCCCGACATGAAGCCTCCAATCGATTTCCTTGTTTACCTGAAACCAGATGATGCCCTGAATCCCCCAAAGCTGCGCTGTTTCAAAGGCTTCACGAATCCATTGCCCTTTGTCCCCGCCCGAGCCGGCACTCGCCGTTTCGAATAGGACAAGCGGCTTTTCGGCGGATAGATTTCTCAGGGCTTGGACCGGTTTTCGAAAGATGTTTTCGAAGCTTCTCCACGAACTCTGCCACCCGTTTTGCTCGACTTTCTGCGTAGTTCCCCAGTTGTATCCATCCACGCCCAGAACATCCACCCATTCGTTGCCTGGATAATACGAGGCAATATCGTTCCAGGTGATCTCGGGATCCATCTCTTGGTTTGGAATCGATTCGGCGTTCGGACAAAAGACCCATCGAACGTTCGTTACGTTTTCTTTTCGAAAGACGGTGACGACATAGCGGAAAAGATTGCGATAGATCGCGGGACTGTTCTTTCCATAAGCGGCTTCGTCTGTGCCCCAGTGATAGCGTTTCAGGTTCATTTCATGGGCGAAACGCATGAGGACCGGCTGTTGAAAGGCACGGATCGTGGAAGCGATGTCTTGGATGTAGTTATCGTAGCCTCCATTGGTGATGTTGCGAAAATCGATCATCACTTCCTTGCCCCCTTCGATGTGCATCGGTTCCCACGTGATGCAAGGCACGGCTCCCATCGACCATATGGCTTCAAGGGACCCTCTCAGCAGTGGATCACGCTCGTTGGGATATTTCCACTGCAAATAGAACAACACAATGTTCGGGGAGATGCCGGTTTCGCAAAGAACCGACCGGATCCGTTGTTCTTCGATGGGGTAGCCTTCAAGAGCGAATCCGAACAGCAACGGACGAGTGTCTCGGCGGAGATCGCAGATGCCCATTTCGGTCCAGAACGCTACGAAAAAGCACCAGACGATGATGGAATTGTACCGGAGCCTCATGAGTCGATATCCGATTCTTGAGGATTGTTGAAATAAAATACACTGGAGAGAATGGCCAAATGATAGACACACCAGAGCATGTTTACCACAATGGCGTTGAACGGCTCCCGTTCGTAGTAAAGCCGGTGGATCCCCCAGATCAAGGCCGAAAAACAAAGAACCGCACTGAGCACCTGAGGCCAGATGCCCGTAAGAGGAAGCACTTGGCTCTGTCCTTTGGGTGTGATGCCGAAGGAGCCTCGAACGCCCAGTATCCCCAGAAGCGATGCCCGCATGAACACCGGAAAGCAGATGGTATTGAGCAGAATTCCCTGAAGGAGCTCACTGAGGCGGTATTTTCGTTGGGCGAGGGTTCCAATGAATACGGTCATTGAAAGGACCATGTAAGGGGCGAAGAGCAAGAGGTAGACATCGGGTCGTGCGAAATAGCTGGGAACAT
>JBFMBE010000119.1:0-11034 GCA_040755275.1 Thermodesulfobacteriota bacterium | reverse complement strand
GTGCTTTTCGTAAATGCCGGGCATAAGCGGGGTGGCTGGGGAAGCCTTTTGAGACTGCTGCGAAAACGTGTTTGAAGCCGCCGGATATCGTTGGATCGGGCGGAGATGCTTCATCAATATTTGTTTGGAAAACATCATGTTGCAACTTAGCAATCCTGTATTCCAAGTTTGGCTATCCGCCCGATCCTACGAGATCGGGTGGCTGAGTTTTTT
Source organism: Thermodesulfobacteriota bacterium (assembly GCA_040755275.1). Lineage (GTDB taxonomy): Bacteria > Desulfobacterota > Desulfobacteria > Desulfobacterales > Desulfatirhabdiaceae > Desulfatirhabdium. Next base: position 10,821 of record JBFMBE010000119.1, on the reverse strand, counting down.
CGCAGCATCGAAAAAGGTTCCCCAGTCACCCCGCGACTCGACAGAGACTTTCTGACTTTTTGCGGGGCCATCATTCTTTAGCCCGAAAGCTGTCTCGGCCCACTGATTTTAAGGCGTCGCTTCCGTAGGACCTCGAACCACTTGGCGATCGCCGATGCCTTCCCGAAAAGCAGGATGCCGATACCGGCCGTCGTCAGAATATAGATGCCGCTGAACACCCGCCAGGAAGCCGGCGCCAGGCTTGCAATGACTGCCGAAAACTCTCCCCGATGCACCATCGAAAAGGCCGCCTTGAAGGAATGTTTTGAACTCAACCCGAACAGGATCGCTCCCACATAGACAGAGACGAGTTTTCCAAGCACGGCCCACAGGATCATCGCGAACATCAACCCAAGGCTGGAAATCCCTTCCTCAAATCGAATCGATGTGCCAAACCAGAAAAAGAAAAACGGTAGACACAGGTCCCGAATCGGCAGCGAAAGATGTTCCAACTCCCTCGACCGGCCGGTTTCGGACAGCATCATCCCGGCCAGAAAGGCGCCCAGAATTTCCGACAATCCGAGATAGACGGCAAGCCCCGCATACCCAAGGGCTATTCCTACCGAAAAGAGCGGCATGAAATCGTCATCGATATGCCGTTCCACAAAAGGAGCCGCGCGCCGAAATCCATAAAGCCCGAAAACCATGGCACCAACGGTCAAACCGACCAACTTCAGCATCAGCACCAGCAGGGTGATCGGTGTGAGCCCTTCGCCACCTTCGGCACCTGCCATGACCGAGATCAGAATCGGTGCAACGAGGTCTTCGAAAATCAGAAGCGCCAGAATGAATTCCGTCTCCGGATTGGCCAGGCGTTTCTGTTCATCGAGCATTTTGGCACTCATCGACGAACTGGTCGCATAGGCCACCGAGCCCATCATGAAGGCGGTGATTCCGTCACATCCAAAGATCCATGCAATGGCAAGCGTACCACCGAAATTAAACAGAACATCGAGAAGACCGGCAGGCCATATCCTTCTGGAAATCTCCACCATCCTCGTCAACGGAAATTCGAGACCGAGCACAAAGAACATCAGCACGATACCGACTTCTGAGGCGAGATGCACGAGGTGATTCCCTGCAAACCAGAAGGATACGGCCGCTCCTGTCAGGATATAGGCAAGAACGGAGGGAAATCGAAACCGTTGAGAGGCATAGCTGACCGTAAAAAAGGCGCAGAGGATCAGACCTGCGATCAGCAGAAAAGGTAGTTGGGTCATGAAGAAGCTGCAGAACCAGAGTCGGGCGTTGAACCCCGCTCTGGCATATTCAGGATGCAGGAATGGCACATGTGATCGAGCCCCTTCGTCTGCATGCGGTTTCCGACAACCATCAGCACATCTCCGGGAAGAATGATCTCTTGAGCGTCCGGGCTTCCGATCATCCGGTCTCCCCGCTTTATGGCAATGATCGTTGCACCGGTTCGGGTCCGGATCTGTGAGTCGATGATCCTGCGATTGGCCAGTTCACTCTCGGGTTTGACCTGAAGCCATTCGATACGAATCGATTTGAGAAGCATCTCCATGCGGTCGTCCGAAACCGGCTGGTAGTCGGCACCCATCAGAATGGCTCCGATTTGCCGGGCCTCCTCGTCCGTCATCTTAACCGTCCAGTCGGGTTCATCCGCATCGGGGTCGGAGAAATGGTAGATTTCTCGATACCCGTTCTGGTGCAGAATGATGACCAGGTGATCACCCTCGGCGAGATCGAGCGAGTAGCGTTTGCCGATTCCTGGCAGATCGGCCGTTTTGACTTTCATGGATATCTCCTACAAGGTAACGGATGACAGTATGGGCCCTGATCCCCACCCAGACTTGACGGCCCCGCAAAAAGTCGTCTTTCCCGTGCTTTTCGGGAATGCCGGGCATAAGCGGGGTGGCTGGGGAAGCCTTTTGAGCTTGCTGCGAAAAAGATTCCCCAGTCACCCCGCGACTCGACAGAAACGCCCTGACTTTTTACGGGGCCATCAGGCTTCGGTCCTTTCAAAAAATCAGCATCATGTCTTCGTGAGCGGTATAGGAACGCCTTTCCAGCTCCGGAACCGCTTCTGCCACATATCCCGGAACGACGACGCCATTGGCGAATTGTGTATAATTGACGAAGGTTCGTCCATCGATGAGTACCTTCATTCCGGGACGATCCGACTTCACCGGAACGATGGCATTGACCCCCTTCCATTGCTGGTGCAACTCCGTCATTCCGGCTTTAGCCGCCTCCTTACCCAGGTCCACTTCCAGATAGAAACGGCTCTGCGGATCGATGACATCTCGATACTGATTTCCGATTCCTTCGATCAAGACTTCCAGTGGGTTTTGCATGGGACCTCCTTTCATTGGGGTGAAATGGGTTGCCCTATCCCTTCCTTCCGACTCTCCCGAGGTTTAACCGTAATTTCCACCAGAACCTTTTCCCGGAAACCGGGACCCACCTTCAGGGAGGCGGGGCTGAGCGCAAGATTGACACTCAGCATTCGGGAAGACTGGATGGTGTCGAGCGGAATCTTCTCCGTAAAGACCGTTTGAATCTTGCTCAGAATTCGGCCTCCACCGACGATCGGTATCCTGGCGGGTTCAATCCGGACGGATTCGATCCTTAGATTTTCCGGCAATTTACCGGTCCAGTCCACCTGAATCGGGACTTCCTTCCGATCGGGGGTATCGAGGGTGACTTCCACGACTTCCGGCTGAAAGCTCTTGATAAACAGCCCGGGCGGAAGAGAAATGTTTTCGTTGGTGATGGTGTAGCTGTTCTTTCCGACAATCGCCCCGTCGAGATCGATCCGAACCCGAACCTGATCTTGACGAACAGAGCGAATGAGGGTATCGGAGCCGCTCAACTGAATGCGGATGGAACTGACGGAAGTATCGATGATTTCCATGACTGGGCTTCGGTTCATGTACTCGATCGGAATTTCGAGGGTCGTCAGGGTTTCGAGCCCCCTCGTAATGCTGAACCATGCACCCGTAATCACGGCAAAGGAAACGAGTGCCGCAGCCGCGACTTCCAATCGTGCCTTTCTCGTCTCGGCGACATCCTGCTTCCCTTCGGCTCCGGCATGTGCGTTGAGAATATCGGCGAGTTCCTCGGGCCGGAGCACCCGCTGGATTTGATTGCCGCGGATGACTAGAATCGTTCCACGCTCTTCGGAAACGACCACCACAAGTGCATCGGACATCTCTGCGATTCCGATGGCAGCCCGGTGCCGGGTACCGTAATATGTCGGCAAATCCTGACGAAGGCTGAGCGGCAACACCACGCCGACCTCTGCGATCTTGTCCCCATCGATGATCATGGCACCGTCATGCACCGGATTGTCGGGCCAGAAAATGCTGGTGATCATTTCCCTCGTAATGACGGCATTGCAGGGAATCCCCTGCTGAACGGCTTCGCTCAGACTCTCCTTGCCCTGAATGACGATGATGGCCCCGATGCGCCTTTTGGCCAAATCGAAGGCGCTTTCGACAATGGCCTGAACGGGTGTCTGGGGCTGTTTGAAGCTCACCCCCCACAGGATGGAACGAATGTTCTTGGCTTGCAGAACGCTTCGAATTTCGTTCCGGAAAACCACGACGATGATGAGCGCTGCAATCGTGGTGATGGCCTGAACCACCCAGCTGGTAACGATGAGCCCGATATAGCCTGCAGCCTGCTGCAACACCCAGAGCAAAGCGACACCGATCAGGATTTTGAAGACATTCGTCCTGCGGAACAGGATATAGAACCGAAACAGGATGTAGCTGTTCAAACCGATGTCGACGACATCCTGCCAGCGGATCTCTCTGAAAAATTGAATCAATCCTTCCATGAACCCGATGGGTGCCTCTTCAGTCCGTGATGCTGAACCGGATGGTTTGCAGAACGTTTCCGTCGCTGTCCGTCACTTCCACGCGCCAAGGCCCCTTGTCCGCTTCCCGAAGCTGGATCGAACTGTAGGTGGCCCATCGCGGGGGATTGATCAACAGCTTGATCTTGGTACTCAGATCATCCCGGTAATACCAGTTGTGGTAAATGACCGTTCGTTCGGGTACGGGATCGAACAAGGTGAAACAGCTGACCTTTCCGTTGGCGATGGAAAAGACGACGGCTTCGTTAAACGGAAGCCGGTTGACGATGTCTTCGCACATGACGGCAGTGACCAGTTGTAGTTTGGGTGGATTGGAAACCGCACCGGACGGATCGGCCATGGCCGCTTTGGAAAGGATCAACCAGGCGATCAGAACGCCTGCCCATCGGTTTACCTTGTTCCGGCAGATATCCGTCTCTTCCATCGATGCAAAACCCCTTATCCTATCGAAATCCATTGACAACCGGCCGAATGAGGGTTAGAAAAACACGACACGATGTCGGATTGCCTCCGGACGACGTGAATGCAATCCATTCATTTCGTCCTATACTGGAACCTCCTCGAAAATCAACCCATTTTCACATCCCAGCATACGTTTTTCCCCAGCGGTTTCCAATCATGCCTATAGCGGCATGAGAATGGTAGGAGTGGTTTCAGCGTTTTTCCATCATGAAAGGAGTTCCACCATGGCACCAACCCGAGCTTCCGTTACGCCGAAAAAAACCAAGATCACGTTTTCCATCCTGCTGCCGGATGTCCAGGAAGTTGTGCTCTGCGGGGATTTCAACCAGTGGAGCACAACGTCCCATCCCATGAAACGCAGTGCCAGGGGGCTTTGGAGCAAGGCCCTATATCTGGCTCCAGGACGGTATGAATACAAGTTCCTGGTCGACGGCAAATGGATGACCGATCCCAAGAACCCCCAGGTGGCCAAGAACCCCTTTGGAACCGTCAACAACGTCCTGGTGGTTGTCGCATGACCGTATCCAGAGCGCTTGTTCAGGAACCTGCTCCAGGAACGAACATCATCGCCTTCCCTGGGGACACCCGGCGCTTCCGCCTCACCCTCGAGAGATCCGGAAACGGAACGGCCTGGATACGCACCAATGTCGGCCACGCGGCCATTACCCGCCGGGAAATCATCGAAAAAGTTCGATTCGACCGACCCATACTCGGGAAAGGCTGGTACGACATTCCGATGCGACGCATTTCAGAGCGGGAATTCGAGATCACCCTCCCGCTTTCGGAAGTCGGTCATTTCGAGGCCAAGTGCTTCTATCTCGAAACCAATCGCTTCGATCCGCTCTGGCCGGAAGGTCCGAACACCGTGTTGAACGTGAAACCGGCGGAGCTGTGCTGCGCAAACATCATCTACAATGCCTTCGTACGCCAATTCGGTCCGAACAAAGACGGGTCGGCAGCTCCCACCCCCGAGGAAAACGCCTGCATTTCCCGGCTGGACAGCCTCGAATACACGGTCATCCCGAAATCCGGCACGTTTCGGGATCTCATCCGAGAACTCGACTTCATCTTTCACACCCTCGGCTGCCGCATCCTGCATCTGCTGCCCATCCATCCCACACCCACGACCTACGCACGAATGGGGCGGTTCGGCAGCCCTTATGCCGCATTGAGCTTTACCGCAGTCGATCCGGCGCTTGCACAATTCGATCCAAAGGCCACACCACTCGATCAGTTTATCGAGCTGGTCGACGCCGTCCATGCCCGATCCGGGAAAATTCTGATCGATATCGCCCCAAACCACACCGGATGGGCCGCATCCCTCCACGAAACTCATCCCCAGTGGCTCGCCCGCGATTCCGGGGGAAACATCGAAGTGCCGGGGGCCTGGGGTGTCAAGTGGGAAGACTTAACCCGGCTCGACTACTCCCACAAGGAGTTGTGGGACTACATGGCCGATGTCTTTCTGACCTGGTGCAGACGGGGGGTGGACGGGTTCCGCTGCGATGCAGGCTACATGATCCCCGTCGAAGCTTGGAAGTTCATCGTGGCCGTCGTTCGGGAGCAGTATCCAGACACGATCTTTCTGCTGGAAGGTCTTGGGGGAAAGATTTCCGTGGCCCGGGACATCCTGAACATAGCCAATTTCGACTGGGCCTATTCCGAGCTCTTTCAGAACTATGACCGGGGACAGATCGAGTACTACCTGCCCGAAGCCATCGAGATCAGCCAAACCGACGGTCTTCTCGTACACTACGCTGAAACCCACGACAACAACCGTCTGGCTGCCCGCTCCCACGTCTGGGCCAAAATGCGCACCGCCCTGTGCGCCCTCTTTTCCCACATGGGCGGGTTCGGTTTTGCAAACGGTGTCGAGTGGCTTGCCACGGAGAAGATCATCGTACACGAATCCCCATCCCTCAATTGGGGAAATCCGTGCAACCAGATCGAATGGATCCGTAGACTGAACCACATCTTGAAAAACCATCCGACTTTTCGGAAAGAGACTCGGCTGCAGCTGGTCCAGACGGGCGAGGGAAACCACACGGCCTTGCTTCGGGTACACGAATCCAGTGGAAAGCGGCTGCTTGTCGTGGTCAACCTCTCCGACACCGACCCGGTGAAGGCCCTGTGGAGGCGATGCCTGAGCGGGAAGAAGGCCGTGGACTTGTTGAGTGGATCGTGGCAAAACATCCTCGAGGAAGGAGACAACCAGGGGCTTTGGCTTTCCGCAGGCCAGGTTCTGTGCCTGAGTACCGACGTCGATGACCTGACACGCGTCGATTCTCCCGTCGATCCAGACGACACCCTCCGCATACAGACGCTCAAAGCCCTAGCCCTCGACATCCGGCATTGGCTGCGTGGGGTCGAGGACGTTCACGCCGTGGACCTGGATCGGGAGATCTGGTTGCTTGCAGCCGATCCGTCAGACTATTGCACCCGGGTGGCTGGCCGGGGCGAAGAACCCATCCTCGTTCCCTGGCATTGGCCGGAGGATCGAAACCGCATCGTCCTGGTGCCTCACGGCCACGGGCTCTGGGTGCGCTGCCAACATCCCTTTCGGGTCCGGTTGCAGCATGGGGATAGGACACTTTTCGAGAAGAACGGCATCCAGAACGAAGAGGGAACGTTTTTCGCCATTCTACCCATCGCACCGGTGGAAACCAGCCGGAAGCTTCAACTTCGCATGACGGTCTACGAACGCAGCTCGGCTCAGCACGGAGGCGCAGACATCCTGTGCCTGTCCGACGGAAAGGCTGGACAGTGCCCGGCCGTTCTACATCGCAGGGACATCGTCGACGATCCACCGCTCTTTCTTGCCACAAACGGTATGGGCGCCATGTGTCGGGCCTCCGTCGCATGGACCGCCCTTCCCAGCCGCTACGATGCTCTGCTTGCAGCCAATCTCCATCCCGACGTTCCGGAAGACCGGCGAATTCTCTTCACCCGATGCAGGGGCTGGGTCATCTTTCAGGGATTTTCCCAGGAGATCTGTGTCGACAGCCTCGACGCCTTCTGCGTAGTGAATGGAACGGGATACTGGCGGTTTCATCTACCGTCCGGTCAGGGAGAGCACACCGTTCTGACCGTCGGGCTTCGAATGATCGAAGGCGAAAACCGAGTCGAGATCGTCTTTTTTCGGAACCGGGCGGACGGCAGAAAGAGCACCCTCCCAGACACTGAACCCGTTCAGCTCGTGTTGCGGCCGGATATCGAAGACCGCAGTTTTCACGAAACCACCAAGGCCTATTTGGGACCCGAATTCCGGTTTCCATTGAGCGTCACCCCCATTCCGCAAGGCTTTCTCTTTCATCCTGAATCGGACCACTTTCTGGAGCTGACTCTTTCCGACGGCGAATTTCACATCGAACCACAATGGCAGTATATGGTGTATCGCCCGGTTGAAGCCGAGCGGGGTCTCGATCCCCATTCGGATCTCTTCAGCCCCGGATACTTCACGACGGTTCTTCGGGGCGGAGAAGAGAGGCTTCTGATTGCAAAAGCGCTCCGATCGACGGAATCGGCATCCGCTGCCGCTTCAGCGGCCGCCTGCCCTTTACCGGACTGGGGCAAACTCTCGTCCATTTCCCAAATTTTATTCGACGAGACGTCCCGCCTCGATCCGCTCGCCCTGATGGATCAGGGCCTTTCGGCCTACCTTGTTCGCAGAAATCCCTTTACCAGTGTCATCGCAGGCTACCCGTGGTTTCTGGACTGGGGCAGAGACAGCCTCATCTTTGTCCGGGGACTCGCTGCTGCAGGCCAATCGGCCATCGCTCGGAAAATCCTGATCCAATTCGGCAGGTTTGAGGAACACGGGACATTGCCGAACATGATCGCAGGAGAACAACCTGCAAACCGGGATACATCCGATGCACCGCTGTGGTTTGTCATCGCCGTTCGCGACTGCATCGCAACATCCAACCAGCTGGATTTCCTCGATGTCCCCTGCGGGCATCGTACAGTTCGATCCGTTCTTACCTCCATCCTTCAGGCCTATCGAGACGGAACACCCAACGGCATCCGGATGGACCCGGAAAGCGGGTTGATTTACAGCCCGGCCCATTTCACCTGGATGGACACGAACCATCCGGCCTGCAGCCCGAGGCAGGGATATCCCATCGAGATTCAGGCTCTGTGGTACGCCTCCCTCCAGTGGATGGCCGATATGGATCCGAAGAACCGCTCCACCTGGCTGGATCTGGCACATCGGGTTCGCGCCTCCATCGATCGGCTCTTTTGGGAAGACGACCTCGGATATCTTTCTGACTGCCGCCACGCCGACCGGTTCGGTCCGGCAGCCGATGCCCAGGCAGACGACGCCCTAAGACCCAACCAACTGTTGGCTGTCACCCTCGGTGCCGTCTCGGATGTAACCCGGATCCGCTCCATCGCCTGTGCCTGCAGGCAGCTCCTGGTTCCGGGAGGCATCCGGAGCCTCGCCGATCGACCCGTTCGTAGACCGATTCCAATCCTACACAACGGTCGGCTCCTGGGCGATCCCCAACGTCCCTACCGAGGACGCTATACCGGAGACGAGGACACATCCCGCAAACCGGCCTACCACAACGGAACGGCCTGGGGATGGATGTTTCCGTCTTTCTGTGAGGCATGGGTCATGGCTTGGGGATCTCAGGCAAAGGAAACGGCCCTCTCCTATCTCAGCAGCAGTATCGAATGCCTGATGAAGGGATGCATCGGACATCTTCCCGAAATTGCAGACGGTGATGCCCCCCACACCCCCCGCGGCTGCGATGCCCAGGCATGGAGTCTGAGCGAGACGGTTCGGGTGTGGCGAATGCTGAATGCGTGAATCGCGAGATATCCGATGAAAACCCGATTCCCTGCAGTTGCCATTGCAAGCACGTTCTTGCTGCTGATATGGTGGATATCGTCGGCGACGTACTGGTTCGATCCACTCGAGAGGGGGCTTCGGGACAGTTTCATCCGGATCAGAGAACCGGGAATCCGGCACGAGCAAACGCCGATGAACGCTGAAGTCCTTGTAGTCGGCATCGACGAAGAATCCTTGTCGAGATTCGGGAAATGGCCATGGTCCAGAATAATCACCGCTCAATTCCTCGAAAGCATCGCTGCCTATCATCCCCGATCCGTACTGCTCGATTTCATCTATTCTTCCCCGGAACGACCTCCTTTTGAACTCGAACAATCCCTCGATCCGGAGCTGAGAGAACGGATCGTTTCCTGGTATGGGAATATCGATAGAAGATTGGCCGATGCCATGTCTTCCCTTCCCGATGTATTCATCGACATGGCTTTTCTGGAAAAACCGGAACCATCCTTCAGTTCTGAAGCGATCGCCAACCTGATGGTACAAAATGGATCGTGGCTTCTTCCATGGTCTCAACCTGCCGCATTTCCATCGAATCTTCAGTTCAAATCCTTCGAACCCGTCATTCATCCCTTGATTGCAGCTGCCAAACCGGCGCCTATCAATCTGCTGCCGGATCCCGACGGGGTAGTCCGCTCCTTTCCCTTGTTTTACACGTGGATTCGATCTGAACTGGAATCCAGGAACATTTTCAGCGTCGTCGTCAACCTCCTCCGAACGATTTACCATGTCAATGTAGATGACATCGAAATTCGTCCAAGAGAGCTTCTTCTTCGAAACGCCACTGTTCCGATGCTGGACACCGGTACCAGAGAACATCTCCGACAGCGCATGGAAATCCAGGATATCGAGAAGCGGCTTTCCACGGGATCATCGCCCCCGCCAATCCGAAAAACGCTGCTACACTATTTCCTGGCGGAAGGCCGATGGGGAAACACCCAGATACTCCTGAAAACCCCGATCGATATCTGCATTCTCCCGAATGGGAGCTGGAGCTTGATGGATGGATGGGAACTTCTGATGGCCGCCGGACAATTCAACATGCCATCGGTCACCGTTCGCTTCTACCACCTACAGGACATCACCATCCCCATCCATGAACCTGGGATGATGTCGGTCCATTTCGGCGGAGATCCGGTTGTTCTGCAATACCTCTCTCGCAATACCCGGGCAGATTCCGAAAAGCCCTTGTTTGTTTCCTTCAAGGAAGTCTGGGAAATGGAGCCTCTTCCGGAATTACCCGCATCCGACGACATTCTTGAAGCAGAGGGACCGAATGAGATTGAATCCTGGTTCTGGTCTTACGGAAGCGCTCGATGCAATCTCGAAGGCCAAATTTTCGAAACAGCCCCGGCCGGTCACACTGTTCCTTTGTGCATCTACATGCAATTTTTGAAGGAAGAACAAATCGCCCCGGGTTCTTTCGGCCGGTTTTACAGTCGATTCGGAGAATGGGCAACACGGAGAGGATATCGCGATATCGAGCCGTTCAATGAAGATGGCCCCGCAAAAAGTCGAAGATCGAAAATGAAGAGTATTCAGGAATCAACTATTCTCCATAACAAATATGATGTTCAAAAAACCAAAATAGCTCTTTGACAAACTGTTTGATCCGGTTTGGGTA
>JBFMBE010000118.1:0-11077 GCA_040755275.1 Thermodesulfobacteriota bacterium | reverse complement strand
AGCAGGAGGGCGGGTGATGTTTTGCGAAGCAGCGGAAACTGTTTGAAGCAGCCGGAGATCGTTGGATCGGGCGGACGCAATTCATTTGTATTGATTTGAAAAACAGCATGTTGGAAACCACCAAACCATTCTTTCCATTTTGGCCATCCGCCCGATCCTACGAGCTCGGGCTGCTGAGTTTTTCCGCTGCTGAGCAAAATTCACCCGCCTTCCTGCGGGTCAAATGAGAGGGCCTGACTTTTTGCGACTCCATCAATCGTTATCACCTCTTGTTCGATTGATCAAGAAGGTTCCCATCGCGGTGCCCGGTGGCGATTTTCGTTGACAGGTGTGACGCGTGGTTCTATAGGCTGACGTTGTGTTCATATCGCTTTTAGATCAAGGAGAAACCCGAAACGGATGCAACCCCAGGAATTGACCAGAAGGGAGCGGGAACGGATCCGTCAGCGGCAGGAAATTCTGCAGGCTGCCCTGAAGCTGTTTTCCGAAAAAGGATACCACAATGTTTCCATGCACGAAATTGCCGCGATGGCGGAGTTTGCCATCGGAACCCTGTACAAATTCTTCAGCAACAAGGAGGATCTTTACAAGGCCCTGATCATGGAACAGTCGGATCGGTTCCATTCGGCATTGACGGCTGCGATCGCATCGACCGAGGATCCGGTGGAGCAATTGCGGCGCTACGTTCAAGCGAAGGGGGAGGTATTTCGGTCGAATGCATCCGTCATCCGCCTCTATTTCGCCGAAACCCGTGGCGCCAGTTTCAATATCATGGCCGGGGTCGACGGGGATATTCGGCGAAGACGGGAGGCCTTCCTGATGCAACTGACCGCGATTTTCGCCAAAGGGATCGCCTCGAGGCGTTTTTCTCCCATCACCGAACCCTACATTCTTGCCGTCTCCCTCGACAGTCTGTGCAACGGTTTTCTGTTCCTGTGGCTGGAGGCGCCGGATCGTTTCCCCTACCCGAACAATCCGGATGACATTCTGAACATTCTCTTCAAGGGGTTGCTCCGTGAACAACCCGATTGAACCGATTCCCATTCACCGGAGGATATCATGACCATGCCCTTCCGATATCGCAATGCGCTCTTTTCGGTTGTTCTTGTGTTGTCCGGTTTACTCATTTCCCTTGGATGTCAACAAAAGCCGCAGGGACCGCCTCAGATGCCTCCACCCGAAGTCGTCGTCGAAACGGTGAAAACCGAGCCGATCGTGTTGACGACGGAATTGCCCGGTCGGACGACGGCCAAGCTGGTGGCCGATATCCGGCCCCAGGTCAACGGCCTGATCCTGCATCGGTTCTTTACCGAAGGCAGCGATGTGAAGGCAGGTGATCCGCTCTACCAGATCGACCCCGCCCCCTTTCAGGCGGCTCTTGACAGCGCCAAGGCGAGCCTTGCCCGCTCGGAGGCGAATCTTCCGGCCATTCGCGCCAAGGCCAAACGCCTGGCGGATCTGGCAGATGTGCAGGCCGTGAGCCGTCAGGACGCAGACGATGCAGCCGCAGCCCTGAAGCAGGTGGAGGCCGACATTCAATACTGGAAGGCCATGGTGAATACAGCGACCATCCAGCTCAACTATACGATGATCAAGGCCCCCATATCGGGGCGGATCGGTAAATCCACCGTGACCGAAGGGCAACTGGTTGCCGCTTACCAACCCCTGGCTCTCGCCACGATCCAACAGCTCGACCCCATCTATGTGGATGTTCCCCAGTCGACTGCGGATCTACTTCGGTTGAAAAAGCGGATGGAGGAGGGGCGGCTGATTCGAAACGGTCAAGGCCACAATACCGTGAGGTTGATCCTGGAAGACGGCTCGACCTATACGGAAACAGGTACACTCCAGTTTCAAGATGTCACCGTCGATCCCACCACAGGGTCCGTCACGATGCGGATTCTCTTCCCCAACCCCAAAGCCATCTTGCTTCCGGGTATGTTTGTTCGAGCGGTCGTCATCGAAGGGAAGAACGATGCAGCCATTTTGGTTCCGCAGCAGGCCGTCATGCGCGATCCCAAAGGAAACCCGTATGCGCTGGTTCTCACCGATGACGGCAAGACCCGGGTTGCTCCTGTGGTGATCGATCGCTGTATGGCAGACAAATGGTTCATTTCCTCGGGTCTCAAGCCCGGAGACCGGATCGTCGTCGAAGGGCTTCAGCGGGCACGGCCCGGCATGCCGGTTCGAGTGGCGCAGCAGCAGCAGCAGCAGGGCGTTTCTTCCGGACCGAAATCCGATACGCCGGCTCAGCAACAGGCTCCAACCGCCGGCCCAACCCCATCGAAGTGACGGAGGTACGACATGCTCTCCCGATTCTTTCTGGACCGACCGGTCTTCGCATGGGTCATCGCCATTTCGATCATGGTGGTCGGGGCACTGGCCATCTACAGCCTGCCCATTTCCCAATATCCTCCGATTGCGCCTCCTTCCATTTATATTACAGCCTCCTATCCGGGAGCTTCGGCCGAAACCGTCGAAAACAGCGTCACCCAGATCATCGAGCAGAAGATGACGGGTCTGGAGGCCATGCTCTACATGTCTGCAACGAGCGATTCCTCCGGGAACGCACGGATAGAATTGACCTTTGCGCCAGGAACCGATCCCGATGTGGCCTGGACCAAGGTGCAGAACAAGCTCCAGCTCGCCATGGCAAGTCTTCCGGATGTGGTGCAGAGCCGTGGGGTATCCGTTGGGAAGGCCACCCGAAATTATTTGCTGATCGTCAGCCTCATTTCCGAAGACGGGAGTATGGATGGAAATGACCTGCGGGACTACGCCCAGTCGAACCTCGAAAAAGTCCTGGCACGGGTTCCCGGGGTCGGCGAGGTGGAAAACTTCGGCACCCAGTATGCCATGCGCATCTGGCTGAATCTGGATCGGATGAACGATTACCGGATCGCCATTACGGACGTCGTCGCCGCCCTGCGCTCATACAACGTCGAGGTATCGGCCGGTCAGTTCGGTGGAACACCGGCAATACCCGGCCAGCGGCTCAATGCATCGATCATCGTTCAAAGCCTGTTGAAGACGCCGGAGGAATTCGCCAATGTTCCGGTGCGCATTACACCGGACGGTGCGGTGATTCGGATCCGGGATATCGGAAGGGCGGAGCTCGGTACGGAATTCTACGATGTGGAAGGGTATTTCAACGGCAAACCTGCAGCCGGTATGGCCGTTCGACAGGCGGCCGGAGCAAACGCACTCGATACGGCCAATGCCGTCAAGGCCAAGATTGCCGAGATGAGCCGGTATTTTCCGCCTGGCATGAAGGCGGTCTATCCCTACGACACGACACCGTTTACCCGTGTGGCCATTCAGGAAGTGGTCAAAACCCTGTTTGAGGCCATCTTCCTTGTCTTCTGCATCATGTATGTCTTTATGGGAACCTTTCGGGCCACCCTTATTCCAACGATCGCCGTACCGGTGGTGCTGCTCGGAACCTTCGCATCCCTGCATTTCTTCGGCTTTTCCATCAACATGCTTACCATGTTCGCCATGGTGCTGGCCATCGGGCTGTTGGTGGACGATGCCATCGTCGTCGTCGAAAACGTCGAGCGGATCATGGCCGAAGAAGGGCTCTCTCCACGGGAGGCCACCGCCAAGTCCATGGACCAGATCACGAGCGCACTGATCGGAATCGGACTCGTTCTGGCTGCGGTCTTCGGCCCCATGGCCTTCTTCAAGGGGTCGACCGGGGTCATCTATCGGCAGTTCTCCATTACGATCATCACTTCGATGCTGCTTTCGGTCGTCGTTGCCCTCGTGTTGACGCCGGTGCTCTGCGCATCGCTGCTGAAACCCATCCCACCCGGGTATGAACCGGCCGACAATGCCGTCTTTTTGTTGCGGCCGTTCTTCCGATGGTTCGACCGAATGTTCTACGGATTGCGGGATCGCTATGTGCGAACCGTGGGCCGGTCCTTCAGCCGGAAATGGCGTTACATTTTTATTTACATCGTCATCGTGGTCTGTGTGAACACCTTGCTGCTCAAAATGCCCACCGCCTATCTTCCGGACGAGGACCAAGGAACGTTGATCACCCAGGTCATGCTTCCAGCCAACGCCACCCTCGAGCAAACGAAGCAGGTATTGGAAAACAAGGTGAAAAACTATTTCCTGGGTGCCGAAAAGGATGCGGTCGAAGCCCTGCTGACGGTTTCCGGGATCAGCATCGCCGGAAGGGGGCAGAACATGGGTCTGAGTTTCGTCCGGCTCAAGGACTGGCATTTGCGGGACAAGCCCGAGCTGCGGGCCCAGGCGGTGGCGGGCAGGGCCATGCGGGCGTTTTCCCAGATTCGGGAGGCCATGGTGTTTGCCTTTCCACCGCCGCCGGTGATCGAACTCGGGAATGCCACCGGGTTCGATTTCCAGTTGCAGGATAGAGCCGGTCTGGGGCATGCCGCATTGATGGCTGCCAGAAATCAGCTTTTGGGGATGGCGGCCCAGGATCCTCGGCTCAAGCAGGTCCGGCCCAACGGGATGGAAGATGTCCCCCAGTACCACATCGACATCGACTGGGAGAAAGTCGGCGCCCTCGGCATCCCGATTACGAGCATCCACCAGACCATTTCGGCCGCCTTCGGAAGTGCCTATGTCAACGACTTCATTCAGGCGGCCCGGGTCAAGCGGGTGTTCGTCCAGGCGGATGCCCCCTTTCGCATGTTGCCCAAGGACCTCGACAAGCTCTATGTGCGCAATACAGCCGGAAAACTCGTGCCGCTTTCGGCATTCGCGACCGGCCGATGGGAGTCGGGTTCTCCGAAGCTCGAGCGCTTCAATGCCTTTCCGAGCATCAACATCTGGGGAGAACCGGCTCCCGGACGAAGTTCCGGTGAGGCGATGAAGGCCATGGAGGAGCTGGCCGGAAGGCTTCCGCAGGGGTTCGGTTTTGACTGGACGGGGCTTTCCTACCAAGAACGCATGGCGACATCCCAGGCGCCCCTCTTGTATGCCTTTTCAATTCTGGTGATTTTTCTGTGCGTTGCCGCACTCTACGAAAGCTGGACGATACCGATCGCCAATCTGTTGATGCTGCCTCTTGGGCTTTTCGGTGCGACATTGGCCACCTATTCCCGGGGATTTCCGAACGACGTGTATTTCCAGATCGGGTTCTTGACCACCCTCGGTTTGACCACGAAGAATGCCATTCTGATCATTCAATTCGCCAAGGAGCGCATGGCTCATGGGGAGGGGGTGATCGAGGCCACCCTCGGGGCTGCCAAAACCCGGCTCCGGCCGGTCGTCATGACCTCTTTGGCCTTCTTCTTCGGCGTTCTGCCGCTGGCCATCGCAACCGGTGCGGGCGCTGGCGCCATGAAGGCGATCGGTACGGCCGTAGCAGGCGGCATGATGTCTGCAACCTTCATCGATCTCTTTTTCATTCCGCTATTCTTCGTGCTGGTGTACCGGTTCTTTCAGCGGCGCAAGGGGGCGAACACCGCCCAGCAGGTGGTCCTGGCATCCGGAAGCAAGGAGGTGGCATCATGAAACGGAACATTACCGTTATCCTTCTGCTGGTGTCCATGCTGACGGCCGGTTGTTCCTTCTCCAGATCCTATGAAAAACCCAAACCGCCGATTCCTGCAGCCTGGCCGACCGGAGCTGTCTATTCTCCGAAACTTGGGGATGAAGCGGCTGCCGGCGCGGCGGATCTGCACTGGAGCGCCTTCTGGCAGGACGAGCGCCTGCAGTGGCTCATTGAAACGGCGCTCGGCAACAACCGGGATCTTCGGTTGGCCGCATTGAACGTGGAAAAGGCCCGTGCCCTGTACGGGATTCAACGCTCCGAGCTCTTTCCATCGATCGGGGCCACGGGTGGGATGACGCGGCAGCGCATCCCGCAAGACCTTTCCTCATCGAAAAAGCCGACGACCCAATCCCAGTACAGCGTGAATCTCGGGATTGCATCCTGGGAAATCGATTTCTTCGGAAGGATCCGAAGCCTCGAGGAACAGGCCTTGGAAGTGTATCTGGCAAGTGAAGAGGCCCGAAACAGCGCCCAGATCGCTGTGGTCGCAACGGTAGCCAGCGCCTATCTCTCCCTGATCGCGGACCGGGAGATGCTGACCTTGGCCCGATCGACCCTGGAGACCCAGAAGGCCCTCTTCGATCTCATCCAGTCCCGCATGGATGCAGGGCTGGGGACGGAAATCGACGTTCAGCGGGCCAAGAGTCAGGTGGATGTCGCTCAGGCGGACGTCCTGCGCTATACCCAGCAGGTGGCAAAAGACGAAAACGCCCTGGATCTCATTGTCGGCCAGACGGTGGATCGAGATCTTCTAGCCGAGCGCCTGAGCGGGGTGAAACCTCCCCGATCGGTTGCACCTGGGCTTTCATCGGAAGTGCTTCTGTTGCGGCCGGATATTCAGGCGGCCGAACATCGGCTGCTGGCTGCCAATGCGCAGATCAATGCAGCCCGGGCCGCCCTCTTTCCGCGGATATCGCTTACGACGGGTTTTGGAACGGCCAGTGCCGAGCTTTCCGGTCTCTTCGGTGCCGGATCGGCTACCTGGCTGTTTTCACCTCAGATCGTCGCCCCCATTTTCGATGCCCGGCTGTGGTCCGCCTATGATGCTGCACAGATCGAGCGGGAACTGGCCGTCGCCCAGTACGAAAAAGCCATCCAGGCCGCATTTCGAGAGGTCGCCGATGTTCTGGCGGTCCGGGGGACGATCGGAGATCAGCTGCAAACGCAGAAATCCTTGATTCAATCGGTGGAAAAGACGTACAACTTGTCTGAAACGCGCTATGTCCAGGGGCTGGACAGCTATCTGGGGGTACTCGATGCCCAGCGGTCCCTCTACAGTGCCCGACAAGGCTTGGTGCAACTTCAGCTTTCCGATCTCCTCAACCAGGTGCAGCTCTATGCCGTGTTGGGGGGCGGTAAGGATCGGACTTCTGATAGGTTAACCCCCTCTCTCAGCCAAAAGGACTGAATCCAAATGCCGCCCTCCCCATTCCCAAATGACCTACCGCTTCCCATGCAGAAGGCGGATCCTGTCAAACGAATGCTTGCCCTTCTGGTCGATGCAGCCATTGCTGCAATCTTATGCCTCATTCCCTTTTTGGGGCATCTGCTCGGGGGGTGCTACCTCTTGCTGCGGGATGCTCTGCCGATTGCGGCCCTGGGAAATCGAAGCGTCGGGAAAAAACTCTTTGCCCTTGGCTTAATCAAACCTACCTCCTGGCAGAACCCCGGGCAGGACTATTGGATGTCGATCCAGCGGAACTGGATGTTTGCCCTCGGACCGCTCATTTATTTCCTGGTGTTCATTCCATTTTTGGGGTGGCTGCTCGATTTGCTGCTGGTTTCCGCTTCCGCGATTTTTTGCATTGTCGAAACGGTTATGATATTCACCGATCCTCAAGGCATTCGAATCGGAGACCGAATGGCCGGAACGAAGGTGATCGAAATGGAATGACTCCGCTGCGTTGCAAAACACCACCCTCCTGCTGGAGGCCCGGCGTCGAAGGGAAATCAGTGGTTAGCGACTTGTTGCGACTCCATCATCTGTTAACCCGTGACTTGACCTGAGCCCCATGTCCACGGCTTCTTCAACACAACCGCCACCGGTCCAAGCCATTCCGCGGCAAGGCTTTCTGAAGCAGGTGATCCTGCTGGCAGGGCCATACTGGAAGTGTGAGCACTGCTGGAAAGTGCGGGGAGCCGCAGCCCTGCTGCTCATACTCACCATCGGACAGGTCGCTCTATCGGTCTGGAGCAATTACTGGCGTGGAGCGCTCTTCGATGCGCTGGAACAGCATTCGATATCCCGGCTCCTGATCCAAATCGGAGTGTTCGTTCTCATCTTCCTGCTGTCGATTGTCATCACGGGGGGGCATCTGCTCATCAAGCGATGGCTGCAAATGGACTGGCGGGCCTGGCTGACGGATCAACTGGTGAATCGATGGATGGAGGGCGGTCGGTTCTATCGGCTGTTGCACACCCCGGGAGATCACGACAATCCAGATCAGCGCATTGCCGAGGACATCCGCATTGCAACGGAAATTGCCGTCGCTCTCTGGCATACCCTGGTCTATTCGCTGTTGAGTGTCGGTCTGTTCATCGACATTCTGTGGTCTGTCTCCGGATCGGTGAACATTCCCGGAACAGGCATCCACATTCCCGGCTACATGGTCATCCTCGCGTTTCTGTATGCGGCTTTAGGCAGTGTGTTCGGCTGGATGATGGGCCGTCCCCTCGTTTCCTCCACGAACGCCCTTCAGAATGCGGAAGCGACGTTTCGCTTCGGTCTTTCCCGTGTGCGGGAAAACCCCGAAGCCATCGCTCTCATGCGAGGTGAGCCCCTCGAAAAAAACCGATCGTCCAACCGGTTTCTGGAGATTATCCGACAATGGAACCGACAGTCCATGGCCTACATGGGGCTGGTGGCGTTTGGGACCGGATACGGCCTGCTGCTGCCGATTTTCCCGATTCTGGTCGCTGCTCCCCAGTACATCCGGGGCGTGATGACTCTCGGTCTATTGATGCAGGCTGCGGAGGCCTTCCAGCGGCTGACCTCTGCACTCTCCTGGCCTGTGGACAACATCGGGGAGATGGCGCGCTGCCGGGCATCTGCGGAACGGGTGCTGTCCCTTTACCAGGCGATGCAGGATGTGGATGACTGCGGACGGGGTTCGGGGCATGTGTGTATTGTGGTGGAACGATCCCAGCGCTCCCGCCTGGTGATTCAGAACCTGTGCATTGCAGAACCGTCGGGTAGGGTTCTGCTGGAACATTTTCATGCCGATTTCCGCAGGGGGGAGCGGGTGTTGTTGACTGGGGATCCAGAGGTGACCTCCAGCTTGTTCAAGGTGCTTGCAGGTCTTTGGTTGTGGGGAAGCGGCAAGGTGATCACCCCGCCGATCGAGGACATGATGTTCATCACCCAGAGGCCGTTTCTCTACGAAGGGGTATTGCGGGAAGTTCTGTGCTATCCGCATCCAGCGGATGGGTTCGATCCGTCAGTGGTCCGACATGCCCTGGAATGCTCCGGCCTGGCCTGGATCGCCTCCCGTTTGGACGATCACGACAACTGGGAACAGGTTCTACCCCAGCGTTCCCAACAACGCCTATGCTTCGCCAGAGCGCTCATTCAGAAGCCGTCCTGGATCTGCATGCAGGAAGTGCTGGATGCCTTCAGCCCGAAGGGAGCCCGGATCGTTTTCGAGATGCTTCGTCGGGAGCTTCCCAATACGACCCTGCTCAATATCAGCTTTCAGGCCGGCCTTCGGACGCTGCATCACCGAACCGTTGCCCTCGGCCGGGCTCGATCGGCCAAAATGCTCGAACCCGACGATTCGGAGGAATCCGGAGGCTTCTAACGGTAGTTGGCTGGGAGCCATCCCCGTTCCACACATTCCCGGAAGCACCATTCGGGTGTCGTTTCCGTGCGGTAACTCCAGAAAAACCAGCCGTGGTGGTGTTCGAAAGCCAGAAGCTGGGCTGCCCCGTATGCCCGCAGAGCGGTATCCTTCTGATAGGCGGTGAGCTCCTCCAGGGCATGATTGAATGGGCCCGGCGCTCCCAGGGATACGGCATCGAGATGGAGACCCAGACTCCATTCCCCGACGATGGATCGCAGGTTCAGATCCCGCTGAATTTCTCCCGCCTCCTTTCGCCACAGGTTTGCCGCCTTGTCGATGTGTCCGTAAATGTCCATGTCGAGATCGGATTTTTCGAAGCATTGGTAACGATGGACATCGAAGATCACGTTCTGATACGTCGGCGGCTGCATCGTTCCGATATATTCCGTATGGGACCGAAATCCGTCATGAAAGATGATGGCGGTCCGTTCGGGTGGGCAGTGTTTTCGGACGGCCTCATATACCCGTTGATAAAATGCCACGAGAAAATCGGTTGGAATGTCCCAGCGGGGCTCATTCAGGCACTGAAATCCGTAGAGGGCCTTCGAGGCGCGGTAGCGTTCGGCCAGGCGTCCCAACAAGTCCACCGAAAACGATACATATTCTTCCTTCGTCGGCCAGTCGACGACATTGGTGATGCCTCCGTTGTCGAAACCGTTCTGACATCCGGGGGCTGCGTGAAGATCGATGACGATCTGCAATCCATATTCCTCGGCCCATCCGAATGCCTGGTCCAGGATGTCGATGCCACCCACGACGAAGGGGAAAGGATTTGAACCGTAGATGTCATGATACGGATAGGGCGGGCCGAGGATCCAATGGCCGATCGGAATCCGAACGGTGGTGATCCCGGTTTCCGCAATCCAGCCGAAATCGGCCTTTGTGATGAACGTGTTCCAGTGTTCCCGCAGCCGTTCCCCAGCCCGATCTCCCAGCTCGACACACCAGGTGGTTTCATCCAGGGCGCTCATTCCGCTGAACAGACTGGGCTTCATCCATTTCTCCAGGAGCAGCCATCCGCCCAAATTGACGCCGCGAAATCGCGGGGAGACCATGGGGGGAGCAACCGTTTCAGGCATGATGCATTCTCCGTTTCAGGTGGGATGGTGGTTAGCGGCTTTTTGCGGGGCCAACAAGGATGATGGAGTCGCAAAAAGTCGGGAAGTCTCTGTCGAGTCGCGGGGTGACTGGGGAACCTTTTTCGCTGCTGCGAAAAAACTCAGCCGCCCGATCTCGTAGGATCGGACGGATAGTCAAACCGTGAATACAGGCTCGTGGAATTACAATGGCTTGCTTTTCAATGTCCATTCGTTCAAGCGCGTCCGTCCGATCCAACGATCTCCGGCGGCTTCAAACACGTTTTCGCAGCAGTCTCAAAAGGCTTCCCCAGCCACCCCGCTTATGCCCGGCATTTACAATAAGCACGGGAGAGACGACTTTTTGCGAAGCCGTCAAGGATACATGATCTTCATAGCCTGCCGTTTTTCTGTATCCTGCAGGTCACCATAAATCAAGGGAATTTGAAGGGCCTATCTTTGATGGTCTCGCAAAAAGTCGCTAACCACCGACTTTCCTTCAAAACCGTGCCTCCAGCAGGAGGGCGGGTGATGTTTTGCGAAGCAGCGGAAACTGTTTGAAGCAGCCGGAGATCGTTGGATCGGGCGGACGCAATTCATTTGTATTGATTTGAAAAACAGCATGTTGGAAA
>JBFMBE010000117.1:1991-11182 GCA_040755275.1 Thermodesulfobacteriota bacterium | reverse complement strand
GTTGATTTGCAACAGCTTGCTTTTCAATGCAAATTTCGATCGAACGCGTCCGTCCGATCCAACGATCTCCGGCTGCTTCAAACAGTTTCCGCTGCTTCGCAAAACACCACCCGCCCTCCTGCTGGAGGCCCGGCTTTGAAGAACAATCGGTGATCAGCGACTTTTTGCGGCTCCATCAAAAGCACAGACCACCGTTTCTGCAACGTTCATCGACCAATAATCTCAGCTGCACCACCCTCTACCCACTGCCGACTGCCGACTGCCCACTGCCCACTGCCCACTGCCCACTGCCGAATGCCGAATGCCGAATGCCTACCCATACAGGATCTGCCTGCCCAAAAACGCGGCACCCCACACTCCGCTGTCCTCGTGATCGATCAAATACACCGGAATACGGGCCAGCAGCCGTCCCAAGGTCGGCGAATCCCGAAATTCCTTTTGAAAGGCCTCGTGCAGCAGAATGCCGGGATTGCGGGCTGCAACCCCGCCGGCAACATACAGCCCACCGGTTGCGAGCACATCGAGGGCGAAATCCCGACAAAGCCTTCCATAGAACCGGGCAGCCCAGCAAAGCGTTTCGGATTCCGATCCGAGCCATCGGGCACTGACTTCTTCTGGAGCAAGCCGCTCGCCGGTCAGAAAGAGGTGCAGACAGGAAAGTCCTCTGCCGGAAACGACGAGGTTTGCCGTGATGTGGTATTCGCCGCTGGTTTCCCGATAAAACCGCTGAAACGCCACTTCCCGATCGGTCAGAAAGGGGAAATAGGCATGACCACCTTCCGAAGGCAGGGCATGGAAACCACCTCCTCCTGGCAGGGGGACCAGAATCGCCTTGCCTAAGGCCGTACCCGCTCCCAACACGCCAATGGTTCCCTCCGACACGGGCTCACCCGAAAGAATGCATCTGGCCGAAGCGCCGATGGAGGATTTGCAAGCATAGGCCTGAGCCACAAAATCGTTGATCATGACCGCCCGTTTCAACACGGTTGATATTTCCGGGCGCCTCAGATCGATATCCCATTCAATGTAGGGTGGCGCACAATACACCCCTGCTTCGACCGGTCCGGCAACCGCAAACATGACGATATCGGCCTGTTCCGGAAGCAGGGGGAATCGACGCTCCCGCAATTGCTCGAGCAATCGGGGGAAGGATGTTGCCTCTTTCGTCGGCAGCCAGACCATGTCCATCAATTGAAGATGGTCCGCCCCTTCGGTTTGAAACCAGGCAAAGCGGCTGTTCGTTCCGCCGATATCGGCAGCGAGGATGTTGTTTTTCATGACGGTGTTTCCCATGTGTAAGCGGCATCTCGATCCATCATCCACACCAGGTCTCCTTCGGTGGGATCGAGCATCTGCACGGGCAACCCGGACACAGGATGTGGTTCTCCGAGAACCCGGGCGATCATGTCCGCCTTCCGGAATCCCGTTACGACCAAACGGATATATCGGGCGGCACGCAGTATCGGAAGGGTCATCGTCACCCGATCGGGCGGGGGTTTGGGAGCATGTCGGACGGCCGCGACAAGCCGCCGATCTTCGAGAAGTGCAGCATGTCCCGGAAACAAGGAGGCAATGTGACCGTCTTCGCCGACTCCCAAAAGGACGACATCCAATCGGGGGACATCGGCACCGTCCATCGGAAGGACGTTCCTGAGACATTGTTCATACGCCAGAGCAGCCTGCTCCACATTCGGCGATTCCGGAATCGGATAGATCCGATCTCTCCGGATGGGAACATGATCCAGAAAGAGCCGCTGTGCAGTGCCATAGTTGGAATCGGGACTGTTCCACGGCACATGGCGTTCGTCCACCCAGAAAACGCTCCAACTGGACCAGTCGACATCCCGCGATCTGCAACACAGCGGAAGCGCGGAATTCAGCAGGTGCAACACCGATCCTCCGGAAAGCGCGAGAAAAAACTTTCCCCGCTTTCGGACAACATCCCTGGAAAGCCGAAGGATATCGGATCCCAGTGCCTGTGCCACATGGTCTGCATCTGGAAAAATCTGAATGGATCGTTTGGAATCGACGGCCGTTCCCTCCCCCCCGTGTCGTCTTCTCAGTGACGGCGGAACATCATCGAACGTCCGCACCCCGTTCGACCAACAGCTCCCGCAGTATGGAACGGTGGCAACGGGTCTCATCTTCACAATAGCAACCGATCGACAGGTTCGTATGGTGCGACAGGGCAGCGAGCAGATCCAGGTCCCGACTCGGTCCCGGCGCCTTCAGCTCGGCAAGGAATTTTCGTTTGAAGGCTTTCCAGGCCTTCGGATCATCGGCTGCCTGAGCTTCCTTCAAGAGGGCCTCACTTGGAGAAAGATTCGGAAACCAGACATCATAGATGTTCCTTGCAGCGTATTCTTCCTTTCGAAGGCCGCGGGGAGGCCGTCTCACCGTTCCGATGCGAAGCCCTTCACCGTCTTGCCGAGGACTGCCGAGCCGTACAATGCGGATGGTCATGTTCCCGTTTCCCCTTCATCAGCAAAAAGAGCCGATATCCCAACTTCCGGGATATCGGCTCTTCATCCATCTACACAGCCTTCACGTCGGAAAGTCGCCTTCTCAAAGAAGTCTTTCGCAGGTGAAGGGCATCGTGTATTTCCCGATTAGATCAGGAACGGAACCATCAACAGAGCTACGACGTTGAGGATCTTGATCATCGGGTTGACTGCAGGACCGGCCGTGTCTTTGTAGGGGTCGCCTACGGTGTCGCCGGTAACGGCCGCTTTGTGGGCATCGCTGCCTTTGCCGCCGTGATGTCCGTCTTCAATGTACTTCTTGGCATTGTCCCATGCCGCGCCGCCCGTGGTCATGGAGATGGCCACGAACAGACCGGTGACGATGCTGCCGATCAGCAGACCGCCGAGAGCGACCTTGCCCAGGAGGAAGCCGACCACAAGCGGAGCGACAACCGGCAGAAGCGCGGGAATGATCATTTCTTTGAGGGCGAACTTGGTGACGATGTCGACACATGCGCCGTAATCCGGTTTTCCGGTGCCTTCCATGATGCCCGGAATGGTCCGGAACTGACGACGGACTTCATCGACGACCGCACCGCCGGCGTTACCGACCGCTTTCATGGCGATGGAGGCGAATAGGTAGGGCAGCAGACCGCCGATGAACAGGCCGATGATGACATTGACATCGGACAGGTCGAATTTGATCATCGCCGCTTTTTCACTGCCGGCCCGGATGGCGAATTCCTGAACGTAGGCTGCAAACAGAACCAGTGCGGCAAGACCGGCGGAACCGATGGCATAGCCCTTGGTGACGGCCTTGGTGGTGTTGCCGACTGCATCGAGCGGGTCGGTGACCGCACGGACACTGTCATCCATTTCGGACATTTCGGCGATACCACCGGCATTGTCGGTGATCGGGCCGTATGCGTCAATGGCAATGACCATACCGGTCATGGAGAGCATGGACATGGCCGCCATGGCAATGCCATAGAGACCAGCGTAGTGATAGGCCACCATGATGGAGATGCAGATCACGATGACGGGGGCTGCAGTTGCCTGCATGGAGACGGCCAGACCGGCGATGATGTTGGTGCCGTGACCGGTGGTGGATGCATCGGCAATCCCTTTGACGGGGCCGTATTTACCGGTGTAGTACTCGGTGATGATGACGATGACGACCGTGAGGATGAGGCCGACCAGCGTGCAGTAGTAGATGGCCATCGGGGTGATGTTGCCCAGACCGACCATGAACTTCTTGCAGGCAAAGAAGAAGGCGATTGCGGCAAGAATAGCCGCACCGAACATGCCCTTGTACAGAGCGCCCATGATGTATTCGCTCTTGCCGCCCAGGCGGACGAAGAAGGTGGCGATCATGGATGCCACAATGGAAACGGCGCCGAGGATCAGCGGGAACTCGGTGGCCATGGGGACTTTCGGGAACAGCAGGTGTCCGATCAGCATGGCGGCCACTGCCGTCACGGCATAGGTTTCGAACAGGTCTGCAGCCATACCGGCGCAGTCACCGACGTTGTCACCGACGTTGTCGGCGATGACGGCTGGGTTTCTGGGGTCGTCTTCCGGAATACCGGCTTCCACTTTGCCGACGAGGTCGGCACCGACATCTGCACCCTTGGTGAAGATACCACCACCCAGTCGGGCGAAGATGGAGATCAGGCTGCCGCCGAAGCCGAGGGCGACCAGGGCGATGACGTCATGGGTGACGGTGTAGTATCCGGCGACTGCGGTCAGCGCCAGACCGGCAACCATCATACCGGTGACCGAACCGCCTTTGAACGCCATGGAAAGACCTGCGGAAAGACCGTTCTTTGCAGCTTCAGCCGTACGGACATTGGCGATGACCGATACCCGCATGCCGACATAGCCGGCCAGGAAGGATGCCGCTGCACCGACCAGAAAACCTACGGCATTCTTGGCGCCCATGGTGGCGAAGATGACGATGAAGATGATGCCGCCCACGATGGACATGCTTTTCAGCTGACGGTTCAGGTAGGCGATGGCTCCTTCCTTGATCGCGTTGGCGATGGTCTGCATGCGTTCATTTCCGGCAGGTGCACTCTTCACCATGGTGGCAATGGCGATGGCGAAAAACACCCCGATCAAGCCCACAACGGTACAAGCAAGTGGTACATTGGCCATAAAAAATTGCATTCTTACCTCCCATCTGTTGGTTGACCTACTGTGTCTACTCCAGATCGATGAAACCGGTTCATAGCTTCCTTTGTTCCCCGACAAAGGATGGTTACCACCGCATCGCAGGCTGTCTTCAGAACCCCTGGCAACAACCGTTCTTCCGCCTCACAGAAGGCTGAAAGGACATAATCGGGCCCCGATACACCCGCCGGCGGATGGCCGATACCCAATCGAACGCGGATAAAGCCGTCGTTCAGAAAGGCATCGATAATCGACTGAACTCCTTTGTGTCCTCCGCTCCCTCCTTTCTCCTTGATTTTGATTTTACCGAACACCAGATCCATATCATCATGCACGACGATCACCCGTGAAGGGGGAACGCCACAAAAATCGGCGAACTGGACAATCGGCGGACCGCTACAGTTCATGTAGGTCAGCGGCTTGATCAAACCGACTGCAATGCCTTCAATCGTTCCGATCCGGATTTCCGATGTCTCCATCGGTAGGATGTTGCTACACCCGTATCGCTCACCCAGTGTATCCACGAGACGAAACCCGATGTTGTGTCGGGTCCGGGCATAACGGGTTCCCGGGTTGCCGAGACCGGCCAACAGATATTCCGGCATTTGGATTTCCAAAGATCAACCTGAGTACAGTCCGTTGGAATTACGAGAAACGATCCTGCATCGTCTAAATGCAGGAAGTGCACGTCACCGTGCGAACGTGTGATCCCCCAACACCCGTCACTCCTATAGAAGCGGAGGAATGAACCGCTTTCTGGATTCCAGTTTTCATGGAATCGACGGAACGAGCTGTTCTTCGAAGGGGGAACCGCATCATTTTTTGGCGGTTTTTTCGACTTTTTCAGGCTCTGAAGCCGCAGCTGCTGCGGCATATTCCGGTCGATCCGATCCCATCGTACCCGAAATGACGAGAACCGTCTGATCCGGATCATCCAAGAAATCGATTTGTTCCATCTTGTGAAGATCCCGAATGTGGATTGCGTCTCCAATGTCGAGTGCAGCGATATCGATGCGGATGGCATCCGGGACATTGTAGGGCAGACAGGAGACTTCCACTTCACGACAGATGATCTGAAGCATACCGCCGTTTTCGATTCCCTTGGCCTTGCCTTCGGCGATGACAGGCACTCTGGCCGTGATCTTGCGATCTTTGGACACCTCGTAGAAATCGACGTGAATGGCTCGGCGTTTGAGAGGATGGACCTGGATGTCCTTGATCATCGCCGTACGATCCGTCGTCTCCCCATTGTGGATGTGAAGGGTGAACACGATACGACCTGCAGGAGCCTTTCGCAGGGCGAGTTCGAGATCGTGTTCGACGATGGTTAAGGGCAGGGTATCCCGACCGGGGCCATACAGAACGGCGGGCAGCATTCCCTGACGCCGAAGGGCACGGGAAGGGCTGTTGCCGGTTGCCTTGCGAATGCTTGCGTTCAACTCGAGAATTTCCAAAAAAACCTCCGTCGTTTTCGATAAGAAAGTTCAAACAAACAGGGACGTCACCGAGTCTCCCCGATGACTCCGGATAATGGCCTCGCCGACCAGCTTGGCAATGGTCAACACCGTAAATTTACCGGTTTGAATCGCAGCCGGCTTGAGCGGAATCGTATCCGTAACGATGAACGATTTGAGAGGGGATGCCTTGATACGCTCGACGGCAGGTCCCGAAAGCACCGGATGGGAACAGCATGCATGGACTTCCTTGGCACCGCTGTCCATGATCAGGGTGGCGGCTTCCGTCACGGTTCCCGCCGTATCCACCATATCATCCAGAATGATGGCGGTTTTCCCGGTGACGTCTCCGATCAGGGCCATGGCCTTGGCCTTGTTGGGGGCTTCCCGGCGCTTGTCGACGATGGCCAGCGCCGCCTTGAGCCGCTTTGCAAAAGCCCTGGCCCGTTCAACACCGCCGGCATCGGGCGAAACCACCACGACTTCCTCCCGAAACTCGTTTCGGATGTATTCGAGCAAAACCGGTGCAGCAAAGAGGTTGTCGACCGGAATGCTGAAGAAACCCTGGATTTGACCGGCATGCAGGTCCATGGTAATGACCCGGTTGGCTCCTGCAACCGTGATGATGTCCGCCACCAGTTTGGCACTGATCGGCACACGCGGCGCCACCTTCTTGTCCTGCCGGGCATAGCCGTAATAGGGGATGACGGCCGTGATCCGCCGCGCAGAGGATCGTTTGCAGGCGTCGATCATCAGAAGCAATTCGACCAGATAATCGTTGACCGGAGAGCTGGTCGACTGGATGATGAACACATCCTTCGAACGGATGTTTTCACGGATTTCGATCTGAATCTCGCCGTCACTGAAGGTTTTGACGGCTGCGTTTCCAACCGGAATCTCGAGATAGTCGCAGATCTTCTTCGTTAGTTCCGGATTGGAATTGCCGGCAAATACCGTCAATCCATTCGATAGATAGCCTCCGTACATCAAGATGCGCCTGCCTTGTGATGAAGTTGGATCCAATGATCTGGCTGGGGTGGGAGGATTCGAACCTCCGAGTGCAGGAACCAAAATCCTGTGTCTTACCGCTTGACGACACCCCAAAAAAATGCATCGCCTCTTCAAACCCCGTCCGCAGGTGGCTCAACGATCAGATCGGTCAACCAGCAGCGCCATTTCGGCTTATGATGCCGCTGGACGGCCTCAAACGCCTTTAGGGCTGCTTGCCTGTCGCCGAAAACCCCGAAGACCGTAGGCCCGCTTCCACTCATCAGAGCGCCGATGGCCCCTTGGGAACAAAGCAATTCTTTGATAGCGGAAATATCCGGATAGGCCGTTTCGGTGACGGCTTCCAGATCGTTGCACAACATGCAGAGGGGATCATAAGGCTGATTTTTGAAAGGAAAATTTTTAAGCTTTTGAGCACAATTTGTCAATCCCATTTTCAACCGACCGTATACCCAAGCGGTTGACACCTGAAAACCGGGATTGACGAGAACAAGCGGGTAGGGGCTCAGATGCGGGTAGGGGGTCAGACGCTCCCCCCTGCCCTGGGCAAGAGATGGAATTTGCCGGATGAAGAAGGGGACATCGCTTCCGAGGGTTTCTGCAATCATCGACAACCGATCGGTTCCCAGCAGATGGCCCATGGCCCGGTCAACTCCCCTCAGAACGGTTGCCGCATTGCTGCTTCCACCGCCAAGACCGGCACCGACAGGAATATGTTTTTCGATGCAAATCGTCAACCCGACGTTCGAGAGCCCGATCTGCTCGAAATACCGGGCTGCCGCTTGGACAGCGAGGTTCCGTTCATCGGTTGGAAGGCTGGGATCGCTGCAGATCGCCCGCAAGCCTTCGCCCTCAAAGATCAGTTCGATCTTGTCATGAAGCCCGACACAGCTCATCAGGCTGGTCAGCTCGTGGTATCCGTCCCCGCGCTTTCCATGCACCGCCAGAAATAGATTGATCTTGGCCGGAGATCGGAGCAAGAGTCTCCGGCCTCTGGTTGATGTAAAAGCCCGGGCGGAAACCGAACCCGACAGCCGACTCATTTGGGGATACCGATCACCAGAAAACCGGTGTTGGGCCGCCAGATGAAGAGCTGAAGCTTGCTTGCCTTGAACTTGTTCATGGCAGCCGCATAGTCCTTGGCGTTCTTGATGGGTGTATGGTTGATTTCCTTGATGATATCGCCTGCCTGAAGGCCAGCCGAAGCCCCCTTCCCATCCGGATCCAA
This sequence comes from Thermodesulfobacteriota bacterium, assembly GCA_040755275.1. Lineage (GTDB taxonomy): Bacteria > Desulfobacterota > Desulfobacteria > Desulfobacterales > Desulfatirhabdiaceae > Desulfatirhabdium. The sequence goes on along the minus strand of JBFMBE010000117.1, from coordinate 2,858 downwards.
ATCCTCGATCACCACACCTTCGGTCTGATTGCTGTTGAGGCGCTTGGCAAGTTCCGGTGTCAGGTTCGTCACCCGAATGCCCAGTTCATCGGCTGGGGTGGGTGTACTGCCACCTCCGGATGCGAGCTGCTTCGTGTCTTCGGGACGCTTGGCCACTTCGATCGTGAGGGTCTGCTTCTTGCCGTTTCTGAGTACCGTAATCTTGGCCTTTTCACCGACGGCAAGGTTGGCCACCAGGGCGGTCAAATCATGGCTGCTCGTAACCGGCTGGCCGTTTACCTCGATGATGATGTCCTTGGGTTGGATCCCTGCGGCCTCGGCCGGTTGACCCGGCATGACTTCCATGACCATGGCACCTTTACGGTCCGGACTACCGGCATATTCGGCCATTTCCTCCGTCAAGTCCTGGATGACGACCCCCAGCCATCCCCGGGTCACGGAACCCTTGGTCTTGAGCTGATCGATGACGCCCTTGGCGAGATTGATGGGAATGGCGAAACCGATCCCCTGGCCGCTGGCGATAATGGCCGTATTGATCCCGACCACCTGGCCGTTCATGTCGATGAGCGGCCCACCCGAATTGCCCGGATTGATGGAAGCGTCGGTCTGCAGAAAATTGTCATAGGGGCCGCTGCCGATCACCCGTCCCTTGGCGCTGATGATGCCTGCGGTCACCGTCTGCTCGAGTCCGAAGGGGCTTCCGATAGCCACCACCCACTGGCCGACCTCAAGACTGCCGGAGTCTCCCATCGGCAGTTCGGTCAGCGGTTCCGTCGGTTTGATCTTGATGAGGGCGAGATCCGTCGATGGATCCCGGCCGACGATTTCCGCGTCATATTGCTTGCCGCTCTTCAGTTTGACCTTGAT
>JBFMBE010000117.1:0-1891 GCA_040755275.1 Thermodesulfobacteriota bacterium | reverse complement strand
TCGGAAGTCAGGTTACCCCGGGTCTTTTCTTCCAGCATGGAAAGAACATCGATGGTTTGTTTGGCGAGAAGCAGGTTTTTCTCGCGTTTTCCAGTGGACGGATCGGCAATGATGCCCAACTGGGTCAGCGCCGCGGAATTCAACGACACGACGAATGTCGAAAACGTAATGACGGGCAGCGCTCCGGCAAAATCCTCCGATTGCTGTTTAGAGGACGTATCGGACATGGCATCTCTCCTCAGAATGGCTGCAGCCGGTATGTCGAACGGGACGAATGGACTCCTACCGATACCCCATATGCCGCCCGGAGTTCATCTTCCGGACGGCATATGGAACACGGATGATTCCACTTGAACCCTATCGCTCAGAACTCAAGCGGTATGACTTTGTTGACCGAAGCCAGCCCCCGCAGTTCTTCGATGACATGCTGCGGAATGGGGGTGTCGGTGCACAGGAAAATGATGTTGCGGTTGCCTTCTTCCTCTTGGCCGACCTGCATCCTGCCGATGTTGATGGCATGTTTGCCGAGGGTCGTTCCAATTTCACCGATCGAACCGGGTCGATCGATATTGTGAATGAGGGCCAGATGCCCCTTGGGAATCATCTCGAGCCGGAAGGTGTTAATTCGAACGATTCTCGTATCGGTTTTTCCGAACAAGGTCCCTGATACCGTGTTGGTCATTTCCGAAGTGACGCACCGCATCGTGATGAGGTTCAGATAGTCTTCCGATTCGGAGCTGGTTGTTTCCATGAACTTGATGCCCCGTTCCTTGGCGATCATTCGGGCATTGACGAAATTGACATCGTCCTTGACGACGGGTGCCAGAAGCGCCCGGAGTGCGGCCGTGGCGACAGGACTCATATCCATCCCCTGAAAATCACCGGCAAATGCCACTTCGACTTCCTGGAGCGGACCGTGAATGAGTTGGGACTGAAGTTTTCCGATCTGATCCCCGAGGGAGAGGAAGGGGCTCAATCGTCGGAGAAGCTCACCGGTGATGGAGGGAACGTTGACCGCATTCCGGATGGTGCCGTTCTGCAGGTAATCGATGATTTGCTCGGCGATCGCTACGGCTACATTCGTTTGGGCTTCGAGGGTGGAAGCGCCGAGATGGGGGGTGCAGATCAGGTGTTCGAGTTCGAAGAGCGGGGATTGGCCGGGGGGTTCTGTTTCGAAAACATCGAGTGCGGCTCCGCCCACCTTGCCCGATTTCATGGCCTCATACAGATCGGCTTCGTTCACGATGCCGCCCCGGGCGCAGTTGATGATCATGACCCCGGGTTTCATCTTGGCGAAGGCATCCTTGTTGATGAATCCGATGGTATCCTTGAGCTTGGGGACATGAACGGTGATGAAATCAGCGGTCTGATACAGGGTATCGAGCGACACCGGTTCGAAACCGGCTTTTTCGATCAGCTCGGGTTTGACAAAGGGGTCGTATACGATGACCCGCATCTTAAGCCCCCGGGCTCGATCCGCAACGATGGAACCAATCTTGCCATAACCGATGACACCGATGGTTTTTCCGCAGATTTCGCGGCCCTGGAGATTTTTCTTTTCCCATTTGCCGGCCTTGAGCGATGCCGTTCCCTGAGGGATGTTCCGGGTCAGAGCCATCAGCAAGGCGATGGCATGCTCGGCTGTTGTCACGACATTGCCGCCCGGGGTATTCATGACGATGACCCCGTGCTTGGTAGCAGCCGGAATATCGACATTGTCGAGTCCAATGCCTGCTCTGCCGATCACTTTCAAATTCTTGGCCGCATCGATGACATCGGCCGTCACCTTGGTGGCACTCCGAATGACCAGTGCGTCGTATTCTCCGATGATCGACTTAAGCTCATCGGGCTTGAGCCCCGTCTTGACATCTACGGCGATACCGGACGCATT
>JBFMBE010000116.1:0-11274 GCA_040755275.1 Thermodesulfobacteriota bacterium | reverse complement strand
TTGAATCGCAACGGCTTGCTTTTCAATGTCCATTCGTTCAAGCGCGTCCGTCCGATCCAACGATATCCGGCGGCTTCAAACACGTTTTCGCAGCAAGCTCAAAAGGCTTCCCCAGCCACCCCGCTGAAGCCCGGCATTCCCGAAAAGCACGGGAAAAACGACTTTTTGCGGGGCCATCATGCACGACGTTTTTTTCGACTTACAACAAAGGAGCTGAACACCCATGAGCAGACGAGTCGGTATCTGTGCAGTCGCACAAACCCCGTTCAAACGGGATTATTGGGAAGAGCGCTTTCAAGGGATGGCTCTCATCGTCCTCGAATCGCTTCTTGAGCAGACCGGTCTGAAATTCGACGAGACCAACGGCATCCAGGCCTCGATCAGCGTCTCCGATGACATTTTCGACGCACGGACCATTTCGAACAATGCCATGACCGATGTTCTGGGCGCGCATTTCGGATGCGAAGAAAAGGTGGCCCAAGAAGGTGCGCAGGCACTCTACTACGCCCTGGCCATGATCCAGTCGGGCCATGTCGATACGGTTCTGGTGCTGGGGCATTGCAAGGAAAGCCAGGGACAGAGCCGCAACATGGTCACCCACATGGCCTTCGATCCATTTTACACCCGGCCTGTCGGTATGGATTTTCTGGCTGCAGCAGGCCTTCAGGCCCAGGCCTACTTGCAGCGATCCGGCATTCGGGAAGATCAGCTCGCCCGAATTGTCGTTCGGGCCCGGAACAACGCCAAACGGTTTCCGCTCCCGCTCGAAATCGATCCTGTGGATCCATCCGATATCCAGAACTCCCCGTTGCTGGCCGACCCCATCCGCAGCCTCCACGCCTATCCTGTCACCGACGGTGCGATCGGCATGATCGTTGCCGCAGAAGAAAAGGCCCGTGCCATATGCCCCAATCCCGTCTGGATCACGGGTGTTGGCAACTGCATGGATAGCTTTTTCTTAGGAGATCGGGATATCACTTCCAATTTCGCCCTCAGGAAGGCTCTGGAAAGGGCCTGTCGCAGAGCAGGCATCGACCGGCCCCAGGATGCTTTCGATGTCATCGAACTCTCCGATCAGTACGCCTACCAGCTTCCCCTCTGGTGTGAGGGCGTCGGTTTGTGTCCTGAAAACCGAGCGCCGGATTGGCTCGATGCCGACGGGCTCGACAAACACCATGTCAATATTTCCGGAGGAACATTGGCAGGCTCTCCGCTGATTCTCGGCGGTCTTTCCCGTGCAGCATCCGTAGCCCTTCAATTGATGGGAAAAGCCGGGGATGCACAGATCGGCGGTGCCAGACGAGGGCTTGCCCACGGTGTCATGGGGCCTGCCGGGCAGTTTCACACGGTTCTCGTTCTCGAACGAGACGGATCAGGGAGGTAAAAATCAATCATGAAAAAGAATCGCAACGTCGGTATCGTCGGCGTCGGTCAATCGGTGTATTCGAGCCATCGGGAAGAGGTGAACCAGCCGGAGATGATTCACGAGGCCGTCGTCGAAGCCCTTCAGATGGCCGGGATCACCATGGCCGATGTGGATTGCGTCGTTCACGGGAACATGGAACTCTTCGAAATGGTGCATCAGCCCGACCTGTGGCACACGATCGGCACCGGGGCCTGGGGGAAGGAAACCCTGCGGGTCACTACCGGTGGCACAACGGGTGCGACCCTGGTGGCTGCAGCCGATTATCTCGTGGCTTCGGGGCTTCATGACATCGTTCTGGCCATCGGTTTTGAAAAACTCCAGGAAGGCCACACCACGGGCGGAATTACGAACATGGCTGATCCGCTCTGGGGAAGGCAGCTTCAGACCGGAGCCCTCACCGGTATGACCGCAGCCGCCGTTATCGAGGAATTCGGCGCCGAGCGCGCCCGAAAAGCGGCGATGACCTACCGAATCTTGATGGACAAGCACGCCATGAGAAACGACAAGGCCCATCGCAGACTCGGTCTGGAATTCGATCAGGCCGATGAACTGGTGGTCAACTCCCCGGCACTGGTCGGTGAGCTGCGGATGATCCACATGTGCAGCCAGAGCGACGGGGCCTGCGTCATGATCTTTGCCTCCGAAGAAAAAGCCAAACAGCTCTGTCCCCAACCGGCCTGGATCCGAGACCACATCACCGTTCATCGGGAGGAGATGTTCTGCATTTTCGGAAACGCCCCGGTCCTCTCCACCCATCGATATGCAGCCCAGAAACTATTCGCCCGAAACGGCATTACTGATCCCCTCTCCCAGATCGATGTCTTTGAAATGTACGATCCCTCGAGCTGGTGGGGCGTCGACTGGCTTCGGGAGTTTCTGATGCTCGAAGGAGACGCCCATCTGCGAATGGTGGAAAACCACGACATCGCCATCGAGGGAAAATTCCCGGTCAATCCATCAGGCGGGGTCATCGCCTCCAATCCGATCGGCGCTACGGCCATGGTGCGGGTTGCGGAAGCTGCCTTGCAAATCATGGGAAAGGCAGGTCGTCATCAGGTGCCGAAACCGGTGAATCAGGCACTGGCTTCTGGATTTGGTGGAACGATGTGGACGGTGTTGTTGCTGTTGACCAAAGACATTCCCCGATAGATGTTCCTTACGGTGGATAGGAGGAAGAAAGATGAACCTTGGACAATATCTGGACCAGGCCGTAGCGCGTTACGGCTCTGCACCGTATCTACGGTTTTACGAGGAAACCCTCAGCTTTGCCGATTTCGGCAGGCGGGTGGATATCATGGCCAACAAACTGGCCAAACTCGGCTTCCAGCGTGGGGACTTTATCCACGTGCTGGTGCAGAACAGCCCCGAAACCCTGATCAGCTATTTCGCCATCCAGAAGATCGGCGCCGCGGCAGGCCCCATCAACGGCTGGTGGAAAGGGCCGGAAATCGAGTACCTCCTGAACGACTCCAAGGGGGTTGGCCTCATCATCGAAGACCAATATGTGCCGATTCTCAAGGAAATCCGGGACCGCTGCCCGCACCTAAAGACCGTGATCGAAGTCGGAAAAAACCCGCAGCCTGGGCACATCCCCTTTGCATCGCTTCTGGAAGACCCGGATCCCACCCCGGTGGCCTGCCCCTGCGAGTCCCATAACACGGCATACATCTTCTATACGTCCGGCACGACGGGAAACCCCAAGGGGGTTCTCTTGTCCCATCGAAACGTCATCGCAGACGTCGAGGGAGTCACGGAAGCTCTTCACCTTGAAGCCGGCCAGACCGTGCTCTGCTTTCTGCCCCTCTTTCACGTAAACGCCATGTTGACCTGCACCTTCAGTCTGGGAGCGGGTATCACCGTGGTGTTGAGACGGGCCTTTAGCGCCTCGGAATTCTGGGAAGTGGTCGACCGCTACAAGGTCAATTTCTGGTCCGCCGTTCCGGCTGTCTACCAGATTCTGCTGAGCGATCCGAGCCGCCAGAAATACGATTTGAGCTCGCTCAAGTTCGGGATCTGCGGTGCTGCTCCCCTCACCCAGGAAACCTTCACCAAGTTTCAGGAAACTTTCGGAATTCCGATCGTAGAAGGATATGGCCTGACGGAAGCCACCTGTGTGAGCACCCTCAACCCGCGGGATGGGGTTCGCAAGGTCGGATCCATCGGACTCGCCCTTCCCGGGCAGCAGGTACGGATCGTGGATGAGGAAGGCCGGGAATTGCCTCCAGGACAGGCCGGGGAAATCGTCATTGCGGGCGATGTCGTCATGAAGGGCTATTTCAACCGGCCCGAAGAGACGGCTGCAACGATCGTGAACGGCTTTCTCCATACCGGAGACGTCGGCTACAAAGACGAGGACGGCTACATTTTCATCGTCGATCGGATCAAGGACATGATCATCCGGGGTGGAGAAAACATCTATCCCAAGGAAATCGACAACTTGCTCGCCACCCATCCCAAGATTCAGGAGGCTGCCACGGTCGGCGTACCCGATCCAACGATGGGCGAGGAAGTCAAGGTGTTCGTGAAGGCGCTCGACGACAGCCTTACGGAAGAAGAGGTCATCGAATACTGCAAAGAGCATCTGGCCAAGTTCAAGATTCCGAAATATGTCGAGATCCTCGAAGAAGACTTCCCCAGATCTCCGATTGGAAAGGTTCTGAAGAAAGAGCTGCGGAAATGGGGGTTGACTCCAAGGCCCAAGAAGGCCAAAGGACCCGAAGTGACCGTCGCAGACATCTTCGGGACCATGGAATCCCGGGTCAATCCCGCAGGGGTTCAGGGGATTACGGCCAATTACGGCTACATCATCACCGGAACGGGCGGGGGTGAGTGGACGGTCTGTGTGGCGGACGGCAAGGTCAAGGTCCTCGAAGGGCTTCATCAGCCGAATGTGACGACAACGGTTTCCGCCAAGGACTGGATCGATCTCACCCTGGGCAAGCTCGACGGCATGACGGCCTTTACTTCCGGAAGGCTCAAGGTCGAGGGGGACTTGGGCCTCTTGACCAAGGCCACCCAATTCTTCAAGAAATACACCCCGCCAAAGGCTGCCCCCGAAGTGACCGTTGCGGACATCTTCGGGACCATGGAATCCCGGGTCAATCCCGCAGGGGTTCAGGGGATTACGGCCAATTACGGCTACATCATCACCGGAACGGGCGGGGGTGAGTGGACGGTCTGTGTGGCGGACGGCAAGGTCAAGGTCCTCGAAGGGCTTCATCAGCCGAATGTGACGACAACGGTTTCCGCCAAGGACTGGATCGATCTCACCCTGGGCAAGCTCGACGGCATGACGGCCTTTACTTCCGGAAGGCTCAAGGTCGAGGGGGACTTGGGCCTCTTGACCAAGGCCACCCAATTCTTCAAGAAATACACTCCTCCCAGCACAACGGGCGAAGCTGAGGAGGCCCGAGAAGAGCTCATCGTTCTCAAGCAAGTCCCCAGCATCCCCCAGCGGTTTGCCACAGGCCCGGTCATGGGAAAATTTCTGAAGGCCCTGATCGACAAAAAGATCCTTGCCAACAAGTGCCCGCAATGTGGCAGATTGCAGCTTCCGCCTCGGGAAGTCTGTGCCGAATGCAAGGTGCGTGCCACCGAGTGGGTGGAGGTCGGCCCGGAAGGGGTGATCACCATCCCAGACATCACCTATTACGCCAGCCCCGATCCCCTGACCGGCGCAACCCGGGAAACGCCGTATATCGCGGCCCATTTTCTGCTCGACGGCTGCAAAGGCCACGAAACCCTGTGGCATGAGCTCAAACCTTCGGATATCGACAAGGCCAAGGCCGGTGCTCGGGTGCGACCGGTGTGGAACGAGAAACGGACGGGGACGATCAACGATATTCGGTATTTCGAGGTGATCGAATAGATTGGGCGATAAGGAGAAACCATGAAAACCACATACGACGACAGCTTCATCGTGGAAGGAAAACTCTCCCTTCCATACCAATATTTCGCAGGAAGAACCGGAAGCAAGTTCATCGTCTCGCTGCGAGATTCAAAGAAAATCCTCGCAGTCCGTTGCAACGCCTGCAACAAGGTCTTCGTACCCCCCCGATCGGTCTGTGAGCGTTGCTTCACCGATCTCACCCAGAACTGGGTCGAGCTCAAGGATACCGGAGTGGTCACCGGATTTACGGTCATCCGCTACGAAGAACCCCATCAGCCGGTCAAACCTCCATACATCCTCGGCATGATCCTGCTCGACGGAGCCGATACCCCCTTTCCCCACATCGTCAAAGGGATTCCGATCAGTCAGATGAAAACCGGTCTCCGGGTCAAGGCCGTTTTCGCACAGAAGACCACATCCACCATCCGAGACATCGATCATTTCCAGGTGGATTCAAGTCAGACCATCGAAATCGGCTACACCTACGATGAGCTCGAAATCGGAATGGCCGCTACGTTCACCAAGACCATCACCGAAACCGACGTGTATCTGTTCGCCGGTATTTCAGGGGATTTCAACCCGATGCACCTGAACGAGGAGTTCGCCAAAAAGACGCCCTTCGGCACCCGGATCGCCCACGGCGCACTGCCGCAGTGCCTGATCGCACCGGTGCTCGGCATGAAGATGCCGGGCCTAGGCACGGTAGCCCTCGAAATCACCACCCGGTTCCGGGCACCCACGTATTTCGGCGACACGATCACGGCAAGGGCCGAGGTCACCGAAAAGATCGAGGCCAAGCGCTGGGTCCGGATGGCCCTGAGCTGGACCAACCAGCACGGCAAACTCGTCGCCGAAGGTTCGGCCCTCGTCATTCCGCCCACACCGCTGCCATAAGGAGAACGAGCCATGGTCATGACCGGTGGCAATCCACTTCAGGTCTATTTCGGAAAAACCCACGATCTTGTCCGGAAATCGGTCCGGGAATTCGTCGGCAAGGAAGTGACCCCCTTCATCGAAGAGTGGGAAGAGGCCGGGCACATCCCGAGGGAAATCTATCGGAAGGCTGCGGATGTCGGTATTCTCGGCACGGGCTTTCCGGAAGAATACGGCGGCACGCCCGGGGATATCTTTTTTCAGATCGCCGTCTGGGAAGAGCTCATGCGGGCAGGTTCCGGTGGATTCGTCGCCGGGCTGGGTTCGCTGAACATCGCCCTGCCTCCCATCGTCAACTACGGTACGGAAGAACAGAAACAGCGTTTCATTCCGCCGGTTCTGGCCGGTGAGAAGATTGCGGCACTCGCCATCACCGAACCCGGCGGCGGATCGGACGTTGCCAACCTGGAAACGACGGCCGTTCGAAAGGGCGGCCACTATATCGTCAACGGTAGCAAGACCTTCATCACGAGTGGCCGCCGGGCCGATCAGATTACCTGCGCTGTCCGGACGGGAGAAGCCGGGCATGGTGGCATCAGCCTGCTCGTCATCCCAACGGACAGTCCCGGCTTCAGCGTTTCGGAACCATTCAAGAAGATGGGCTGGTGGGCAAGTGATACCGCCCAGCTTTACTTCGACGACTGTCGGGTACCGGTCGATCATCTGATCGGAAAGGAAAACGAAGGTTTTTACATCATCATGTCGAATTTCCAGGCCGAGCGGCTGATGATCGCGGTTATCGCCAACATGACGGCCCAGCTCGCCTATGAAGCGGCTCTTCAGTATACCAAAGAACGGAAGGCCTTCGGAAAGACACTGAAGTCCTTCCAGGTCACCCGGCACAAGCTCGTGGATATGGCCACACTCGTCGAAGTGAGTCGTGAATTCACCTACCGCGTGGCTGCAAAGATCGATGCCGGCATCGATCAGATCAAGGAAATCTCGATGGCCAAGAACTTCGCCTGTTCGGTCAGCGACAAGGTCACCTACGATGCCGTCCAGATCTTCGGTGGCTATGGTTACATGCGCGGTTATCTCGTCGAACGGCTCTATCGGGACAACCGGATCCTGTCCATCGGCGGCGGGACGACCGAAATCATGAAGGAGATCATCTCGCGGTTCATTGTTTGAAAACGGGAGGATGGGATATCGGCCATAGCCCATCCCCTATCACCAAATTCAGGAGACGCATCCAATGGCCCAAGATGTATCTGACCGAAAAGACATGGAGTTTGTTCTCTACGATGTCCTCAACATCGAAACCCTGTTGAAGACCCCCAAATTCAAGGGGATCACCCGAAAAACCCTCGACATGCTGATCACCGAGGCCCGGAATCTGGCCTTAAAAGAGCTGTTGCCGATCAATGCCATCGGTGACCAGGAAGGATGCCGATTCGAAAACGGAACGGTTCGCGTACCAGAAGCGTTTCACCGGGCGTTTCAGAAATACCGGGAAGGCGATTGGATCACGCTTGCAGACGATCCCCAAGTGGGGGGTCAGGGCATGCCGGTATCCGTGAGTCTCGCCGTTGCGGAATACTTCAATGCCGCCAATTGTTCCTTTTGTATGTATCCGGGGCTGTGCCACGGCGCAGGCAAGCTCATCGAAATTTTCGGCACCGAAGAGCAAAAGAAGCTCTACCTGCCGAACATGTATTCTGGGAAATGGGGTGGCTCCATGCTGCTCACAGAACCCAACGCCGGAAGCGATGTGGGGGCCCTGACCACGACGGCCGTTCCCAATCCGGATGGCACCTATTCCATCAGCGGCAACAAGATTTTCATCACTGCAGGCGACCAGGACCTCACGGAAAACATCATCCATCCGGTTCTGGCCCGGATGGAGGGAGCTCCTGCCGGAACGGCCGGCATATCCCTCTTCATCGTCCCCAAAATCTGGGTGAATCCAGATGGCAGCCTCGGTGAGCCAAACGACATCGTCTGCACCGGCATCGAGGAGAAAATGGGCATCCACGGCAGCGCCACCTGCAGCATGAGCCTGGGTGCCAAAGGGAAGTGCCGCGGGGTTCTGCTGGGCGAGAAGAACAAAGGCATGCGGGTGATGTTTCACTTGATGAACGAGGCGAGGCTCGGCGTCGGCCTTCAGGCTTTCGCCATGGCGTCCGCCGCCTACAGACATGCGGCGCAGTACGCCCGGGAGCGGGTTCAGGGAAGAAGCCTGTTGAGCATGATGGATCCTTCGGCACCGGCTGTCACCATCGTTCACCATCCGGATGTACGGCGGATGCTTCTTTCGATGAAGGCCTTCGTGGAAGGCATGCGCACCCTCATCTACTATGTCGGGTATTGCTTCGACCGAAAGGCGTCCGAGATCGATCCCCAACTGGTCGACCTTTACAATGGGATGATCGAGGTGCTCACACCCGTCGTCAAGGCCTACTGCTCGGAGCGGGCCTTCGATGTCTGTACCCAGGCCGTCCAGGTGCACGGCGGTTACGGCTACACCCGGGAGTATCCAGTGGAGCAGCTGCTGCGGGACTGCAAGATTACGAGCATCTACGAGGGAACCAACGGAATTCAGGCCATGGACCTTCTGGGACGGAAACTCGGCATGAAAAAAGGTGCCTATTTCATGCGCTTCATTTCCGAAATGCAGAAAACCGCTCAGGAAGCCAAGGCGTATCCCAGTCTTTCTGAGCTTGGCGGCCGGGTCGAGAAGGCCGTCAACCGCTTCGCCGAAACCGCCATGAATATCGGACTTGCGGCCATGAGCGAAAAGGTTCGGACGGCATTTGCCTTTGCCCACCCCTTCCTGATGGTGACCGGTGACATCCTCTTGGCTTGGTTCCATCTGTGGCGGGCAAAAACCGCTGCCGCCACGCTGGAACAGATCACAGGAAAACAAGATGAGGAAGCCTGGAAGGGTGTCGCCGAAACCTCCAAAGCAGCGGCTCAGGCCTACGGTGTCGTCCAAACGGCCCATTACTTCATTCGAACCGAGCTTCCGATCACCCTGGGCCGTATGGAGGCCATCACGGACGGCTGCCCTGCGGCAGTGGAAATTTCGGAAGCGGCATTTGCCTGAAGGCAAGGCAGACAACCCGAATCGTCACATGGCTGTGAACCACTTCGGGGCAGAGACGACTTTTTGCGAGCGCATCCGTGTTGATGGCCTCGCAAAAAGTCGTCTCTGCCCCGAATAGGTTGATTGCCGGGCCTGAGCATGGGGTCGGGGATACCTTTTAAGCTCGCTGCGAAAACTTGTTTGAAGCCGCCGGAGGTCGTTGGATCGGGCGGACGAGCTTTAAGAACCCTTGCTAAGAAGCCAGTTGCAAGCTGTAAATCAGTAAAATGAGGATTGCATTGTAATTCGTGTACAGTTTCTTTTCGAGGGTCTGGATGGCATCCAGATAGGGAACAACGGCTTCGGTGTTGAGAGCGGTTTTAATCACCTCCCTCTGAATTTCCGAGCAGATGGCTTCCCGAAACTGATTCAGATCAATGGTTTCAAGAACAGTCGACACCGGTTGATTTTGCTGGCGGACGCTGCGATAGATTTCCTCCACAAATTCCAGATTCTGACTCACCCGTTTCCGGATATCTTCGAAGAGAATCCCCTTGAGACGATCATAATCGTCGCGGCTTCGCTCCGCAAGTCTCGAATAAAAAGGGACGAGATGATTCAGGTAAATGAGAATCCCTCTTTTCAACAGGACGGCATCTTTGAACAGGGCGATCAGCAAGGCCTCCTTGGAATCATATTCCCCCAAATCCAGCCGGATGTTCCGTGTATCGGTATGAATGTAGAGCGGATAGAAGACATTTCTTGGGTTTGCCATCTCAATTCCATACAACTGGGATTGGGTATCTTCATTCCACCGGGTCCAACGGACCACTCCTTCGGTGTACGCCCGATCGGCAAAACGAAAGGGCAAGTGGAGATAAATCCATTGTCCGACCTTGAGCAATTCTCGTTTGACCACCCATTTGGGAATTGCGATCTTGAGACCCTGAAAGGAAATATCCATTGGAAGGTATTCAAACGTGTCATGATCGATGAATCGTGAACCCAGAAAAGGAAACAGAAGCGATTCAAAGTCCAACCTCTGTTCTCTTCGACCATCCGACAAACCAGGCTGCTGAACCTCCATTCCTACCCCCTCTTTGGAAGATCCGAACCCTTCCTGGTTCGGATAACTCGAATTCTTTTGAAATCGATCCTTCCCCTCACCGGTCATGACCACCCGAAAATCTGAACATGCGTAGGTCAGCGTGAAAGATCCCCCTGAAAGAAACGACCGAACATTGTCAAAGCATTTGTCCTTCTTGGCGAGTTCGCTTCAGCCAGGCGTTGAATCGCCTGAATGTCGATACCACCTAGAAGCTCATGTTGGTATGCCTCTGATTCGTCTTGACTTTTGCCTATGGATTCCATAATGCATAATACAAAGGAATGTTGCAAGAGACCATCATCCATCAGGGACACCCAAGAAACGATTCATCTTTTCGAGGCATTCACATGCGATTCCAATCCACGATGATCGATCCGGTTCTCATTCTTCAGCCGCTTACAGAATCGATCGATTCATCCGTCGCCACGGTCTTCAAAACCCGAGTCATTGATTTCATTCAACAAGGAAGCTATCAAATCATCTTGGATTTGTCACAGGTAACATTCATGGACAGCAGCGGCCTTGGAGCCATCGTCTCCATTCTCAAAACCCTCGGAGAAGATGGCAAGATCATTTTATGCAACGTGAATTCGGCTATTCGAAGCTTGTTTCGGTTGACCCGGTTTGACCGAATCATTCCGATCTGTGGGTCCACAGACGAAGCCTGCCGCATGCTGAATGTCGTTTCGAATTCCAGTCCCCTTTCAAGCTGATTCGTTCTATGAACTGTGACGGCTTCGCAAAAAGGCCGGATGCTGTGTCGTGCTGCATCCCTCGTCATTGCGGCGTACGTTTCAGTACGCCTCATTCCTCGGGATTTGCACTCCTTGCCTGCGGCCTTTTTTCGAAGCCGTCCATATGATGGACTTTTTGCGGGGCCATCAACTGTGATG
>JBFMBE010000115.1:0-11311 GCA_040755275.1 Thermodesulfobacteriota bacterium | reverse complement strand
ACCAGCCTCTGTTTGTTGTCTGGCCATCCGTCCGATCCTACGAGATCGGGCTGCTGAGTTTTTCCGCTGCTGAGCAAAATTCACCCGCCTTCCTGCGGGTCAAATGAGAGGGCCTGACTTTTTGCGACGCCATCAACCGTGATGGAGTCGCAAAAAGTCAGGAATGCTCTGTCGCGTCGCGGGGTGACTGGGGAACCTTTTACGCTGCTGCGAAAAAACTCAGCCGCCCGATCTCGTAGGATCGGACGGATGGCCAAACAGTGAATACAGGCTCGTGGAATCGCAATGGCTTGCTTTTCAATGTCAATTCATTCATGCGCGTCCGTCCGATCCAACGATATCCGGCGGCTTCAAACAGGTTTTCGCAGCCAGCTCAAAAGGCTTCCCCAGCCACCCCGCTGATGCCCGGCATTTACAAAAAGCACGGGAAAAGCGACTTTTTGCGACGCCATCAACCGTATCCAACGGATTTTTCGGTGTCAACAAGATAGTGAAATGCTGCAACCAAATGATTTCTTGACACCCTTAAATAAGGGATGCTAAAAAAGACAGTTTATTGAATCGGGCGGAAGCGGTTTCCCCCGAGATCGATCCTTGCTCTGAAAGAGATTCAGGGCTCTATTATCCAAAAGGAGGTTTGATGAGAAGATACGAATGTGTTGTCATTATCGACCCGGATATTTCCGCGGATGAACGGGATGGTGTCAAGACCCGGATTCAGGAAATCATCACCCAGAACGGTGGGCAAGTGCTTCAGACCGAAGACTGGGGCGTCAAGAGGCTGGCCTATCTGGTTCGAAAGAAGGCAAAGGGCGCCTATGTCATCTTCGATTACTGCGGCATGGGTCCTGTTGTTGCAGAAGTCGAACGATTCTGCCGGATCAGCGACAAGTGCCTCAAGTACATGACGGTTGTAATCGATACGAATGCAGATCCGGAAGCCATCAAGGCCGAGATCGCATCCGGAAAGACCCGAACAGCAGCTGCGATGACCGAACCGGTAAAGATCTTGGACGCTGCCGATGAAGCGGCTATGGATGAAGAAGATATGGATGACGACCAATCCGAAGACGTGGAGGAATAGACGATGGCACAACAGACGACATCCAAGAAAAAGGCGTCCACCAAGAAAAAACGGGTATTTCACCGCAGGAAGGTATGCCGCTTCTGTGCGGACGCTTCCCTGATGATCGATTACAAAGACGTCAAAACGCTGAAATTCTTTATCACCGAGCGTGGCAAGATCATTCCCAGAAGGATCAGCGGCACCTGTTCGAAGCACCAGCGCTCGCTCAACGAAGCCATCAAACGAGCGCGAACCATCGCTCTGCTTCCGTTTGTGGGTTCCCTGGACACCAACTGATGGGGCAACCCGCAGGTGGATGAGCCCATCCGGGTTCCGAAGGACACCATGACACAGCTGAACCTTGTACGCCTCAAGCCGTTCGGATGGTGTGTTTTCCCTTCCCTGCTTCTTGCACAGGCAGCGCACATCCTTCCCTTGTTCGGCTTTTTCCTGGCTGCGATGATCCCCTTTCCATCGCTGCTTTTTCGATTGAAACAGGGTTCGATCGATGGAAGATGGGCGACTGCCATCACCTGTGCGTTACTGTTCGTGTTCTTTTCGGAATCCGGAACCGACCGGATCGTTTTTACGGCCATGGCGGTTCTGGGATTGCTCCTCGCAGAGACCCTGCACCGGGGGGTGTTGCCGGACATGGCGGTTGCCGCAAGCGCCGGAATGGTGTGGGCCGGGGTGTGGCTGATCGTTTTGCTGACGTCCCTTCTTTCCGGCAACTCGTTTTTCAAGCATGTGGAAGCCGTCCTTCATCAGAGCCTCGAGCTGACCATAGCCCTGTATGAAGAAATGAAGATTTCGGCGGATACGATCGCGACCCTTCAGCAGTCGATGGGCCGAATCGCCTTTGTTCTGGCAAGGCTGATGCCCGGATTTTCGGCGATGTCCCTTCTGTTCGTCGCGTGGACGCAGCTGTTGCTGCTTCAGCCCGCAAAGCATCGCCTGGAAATCACTCTTCCGGAATCTCCGCGGCTCAATCGATGGAAAGCGCCCGAAAAGCTCATATGGGGATTGATCGGATGCGGCGCCATGCTGCTGACACCTCATGTGACCATACGGTTGATCGCCACCAACGTACTGTTGCCCATCCTGGTCGTGTATTTTTTTCAGGGAATCGGCATTGTGTCCTATTTTCTCGAAATCAAACAGGCGCCTCGGTGGATTCGCATCCTGATTTTCATCGCCGTTTTTTTTCAGCAGGTCGCCATGATCCTCGTGATCCTGCTGGGTATTTTCGATCTGTGGATGGATTTTCGAAAACTCGCGTCCCCACGGGACGCATGAACCATATGGAGGAATTATGCAGGTCATCCTGAAAGAAACCATTGAATCTCTGGGAACGGTCGGCAGCGAGGTCAAGGTAGCCGACGGTTATGCCCGCAACTACCTGTTGCCTAAGGGGAAGGCGCTTCCGGCCAATGAGCACAACCGCAAGATCATGGAACAGCAGAAATCCAAGATCGCTCTCATGCTGGCCAAGGAAAAGGCGACTGCTGAAGAAGCCGCAAAACGAATCTCCGGCACGGTGTTGCAGATCCGCGCCAAGGTCAGCGAAGAAAACCGGTTGTATGGCTCCGTCGGCGTCCGGGATATTGCCGAAGCGCTGAAGGAAATCGGCATCGACGTCGAAAGGAAGATGATCCTGCTGGCCGAACCCATCAAGACATTGGGTTCCTTTACCGTACCCATTCGGGTCTATAAGGAAGTCGAGCCGGAAATCACCGTTGAAGTCATCGCCGAGTAAGCGGATTCTTTTCTCAGGAAGTAGAAGACCCCCCAATACCGCCGGCCGGGTGGAGCACCCGGCCCTTCGCTCCGTACCATCAACACCGCCAAGACGACTTCCGTAGCAAGAGATCGTTTTCTTCGTACGTTTTTCAATTCGGATGGTCCCGCAAAAAGTCGCTTTTCCCGTGCTTTTCGTAAATGTCGGGCATAAGCGGGGTGGCTGGGGAAGCCTTTTGAGACTGCTGCGAAAACGTGTTTGAAGCCGCCGGATATCGTTGGATCGGGCGGATCCATATTGGTTTGAAAAACATCTTGTTGCAACTCAGCAATTCTGTATTCCAAGTTTGGCTATCCGCCCGATCCGGTTTTCCGACAACCCGATTTTTCCGAAACATACGCGATCATGAGCCCCAAGCGCAGCACGACAACCACACCTTTAGTCGATCCATCCCTGAGCCACCTTCCGCCGCAGAACGTCGAAGCCGAAGAATCGATTCTCAGCGCCATTTTCATGGACAACTCGGTTCTACCGGACGTTGTCGAGGTTCTTCGACCGGAGGATTTTTACAAAGGCGCCCATCAGAAGATTTATGCCGCCATTCTCGAGCTCTTCGATCGCAACGAACCGGTGGACCTCGTCACGCTGACCGAAGCGCTGAAGGTGAAGGGTCATTTGAAAACGATCGGTGGCCCATCCGCATTGTTGCACATTCTCGAAAATGCCCCCATCGCCGTCAATCCGCCTCAGTACGCCAAGATCATCAAGGACAAGGCCTGTCTGAGAAGGCTCATCGAAAAATCCACTCAGATCGTCCAGCGCTGCTTCGAAGATACGGGAGAAGTGGACGAAGTGCTGGATTTTGCCGAAGCCTCCATTTTCGAGGTTTCCCAACACAAGGTGAAGCAGGCCTTCACCCATATCGGAGACCTCATCGACGGCAACATCGACCGTCTTCAGGAACGGGAAGAGAACAAATCTCTTTACACCGGCATTCCTACGGGTTTCGAAGGATTCGACCGACTCACTTCCGGGCTTCAGAAGGCGGATCTGGTCATTCTTGCCGCAAGACCGAGCATGGGCAAAACGGCTCTCGCCCTGAACATCGCCAGGAATGTCGCCGTCGAATCGAACGTGCCCTGCGCCGTGTTTTCCCTGGAAATGTCCAAGGAGCAGCTTTCGATGCGGATGCTCTGTGCGGAAGCCCGTATCGATACCGGCAGGCTTCGAGACGGCTTTTTCAGCCAGGAGGACTGGGGGCGGATCACCCATGCCGCATCCGTATTGTCGGAAGCCCCGATTTTCATCGACGATTCGGCGGACATCTCCGCACTCACCATCCGGGCCAAGGCCAGAAGGCTGAAGATGGAGAAGAATCTCGGCCTGATCATCATCGATTACCTGCAGCTGATGAAAAGCACGGTTTCCGCCGAACGAAGGGATCTCGAAATTTCGGACATCTCCCGATCGATCAAGTCTCTGGCCAAAGAACTCGACATCCCCATCATCGCTCTTTCCCAGCTCAATCGAAAACTGGAGGAGCGAAGCGACAAGCGGCCCCAGCTCTCCGATTTGCGGGAATCCGGTGCTCTGGAGCAGGATGCCGATATCGTGGCATTCATTTATCGGGACGAGGTTTACAATCGGGAGGAAAACAATCCGAATCGGGGGCAGGCCGAGATCATCGTCGCGAAGCACCGCAACGGGCCCACCGGAATGATCCCGTTGGTGTTCCTCAAGGCCTACACCCGCTTCGAAAATCCGGCTGACAGACGATGAAATCGATAGTCGGTCAAACGACAGGTCTCAAACCCAGTCAAATCAAACGACTGGAGGCTTTCTACAAGAGGCGCATCCCACCGATGCACCTGCTCGGCTGGGACATGGCATTGGAGATGTGCCGCCTTTCGGCCGAAACCGGCCGTCAGATCGGTCTTCTCATCGATCGACAGGGGCGTATCGCCTTCGTTCTGATCGGGGATCATGACCGGATTCTCATTCCAGAGCTCAAGGGATACCGAAAATTGTCGGGAAGGCTTTGCGGGTTGCGCTTCGTTCATACCCACCTTTCTTTCGGCGGGTTGTCGACGGACGATTTGACCGATTTGTCCCTGTTGCGACTCGATCTGATCGTGGCCGTCACCGTCCGACCCGAAACCGCCCTGCCCCACCGCGCCCAGATGGCCCACATCCTGCCCGGCTCCGAAGATCCGCTGAAGCCCTACCGTCTGTTGCCGATCGAACCGGCAGTCAGCACGTTTTTCGAGCGGGGGGATTGCCTCGAGACGATCCTGGCCATCGAGGCCGAATGGCGTCGGGAAGAGCCGGAACAGCGCGTCGATGCGGGACAGCAACAGGCCGAAGGGGCCATTCTGGTGAGTGTGTCCACCGGCCCGAAACGTACGGCCCTCGAATCTCTCGATGAACTCGAGGAGCTTGCCCGATCGAGCGGCATCCGGGTCGTGGATCGCTTCATCCAGATGCGCAGCCAGGCCGATCCACGGTTTTTGCTCGGCACCGGAAAACTGCAAGAGCTCTCCCTGAAGGCGCTTCATCACGGCGTAGGACTGCTCATCTTCGATCAGGAACTCAACCCCTCGCAACTGCGCTCCATCACGGACGCCATCCCCATCAAGGTCATCGATCGAACCCAGCTCATTTTGGATATTTTCGCCCAGCGGGCCAAATCCAGGGAAGGGAAACTCCAGGTGGAGCTGGCCCAGCTCAGGTACATGCTTCCAAGGCTCGTCACCAAGAACACGGTCATGTCGAGGCTTACGGGTGGGATCGGTGGCAGGGGGCCCGGAGAAACCAAACTGGAGATCAACCGGCGGCGGGCCAGAGAACGAATCCACCGGTTGGAACAGGCTCTGGTCGAAGTGAGCCGACAGCGCAAACAGCAGAAAGCCCAGCGCAGCCGGATGGGGCTTCCGGTAATCTCGATCATCGGTTATACGAATGCCGGAAAATCCACCCTGCTCAACACCCTGACCCACAGCCAGGTTCTTGCCGAGCAACGCATGTTCGCCACCCTCGACCCATCGAGCAGGCGGCTTCGCTTCCCGAGGGACATCGAGGCCATCATCACCGATACGGTCGGTTTCATCAAGGACCTGCCCAAAGACCTTCAGGCGGCTTTCCGGGCCACCCTCGAGGAGCTCGAAAGCGCCACGGTCCTGCTGCATGTCATCGACATTTCCAACGAACGATGCGAATCCCAGCTGGAATCCGTCGAACACATCGTCGAGGAGCTCGGTCTTCGGCACATTCCGATGTTACGCGTTTGGAACAAGATCGATCGGGTCAGCCCCGAAACGGTGAGCCTGTATCTGCACCGCTACGGGGGTATTTCCGTGAGCGCTATCCAGCGGCAGACCCTCGTCCCGCTGATCGAGCGGCTCACCGAAATGCTCGATCTTCGGAGGACGGACGCGATACCGCCGCAGGAAAGCGGCGACATCACGCCATCGCCGGCGTGACCACCGGTATGGCCCGACGGATTTCGGTCCCGACCTTGCTCTTCACGGCATGAGCTTGTTCCAGCGCCACGGCCGCTGGGTTCTTTTCGAGGAAGGTCGTGGGTTCGTAGGTCTTTCCTTCCCGCAGCCTTCTGTCTTCCGCACGCATCGATACCAGAAGTCGCATCCCCACCACGGGCGCCAAAACCCGCGCCTGCCAGCCGAACGAGGCCTTCATTTCCGAAAGCAGGGAATCCAGCATCGGAAGGGGTTTACCGAGTCGACCGAACCAGCGCTGCATGGCCCAGACGGCGCCGGCATAGGTCGTTGCCATGGATCGGTTTTCCCAGGCGATTCTGCGTCGTATCCGAGCATCCGGGTGATTTCTGTAGCGCTTCCATCCCTCCATCTGGGTACGGATCAACCGAGCAAGGCTGGGACCGTTCACCTCGAAATCCCGCTGAAAGGCATCGGCCAGAAATTTCGTTTCCCAACCGGCAGGAATGTGTGGATGGCGGAACGAAAAGCGGTACTGTCCGTGGGTATCGGCAATGTCGATTTCATCAGAAGTCAGCAAGGAACCTTCGGCCTTGTGCTTTTCGTAGAGTTGGGTTCCGGGATTCGGGGTATACAGCATGAATTGATGAAAATCCGTTGCATGGGATACGGCATAATCGATGACCGCCTGCATGTCTTCGGGTCGGTGTTCTTCGAGGCCGATGATCGTCGACCCCAGCACACGGATGCCATGTGACTGAAGTTTTTTGACCAGGGATCGGGTATCCACATGCCGCAGCTTGGGATAGGCCGCATTGTCGCCTTCCAGCCCCATCCAGACCCAAGAAACCCCGAGCCCGACCAGCTGTTCGATGTCGTAGGATTCAAGCACCCGGGCGGAACTGAATACATAGAGGGACCAGCTCTTGCCGTGCTGTTGCATGAGCTCGAGGAGCCGAAGCGCCCGCTTGCGGTGCAGCAGAAAATTTTCATCCAGAACGAAAAACGACTGAACACCCAGTTTCCCCTCGATCTGCTGCATCACATCGAAGAGGGCGTCGCCGGTTTCATAGAAATTGATGAAATGCCCTTTTCCACCGAAGAGCGCCGAGGTGGAACAGAAATTACAACCGACCGGGCATCCGACCGAAGGCATCAGGATGGCGGCCGTATCCATGGGCTTTTCTGCCGGGCTGTAGCCGAGAATGCGCATCCCGAAGCCGGAATACACGGCAGGGTGACGGACCGGAGCCTTTGGATCCTGACCGAGAAACCGTCTGAACCAGGCCACTCCGTCTCCCTTGACGAAATGATCCGCATCGACGATGGTTTCGACGTCGACGGCGTTGGTGACATGACCGCCGACGACAATCGTCGCTTTGGGCTGATGGAGGCGCACCAGTCGACACATTTCCGCCACCTTTCGAATGTTGGGAATGATGCCGCTGATGCCGACGATGTCATAGGTCGCTTGCTGAAGCTCGGCGATGAACCGTTCCCGCGTCGGGAAATCGAGCAGGGTGCACGGAGCATCGATGTTCGCCTGCATCAGCAGCAAACCGAAACTTCGATGAAACATCCGAAGGGAGAACACCCCCTGAAACCGGGTGACCTGATTGTGGTAGAGCTCCATGGGATTGATGGTGCGCGAGCCGAAGTCATCGTCTTGGGCATAGGGACCGAAGACGCTCGAGAGTAGGATTTTGGCGTGTTTTCCGAGGGGATGGATTGGGAACATCTGTGAACTCCTTTCGTTGGGTGTTGGATCGAAGCGATTCAGGATCGATTCGACCGCAACGATACGCCAACGAAGGGAGCAGGAACAGCGAAAACGAATGGGATGACATTCGTTTTACTTGATGGCCTCGCAAAAAGTCAGGAAGTCTCTGTCGAGTCGCGGGATGACTGGGGAACCTTTTTCGATGCTGCGAAAAAACTCAGCCGCCCGATCTCGTAGGATCGGGCGGATAGCCAAACTTGGAATACAGAATTGCTGAGTTACAACAGGATGCTTTTCAAACAAATATTGATGAAGCATCTCCGCCCGATCCAACGATATCCGGCGGCTTCAAACACGTTTTCGCAGCAATCTCAAAAGGCTTCCCCAGCCACCCCGCTCATGCCCGACATTTACGAAAAGCACGGGAAAAACGACTTGTTGCGGGCTTACCTTCCTTCATGATAGGTCAAAGCTGCGCCGATGAAGTCCCGGAACAGCGGATGCGGATTCATGGGTTTGGATTTGAATTCCGGATGGAACTGGCAGCCGAGGAACCAGGGGTGATCGGCAAGCTCGACGATTTCGACCAGCTCTCCGCTTGGCGAAATCCCGCTGATGACCAGCCCGTTTTCTTCCATGGTGGAACGGTAGGAAGCATTGAATTCATACCGGTGCCGGTGCCTTTCGGAAATCAATTCCCTTTCATATGCCTTCCATGCGAGGGTGCCTTCAGCAATTCGGCAATCGTAAGCACCCAAGCGCATGGTCGCACCTTTCTGGCTGTTGGCATCGCGTTTCTGGACGGTCTGGGTTCGCTCGTCGAACCATTCGAGCATCAGGTAGATGACGGGATCGGGTGTGTTTTCGTCGAATTCGTGGCTGTGGGCATGCTTGAGGCCGACGACGTTCCGGGCGAATTCGATGACGGCGATCTGCATGCCCAGGCAAATACCGAAATAGGGGATTTTCCGGATGCGGGCATATTGTACCGCCTGGATTTTCCCTTCGACCCCTCGGGGCCCAAACCCTCCAGGCACCAGAATGCCGTCTGCGTCCGCCAGAAGCGATGCGCAATTGGCCTCGGTGATCGTCTCCGAATCGATGAATCGAAGCTCCACCTTACAGTCATGAGCAAACCCGCCGTGATGAAGGGCTTCGTTCAGGCTTTTGTAAGATTCGGTCAGATCCACGTACTTTCCCACGATGGCAATGGTCACGCATCGCTTGAAATTCCGTATCCGATCCACCAGATCCTGCCAGGCCTCCAGCCGTGGAGCCCGGGTCCAGATGTGCAGCAGTTCGACGATCTTGTTGTCAAGTCCTTCCTTGTGGAAGACAAGCGGAACTTCGTAGATACAGTCGACGTCTTTGGCTGTGATGACGGCATCCTCACTGACATTGCAGAACAGGGCGATCTTCGCCTTGATCTCCCTCGGCAGATAGCGGTTGGTGCGACACAACAGGATATCGGCATGGATACCGATGCTGCGCAACTCCTTGACGCTGTGCTGGGTCGGCTTGGTCTTGAGCTCCCCGGCGGTTCCCATATAGGGAACGAGGGTCAGGTGGACATAGAGCACATTCTCCTTGCCGACATCGGCCTTGAACTGTCGGATGGCCTCTAAAAATGGAAGGCTTTCGATGTCACCGACCGTGCCCCCGATTTCGGCGATCAGCACATCGGCGTCCCTGGCACCCAACCGGATGCAGTTCTTGATTTCGTCGGTGATATGAGGGATCACCTGGACCGTTCCTCCCAGGTAGTCCCCTCGCCTCTCCTTGGTAATGACCGAATAGTAAATCTTCCCGGTAGTGAAATTGTTGTTCTTTCCCATCCGGGCACTGGTAAACCGCTCGTAGTGCCCCAGATCGAGATCGGTTTCCGTGCCGTCATCCGTTACGAACACTTCCCCATGCTGAAACGGATTCATCGTACCCGGGTCGACGTTGATGTACGGATCGTATTTCTGAAAGGTCACCGTTAACCCGCGGCTTTCGAGCAGAGCGCCGATGGAGGCCGATGCAAGACCTTTGCCGAGAGAGGAAAGAACGCCACCGGTTACGAAGATGAATTTCGGAGAAGTGCTCATGATGTCCTCTTCCAGATGGTACTACCGGGAGATGGTTGCTGGTTTTTCGAAATGGATCGATTTCATCGGATGTCAGCAGTCAGCAGAACCGATTCCTCCTCATCAAATTTGGTCTTCCGCGAACCGACCGCTTTCTCCCAGTTCCTGCTCGATGCGGATCAGCTGATTGTACTTGGCGATACGCTCGCTTCTCGACATCGATCCCGTCTTGATCTGCCCGCCATTGACGCCGACCACGAAATCGGCGATGAAGGGGTCTTCCGTCTCACCGGAACGGTGGGAAATCACGGTCGCATATCCATTCTGCCGGGCCATCTCAATGGTCTCGAGCGTTTCGGTGACCGTTCCGATTTGGTTGAGTTTGATCAAAATGGCGTTTGCGATGCCTCGTTCGATGCCTTCCGCGAAAATCTTGGGATTGGTGACGAAAATGTCGTCAGCGACGATTTGAATGGCCTCTTCGAGTCTTCCTGTCATCTCTTCCCAACCGTCCCAATCCTGTTCGGCAAGCCCATCCTCGATGGACAGAATCGGATACTGTTCGATCAGGTGTTCGTAATAGTCGATCATTTCTTCCGAAGAAAGGGATTTGTTCTCGCTCTTCAGAATGTATTTACCATCCTGGTAGAATTCGCTGGCCGCCGCATCGAGAGCGATCGCGATGTCTTCTCCAGGCGTGTATCCGGCTGCTTCGATGGCCGCCAGGATGTTTCGGATGGCTTCTTCGTGGGAGGGCAGATTGGGTGCGAAACCGCCTTCGTCACCTACGGCCGTGCTGTATCCCTTTTCCTTGAGCAGCTTCTTCAGTGCATGAAAGGTTTCGGATCCCATCTGAACGGCTTGCGTGAACGATTTGGCGCCGAAGGGAACGATCATGAACTCCTGAATGTCGAGGTTGTTGGACGCATGGGCCCCTCCGTTGATGATGTTCATCTGCGGAATGGGGAGGTATCGCGCGTTCAGCCCGCCGATATATCGATACAGGGGCATTCCGTAAGCCCTGGCTGCAGCTCGGGCCACGGCCATCGAAACACCTAAGATGGCATTTGCACCCAATCGGCTCTTGTTGGGTGTTCCGTCCAGTTCAATCATGGTCCGATCGACTGCCGCCTGATCTGTGGCGTCCATTCCCTGGAGTTTGGGGGCGATTTCTTCGATCACGTTGCCGACAGCGGTCAGAACGCCCTTGCCGCCATATCGTCTCGATTCCTTGTCGCGCAG
This sequence comes from Thermodesulfobacteriota bacterium, assembly GCA_040755275.1. GTDB lineage: Bacteria > Desulfobacterota > Desulfobacteria > Desulfobacterales > Desulfatirhabdiaceae > Desulfatirhabdium. Next base: position 21 of record JBFMBE010000115.1, on the reverse strand, counting down.
CTCCAAGGCTTCCCGGCTTCC
>JBFMBE010000114.1:0-11446 GCA_040755275.1 Thermodesulfobacteriota bacterium | reverse complement strand
CCGATCCAACGATCTCCGGCTGCTTCAAACAGTTTCCGCTGCTTCGCAAAACACCACCCGCCCTCCTGCTGGAGGCCCGGCTTTGAAGGAAAAGCGGTGGTTAGCGACTTTTTGCGGGGCCATCATTTATGATGGCCTGACTTCTGTCCCCGTTGTCGATTTCAGAGGATTGTGACATGCATCCATCCCGATGGTTGAAGATCCTTCTTTTCTTGCTCGTTCTTTCGGTTCTGGGAACTGGTGGTTGGTTTCTCTTTCGTAAGACCCTGATGCCCCGAACCCTACCGGACGGCCTTATCCAGGCGAACGGTCGGATCGAAGGGGAAACCTATGGTGTAGCTACCAAGATCGCCGGGAAGGTCGTTCGGGTGATGGTCGCGGAAGGGGATGCCGTTCATGACGGAGACATCCTGGCCGTTCTCGATGAGAGCCCGATTCGGGAAAGGGTTCAGCAGGCTGCATCCACTTTGGCAGCCGCAAAGGCCAAATTGGAGGCATCGCAGACAGCCTACAGGCTCCTCGAAAGGGAAATCCCCCTGGCCATCGAGCGGGCGAAGGCAGCCAGAACACATGCTCAGGCCCTTCTCTCGAAAGCCGAGGCGGCCGAACGTCAGGCGGCCCGGGATGCCGATCGATACAACCGTCTGGTGGAAGAGGGGAGCATCGGTCGCCAGAAAGGCGAACATGCGCTGCTGGCGCTTGCTTCTGCACGAAGTGACCGCCAAAGTGCCGAAAGCGGGCTCGTGCAGGCTCAGAAGATGCTGGAGGATGCCCTGTTGGGGCCTTCCCGGCTTCAGGCCAGGGCAGAAGAAATCCGAGCTGTCGAGGCCCAAGTCGGTCAGGCCGAAGCCGCTCTGGCCGAGGCTCGTAGCTTCGAGGCCGATCTGACGATTCGAGCCCCCATTTCCGGCATCATCACCGTCAAGTCGGTCAATCCCGGTGAAGTGGTTGCTGCCGGAACCCCGCTGTTCTCTCTGGTGGATCTCGACGATCTCTACCTGAAGGCCTATATCCCCGAGAAGGAAATCGGCAAACTCAGACGGGGACTTCCCGCCCGCATCTGGATCGATGCCCTGCCAGATACCCCCTTCGAGGGCACCATTACCTTCATCGCCTCGCGGGCGGAATTCACCCCCAAGGAAGTCCAGACACCCGACGAGCGGGTGAAGCTCGTCTATGCGGTGAAAATCGCAGTCGATCGCAACCCGGACCATCGATTGACTCCGGGAATTCCGGCGGATGCCGTCATTCGCTGGAAAGACGGGATTTCATGGGTTAAACCCATATGGTGAATGGGCCTGAAGCGTCTCTGGTCGCCATCCAAGGCTTTTGCAAGGTCTACGGACGAACGATGGCCGTCCGCAATGTCGGTCTTCGGGTGCGGCGGGGCGAAATGTATGGGTTGATTGGACCGGACGGGGCGGGGAAAAGCACTCTCATGAAAGCGATCGCTGGGGTGCTTGCCTACGATGCGGGCCGGATCGAGGTGTTCGGTCATCCGGTGGGCAGCGAGGCGGAGGCCGAACGGATCAAGGATCGCATCGGCTTCATGCCCCAGGGGCTCGGGCTCAATCTCTATCCGGAGCTTTCCATCGAGGAAAATGTCGATTTCTTCGCCCGGCTGCGCCTCGTTCCCCAGGAAGCGCTTGTTGAACGAAAGCGGAAGCTTCTTGCCGTCACGCGGCTCGAGGCCTTCAAACATCGTCTGATGAAGCAACTTTCGGGCGGCATGAAGCAGAAATTGGGGCTTGTTTGCAGCCTCATTCATGAGCCGGATCTCGTCATTCTCGATGAGCCGACAACCGGGGTCGATCCGGTATCTCGGCGGGATTTCTGGGCCATCCTGACAGGGCTTCTTTCCGAAAAGGGAATGAGTGCTCTCATCTCGACGGCCTACATGGAGGAGGCCAGCCGCTTTCATCGGATTGCCTTGATGCATCAAGGCCGGGTGCTTGCAGAAGGCGAACCGTCCGACATCATCGAAAGGATGGCGGGCACGCTCGTTTCCCTTCGCGCAGACCCGCAGTGGAATGCCGTCGAGCGGTTGCGCAGGGCGTATCCGTCGCTTCGGGTGGAACAGGAGTGGATTCGGGTCTTCGTTCCGGACATGGATCCGGACGGTGCTTCCGCATGCCTTCGACGACTGCTCTTGTCTCAAGCCCGCATCGTGGAACTGCGATGCGATCCTCCCGATCTCGAAGATGTTTTTCTCGAGTTGATTCGGGATCGATCCTCGGATGTGGCGGTTTGCGATGGACCTGAAGGGAGGTCCCCGGCTGCAGAGAGAGCTTTGGAGCAGGAATATGCCGATGGATCGACGTCTGTCTCAGGTTCTGCGCCTGCTCCTGCGATGGGTCAGGCCGCCCCTGCTATTGCCATTGCGGCATCCGGCCTCGTTCGGGATTTCGGCGCATTCAGGGCGGTCGATCGTGTGAGCTTTCGGGTCCCCTATGGAGAAATTTTCGGGCTGCTGGGTGCCAACGGTGCCGGGAAGACCACGGTGATCAAGATGTTGACGGGCATTCTGCGGCCTACGGCTGGAGAAGGTCAGGTGGCCGGTGTGGATATGCGCCGGGCGGGTCACGCGATCCGAGAAAAGATCGGTTATATGTCCCAGGCCTTTTCGCTATACACGGATCTGACGGTTCTGGAAAACATCCGTCTCTATGCAGGCATTTATGGGCTGGATCGGCGAAGGACTCGGGAGCGAACCGAATGGGTGCTCGATATGGCCGAGCTGCATGGTTATCGGGATCGGACGGCCGGAAGCCTTCCGATGGGCATCCGTCAGCGCCTGGCGTTGGGCTGCGCCGTCGTGCACCGTCCCGGCGTTCTGTTCCTGGATGAGCCGACCTCGGGCGTTGACCCGCTCGGAAGACGTCGGCTGTGGGAAACCTTCTACCGGCTCGCCCGTCAGGAAGGGGTGGCCGTTCTGGTGACCACCCATTACATGAGCGAGGCGGAACACTGCGACCATCTGGCCTTGATGTTCGCTGGAAGGATCGTGGCCGATGCCACTCCTGCAGCCATGAAGGCCGATGTCGAGCGGGAGGCCGGATCGCTGGTGCAGATCGGGGCGGACCGACCCATCGACGCCCTCCAGATCCTGCAGCGTAACGGATATCGGGAGGCCGCCCTTCATGGAAACTACATTCATGTGCTCACCCGGGATGCGGCGGAGGCAAAGGAGCGCCTTTCGGCTCTCTTCTCGAAGGAAGGCGTCGAAGTCACCGGTTTCGAACTTCGACCTCTATCGATGGAAGATGTCTTCGTTTACCAGGTGCTTTCGTTGGAAGCGGCCTGAGAGGTGTCGATGAACATTCATCGTGTCATTGCCGTCAGCTGGAAGGAATGGAGGGAAATCGTCCGGGACAGGGTGTTCTTCGCCCTGGCCTTTCTGGTGCCGGTTTCCATGATGATCCTTCTTGGGTACGGGCTTTCCCTCGATGTCGAAGGCATTCCCTTGGCCATTCTCGATGAAGACCACAGTTCCGTCAGCCGGGATTATGCCTATCGCTTCATCGGTTCCCGGTATTTCGATTTCCGGGGATACGTGACCAGTGAACGTGAGTTGGACGAGCTGCTTACCGAAAGCCGCATCCGAGCGGCGATCGTGATTCCGCCCGAATTCGAGAAACGGCTTCTTTCCGGTAAATCGGCAGCAGTCCAGACCTTGATTGATGGCACCTTTCCTTTTCGAGCCCAGACCACCAAGGGATACATCGTCGCCATCAATGCGGCAGCCAACATGGATCTGCTGGCAGCCCATCTATCGAAGGCTTTCGGGATATCCCAGGAAGCGGTTCGTGAGAGGCTTCAGCCCGTGCGGCTGGAAACCCGCTACCTCTACAACCAGAGCCTGAAAAGCATCTGGTCTCTGGCACCCAAGCTCGTCATGCTCATCCTGATGATTTCCCCGCCTTTTCTGACGGCCCTGGGTGTGGTTCGGGAAAAGGAGAGCGGATCGATCTACAATATCTACGTCTCGACGGTGAGCCGAGGGGAATTTCTCGTCGGAAAGCTTTTCCCCTATGTGGCCATTTCCATGGTCAATGCCGGGGTGCTCTTCGTTCTGGCGACTGCCTTGTTTGGGGCGCCGTTCAAGGGGAGTGTAGCGACCTTCTTCGCCGCTACGCTTCTGTACGTGATCTGCACGACGGGGATCGGACTGCTGGTCTCCGTATTCGTCCGCACCCAGATAGCGGCCATGATCGTCGTATCCATCATAACCCTCGTGCCTGCCGTGCTGTATTCGGGAGTGCTCATTCCCGTCTTTTCCCTCGACACCACCGCCCGAGTGGTCGCACACATCCTTCCGGCCATGTATTACACGAACATCGTCACCGCCTGCTTCATGAAGGGCATCGGCATCACTTCTTTCTGGCCGGATGTCGCAGTCCTCGCTGGTTACGGCATTCTGCTCATGGGGCTGGGGTACGCCCTGTTTCGGAAACGAACGAGTTGATTGGGGGATGTACCCATGAGCCGATGGACGGTCTGGTTCAGAAGACTGTATGTCATGACGGCTAAGGAGTTTCTCCAGCTGGGGCGGGACTGGATGCTGCTCGTTTTCATCGTGTACGCATTTACGGCGGACATCTACCTTGCGGGTTCTGGTGTCAGTCTCCAGCTGCGACAGGCTGTGCTGCACGTTCTGGATCAGGACGGAAGCACCGCATCTCGCGAGCTGATCGGCCGTTTTCAGCCCCCCAATTTTCAAATGGGAGGATGGATCACCAATGGTCCAAGGGAGGCTCTTCGACTGCTGGACAGGGGGCAGACCATGGCCGTGCTCGATATTCCGGCGGATTTCGAATCGGATCTGCTTTCCGGCATCCCGACCCGGATTCAGATGCAAATCGATACGAGCAATTCCGTCCAGGGGTTCTTGGCTGCATCCTACGCACAGCGGATCACGGCCGACTTTGGTGCAGAACGGGCGATGGCCAGGCTGCACGCTCAGAGCGGGGGAACAAGATCCCTTCCGCGGATCGTCGACGATCATCGGGTGTGGTTCAACCCGAACCAAAACGATACTTGGTTCATGAGTATCACGGAGCTTCTGACCATCATCACCCTGTTTGCGGTCCTGCTGCCTGCTGCAGCCATGGTTCGGGAAAAAGAGCGGGGAACCGTGGAGCAACTTCTCGTGTCGCCGCTGTCCTCGTTTCAGATCATGTTTCCCAAGGTGCTGTCGATGACGGTCGTCATCCTGATCGGATGCGCCGTGAGCCTGTCCCTCGTGCTGCGGGGAATGTTTCATGTTCCGGTGCGGGGAAGCCTTGCGCTCTTCTTCGGTGTCACATCCCTCTTCGTGTTTACGACGGCAGGGCTTGGCCTGCTCATCTCCACCATCGCCCGAAACCTGGCACAGGTCGGGATGATGACCATCCTCGTTTTCACCCCCATGCTGTTTCTATCCGGCGCATGGACACCGCCGGAGGCCATGCCTGTCTGGATGCGGACGGTCATGTACGCTTCTCCGCTGCACTACTTCATCGATACGAGTTTCGGCATTCTCCTCAAAGGTGCCGGCATCGACATCCTCTGGCCGGAAATCGCCATCATGGCTGCGTTGGGAGGGATCATCTTCGGAACCGGCATGTTCCGTTTCCGGAGCCAGTTCGGAAAATGACCGATGTCGGCCGGAATGTACTCCGAATGCTCCTGTGTACATCGGAAGTGTGGCTGCTGAGAGTGGTCGGTTGAAATTATATCCTTGATTTTTCGCCGACGATTGCGCTATCAGACCCGAAGAGCCTACTAGAGAATAACAGCCGGGCTTGTCCCGGCTGCCTTCGCATGAACCGTTCGATCAGAGGAGATATCCCATGCAGATCACCGTTTCAAAAGCCGCTTCACTCAAACCCAAGCCGGATCCCCATCATCTCGGCTTCGGCACCATTTTCACCGACCATATGTTCAACATGGACTATGCACCCGACAAGGGATGGCACAATCCGCGCATCGAACCGTACGCCCCCATTCCCATGGAGCCCAGCACCATGGTGCTGCATTACGGGCAGGCCGTATTCGAAGGATTGAAGGCGTACCGCAATCCATCCGGTGGCATCCAGTTGTTCCGACCCCAGGCCAATTTCAAACGGATGAACCGCTCGTGTCATTTGCTGTGTATTCCCGAATACGACGAGGCCATGGCGCTCGAATGTCTGAAGGAACTGCTTCGGGAAGAGAAGGATTGGGTACCCGATGCCCCCGGCACATCCCTCTACATTCGGCCGACGATCATTGCAACGGATCCCTTTTTGGGCGTTCGGGCCAGCCATACCTACCGGTTCTTTATCATTCTGTCGCCCGTGGGGGCCTATTATGCGGCAGGCTTCAACCCGGTCAAGATCTGGGTGACGCGAAGCCATGTGCGTGCGGTTCGGGGCGGCGTCGGGGAGGCCAAAACCCCGGGCAATTACGCGGCAAGTCTGTATGCGGGCGAGATGGCCCACAAGCATGGGTATACGCAGGTTCTCTGGTTGGACGGGGTCGAACAGAAATACATCGAAGAAGTCGGGGCCATGAACATCTTCTTTGTCATCGACGGAGAAGTCATTACGCCGGAGTTGAACGGCAGCATTCTGCCGGGCATTACCCGTGATTCGGTTCTGGCGCTATGCCGATTGTGGGGCTGGAAGACCACCGAACGGAAAATCTCCATCGAGGAGGTCATGGAGGCCTACCACAGCGGCAAGCTGCAGGAAATCTTCGGATCGGGGACGGCAGCCGTCATTTCACCCGTCGGTGAGCTGAAGTATGGGGATGAAATCATTACCGTCACCGAAGGCAAGGTCGGTCCGATCGCCATGAAGCTTTATCAGTCCCTGACAGACATCCAATACGGCCGGGCACCCGATCCGATGGGATGGGTGGAGCCCGTGTGACGAACGGTCGAGCGGTGAAGAGACCTTCGTTTCGGGGACATCGAAGAGGGAATTGACGGAAGGCCGGGTTTTCTATCCGGCCGCACCGACGGATGCGATACCCCCGAGATGAAAATGGCATTCTCACAGCCGACGGCAGGATGGCAACGACAACCAGGGAGATGGTGCCGGAGATCATGCAACCGAATGCGGAAGAACCCAGAATGGATCTCTTTGTCCGAAAGATGCAGGATGCCGGACTTCATCCGGAAGTGATCGACACGTTCTGTTATTATTATCGGAAAGTCGTTTCCGGAGATCGGGGGCTCATCTACAGCAAGGACATCCGGCCCGTCGAGGATGCGGAAATCGCCCATTGGGGCGGGCTCGATGCCTTCGCTCCTGCAGGCGCCCGCGAGCGATGCCATGCGGTGATGATCGTTTTGAACGGTGGTCTTGGCACAAGCATGGGTCTTGCCGGTCCCAAAAGCCTGCTGACTGTCAGAGCCGGAAAAACCTTTCTGGAAATCATCTGCCGTCAGGCCGAGCGCCAGAACCTTCGCCTGGCCTTCATGAACAGCTTCAACACCGACGCGGCCACCTGGGCCGCACTGGTGGAGATGAACTTGGCGCACGATCCGGTCTGTTTCGTGCAGAACAAGTTTCCCAAAATTTTGCAGCAGGGGCTGGTCCCTGCCGAATGGCCCGCCAACCGGGAGCTTGAATGGAATCCGCCGGGGCACGGCGATCTGTATGGGGCGATTTTTCAGTCGGGTGTGCTGAAACGGCTTCTCGATGAAGGAATCCGGTATGCCCTTGTCGTCAATTGCGACAATCTGGGGGCTACCTTCGACGATGCGCTGCTGGGCTACATGGTTGAAAGACGGGTTCCCTTCATGATGGAGGTGGCCCGAAGAAAACCGGTGGATTTCAAGGGTGGTCATCTGGCCGTCGATCGAAACAGCGGCCGGTTGCTCCTTCGGGAATCGGCCCAATGCCCGGAAGAGGAAATCGCCGTCAGCCGCGATATTGCGGCCTATCGCTATTTCAACACGAACAATCTCTGGATCGACCTCGAATTCCTGCATGGGCTGATGATGCGGGAGCGCTTCGTCCGTCTACCCATGATCCTGAATCCCAAGACGCTCGACCCGCGGGATGAGACCAGCCCAGGCGTCTATCAGATCGAAACCGCCATGGGTTCGGCCATCGTTCTCTTCGAGGGTGCCGCTGCCGTGGAAGTGCCCAGAACCCGGTTCTATCCGGTGAAGAAATGCAACGAACTGCTCGCGATCCGCTCCGATTGCTTTCTCTACGACGAGAACCATGGCTTTCGGCAGCACCCGGACCGTGCCCTGGAACCTCCTGCCATCGAGCTGGACAGCCGATATTACGGTCGAATTGACCGGTTTGAAGCCCGATTTCCCTTCGGCCCACCTTCTCTGCTGCAGTGCACGTCCCTTCGGGTGAAAGGGGATGTGGTGTTCGGGCGCAATGTCGAGCTGATCGGGGATGTGGACATCGTCAACGAACGTGACGTGCAGATGCGCATCCCCGATGAGGCGGTGGTGGAAGGGACGCTGTATCTGTAAAGTTCTGGATGGAGTCGCAAAAAGTCAAGAAGTCTCTGTCGAGTCGCGGGGTGGCTGGGGAAGACTTTTGAGACTGCTGCGAAAACGTGTTTGAAGCCGCCGGATATCGTTGGATCGGGCGGAGATGCTTCATCAATATTTGTTTGAAAAACATCCTGTTGCAACTCAGAAATTCTGTTTTCCAAGTTTGGCTATCCGCCCGATCCTACGAGATCGGGCGGCTGAGTTTTTTCGCAGCATCGAAAAAGGTTCCCCAGTCACCCCGCGACTCGACAGAGACTTCCTGACTTTTTGCGACTCCATCATCCATGGGTTCCTTCTGAATCTTTCTCTCCTGTTACCTACAATCTTCCATAGACAGTGGTCTCGCCGTATGCTTGCTTCCTTTCATCGCCATGTTATCCAACTCTTTTCCCGAATCCTCCGCTTCAAACGGTCATCTGTCCTGGCCGGATGCCTACTGGTTGCAGGCATTTTTTTATCCTTCAGTCCCGCTCGTTCCGCGACCACGCTCGATATCCCGAAAAACGGCGCATACACCGGGGCCTATGTCGATTTCGGGGAAGGAGAGGATGAGCTGACCGTTGAGGCGCTGCAACGCTTCGAGCAATTGGCCGGAAAGCACCAGGCAATCATCGCCTGTGGCGCCTTCTGGGGGGAGCCGGGCTTTCCCCTGCGGCTGGTTCAGATCATCGACCGCTACGGCGCTGTCCCCCTGCTGTTCTGGTCCCCCTGGGGAAAGCCTTATACAGAAGGAAAACCGCCGGATCGATTCAACCTCAACAGCATCCGAAAAGGGGTTTGGGACGGTTACATCGACCGGTGGGCCGAAGATGCCGCTTCCTGGGGCAAGCCTCTTCTGGTCAGCTGGGGTCTTGAAATGAATGGCACCTGGTTTCCCTGGTCCGGATATTTTTACAACAAACCTCGGAAAAAAGGCGAGAAACCCGATCCGCATCCCGAAGGCCCCGAAATCTACAAGGCTACCTACCGGTATGTGGTCGACCGGGTGCGTGCCAGGGGGGCCACGAACATCCAATGGGTGTTTCATGTCAATCATTCCCCTTTGCCTATCGAGAAATGGAATCATTTCGCCGCCTATTATCCCGGCGACCATTATGCCGACTGGCTGGGGATGAGCGTATACGGAAAGATTTTCTGGGATCAGGGATGGACGAGCTTCGATCCGATCTACCTCAACGCCTATCAGGAGCTTGCAGCCCTTCATCCGACAAAGCCCATCATCATTGCGGAGTGGGGAGTGGGTGAATTTCCGGCCTCTGGAGACAAGGCGCAATTCCTTCAGCAGGCCTTCGATACGATGCGGTTGAAATCCCCGAGGGTCAAGGCAGCCGTATACTGGCATGAGCGCTGGCAGAACGAGGATGGGAGCTATAGCAACCTGAGGATCACCTCAAGTCCTGCAGCCCTGGAAACCTATCGTCGGAACGTGGCCGATGCGTTCTGGATCGGTTATCCGGTGTTCAAGCCTTGACCTTAGAGAATCGGAAGAATCAAACGGACCGCTTATGGGGAAACCGGTCGGGAGTGGGCGACATTCCGCCGGCTTGATGATGGGGTTGTTCATGGAGCGTTTCTTTCATTGCCGAAAGGCGGCATGATGGAGAACCGTTTCAAGATCAGGGGAATACGACGGTCAAACAAGGATCAATAGACAAGGAGGAGGATCCGGTGAACATCCAATCGTGTGATAAGGTGGAAATTCTGACGTTGCAGGACAACTACATCGAGATCACGGCAATGGACAATACGGAGGTGATCCAGCGAGCGAGCCTCTTTTCCAAAGACATGAAAATGGCCGGCTCCATATTTGCTGAACACGGGTTTTCGGCGCTTGTGAAGGTGTACGATGGTGACGATACGGCTTCGTTTCTCTTCGATTTCGGCTTCTCCAGAGACGGAGCAGCGCGAAATGCAGACGCACTGAACGCAGATTTGGGCTCGATCAAGGCCGTTGTCTTGTCGCATGGCCACATGGACCATACCGGTGGGCTGAAAGCGTTCAGTGAACGCATTCCTGGGGACAAAGCCGCCATCGATTTCGTTGCCCATCCCATGGTTTTTGCACAGCCCAGGTATCTCAAGCTCGGTCCTGAGCTCAAACTGGATTTTCCGGTTTTCAGGCGGGAAGATGTGCTTGCGGCAGGTTTTCATCTGGTGGAAACCACCACTCCTTATGCGCTTTTGAATGGCCGCGCGCTCTTTTTGGGAGAAATTCCCCGGGTCACCGACTTCGAGAAGGGCTTCCCCATCGCCTACCGGGAACAAAACGGGCGTGAGGAATGGGATCCGATCGAAGACGATTCGGGTGTGGTCATGCACGTGAAAGGTAAAGGCCTTGTGGTGTTGACGGGGTGTGCCCATTCCGGAGCCGTCAATACGGTACATCACGCCATCCGGACGACTGGAATCGATCAAGTGTATGCCGTCATGGGCGGATTTCACCTCAGCGGGCCGCTGTTCGAGCCCATCATCGACAAAACGACGGAAGCGATGAAAAGCTTCGATCCGACCTACGTCATCCCCTGCCACTGCACGGGTAGAAAAGCCGTGATTCACATGGAAAAGGAAATGCCCGACAAATTCATCCTCAACATGGCTGGAACGAAGCTGACATTTTCCAGGTAAGGCTGCATGGATTTGTGGATCTTTTTATGGAAGATGGCTTCGCAAAAAGTCGCTTTTCCCATGCTTTTCGTAAATGTCGGGCATGAGCGGGGTGGCTGGGGAAGCCTTTTGAGATTGCTGCGAAAACGTGTTTGAAGCCGCCGGAGATCGTTGGATCGGACGGACGTGTTCGAGCGACTTTTCATTGAAAAGCAATCCGTTGCGTTTCAACCAGCCTCTGTTTGCTGTTTGGCCATCCGTCCGATCCTACGAGATCGGGCGGCTGAGTTTTTTCGCAGCATCGAAAAAGGTTCCCCAGTCACCCCGCGACTTGACAGAGACTTCCTGACTTTT
>JBFMBE010000113.1:0-11544 GCA_040755275.1 Thermodesulfobacteriota bacterium | reverse complement strand
CTTTTTGCGAAGCCGTCCTTTATAACCCTCATTGTCATCAGCACCATGCCGTTTTCCCGGACCATCATCGCCCTGGAAAGGCGACTCAGCGCCTGCCGGAATGTGCGTACCCTCGGTGTGAAACCCCGGTTTTCGGATTATTCCGATCAGGAGCGACATGATATTTTGGACGCAGAGATCGTGTATTACCCTTCCACATGGTATGCCGAACTGTTCGATACGGTGGGTAAGCCGACCTTTCCGTCCCACCACACCTACCGATTCGCTCAGGACAAAATTCGTCAAACGGCCCTCTTCCAGCTTCTGGGCATTCCCCATCCCAAAACCCGAGTCTTTTATGGACCCATTCAGCACCGGACCATCCTGGATTGGTTCGAATTTCCTTTTGTGATGAAACAGCCGAGAGGCTCTTCCCGGGGGGGCGGGATTCGCCTCATCCGAAACAGGCAGGAGCTCGAAGCCGGGCTGAGAAACCATCGAGTCGTCTACATTCAAGAATACATCCCGATGGATCGAGATCTTCGGGTCGTCGTCATCGCCGGCCACATCGTCCATGCCTACTGGAGGATTGCTGCTGCAGGGGATTTTCGAACGAATGTCGCCTGCGGTGGAACCGTTAGCTTCGACCCCGTGCCGCAGGAAGCGCTTGATCTGGCGAGGATGACGGCCGTCCGATGCCGGTTCGACGATGTCGGGATCGATATCTGTCGGACAGGGGACGGCTTTGCCGTTCTGGAAGCCAACGTCAAATATGGAACCGAAGGGTTTGCACAGGCGAACATCGATTATGTCCGCATGATGGAGGAAATGATCGAAGATGGACGCATTTGACACATCGACTGCAAAAACGCTGCGCAGCCGTCTGGATGAGCTGGAACATGCCCATCTGATCCCTAAGGCCTCTTTCAGCGATTGGGCGGTGCGAAGACATCCGGAGCCCAAACTGGCATCCGATTACCGCCAGGCCTATTCCATCGATGTCGATCGCATCCTGCATTCCCATGCCTACACACGTTACATCGACAAGACCCAGGTGTTTTATCTGGTCGAAAACGATCACATCACCCATCGGGTGCTGCATGTACAGCTGGTATCGAAGATTTCCCGAACGATCGGAAAATTTCTCGGCCTGAACCAGGACCTCATCGAAGCCATTGCACTCGGGCACGACATTGGCCATACGCCTTTCGGACATGAAGGGGAAACCTATCTTTCCGAATTGTGTCTGGAGCATGGCATCGGCCATTTCCTCCACAACGTTCAGAGCATTCAGTTTTTGGATCGGGTGGAGCGAAACGGTGAAGGATGGAACCTGTGCCTGGAAACCCTGGACGGCATCTTGTGCCATGATGGTGAAATTCATGAACGAGCCCTGTCACCCAATCGCGGAAAAACCTGGGAAGACATCGATCGGGAAGCTGAAACCAAGAAATTCGATCCGGCCTTCCCTCTGACGCCCATGACCCTGGAGGGTTGTGTCGTGCGTATGGCCGATACGATCAGTTACATCGGACGCGACATCGAGGATGCCATCCGGCTGGGGCTGATCCGGCGGGAGGATCTTCCCGAGGACTGCAGGGCTGTCCTCGGAGATACGAACGGCACCATCGTATGGCGTCTGGTCACGGATCTGATCACCAACAGCCTCGGCCAAAACCGGTTGGTCTTCCGTGAAGAAGTTTCCGAAGCCCTCAGGCGACTCAAAGACTTCAACCTGGAACGGATCTATCTCAATCCCCGAATCAAAGGACATTCCCGTTCGATTCATGCCATGTTTCGGTATCTGTTCGATCGGTATCTCGAAGATCTCCGGCACGAGCATTCCGAATCGTTGATTTTTCGAAGGTTTCTCCACCAGAAGGCACAGCGGTACCTGGACAGTCACCGTCCTGCCGAAATCGTTCGGGATTTCATCTCCGGTATGACGGATCGCTTCTTTCTCAGACAGTGTCCGGACGACATGAAAGAGAAACTGGTGCCCCTGTCCATCCCCTGAGACGATGCGATGAAAGACCGAACCGGGTTTTCCGAAAAGACCTACCGCAGAAAAATCATTCACCAGAATCTGCGGCATTACCGGGTGCAGATCCAGCAAACCGATCTGTGGATCAGTACCGACACGGATCTATCCACAGCGGCCCGCGAAAGAGCGCTGGAGTGCCGAAACGAGCTGGAAGCCTACATTGTAGAACATCCGGAATTTCTGCATACCCTGTATCCGTGGCTAGATGACAGCCCTGCTCCCGAGATCGTCCGCAGGATGATTCATGCCGGAAGGTGTGCCGGTGTGGGTCCGATGGCAGCCGTTGCAGGCGCCATCGCAGAGGCCGTCGGCAGTCGGTTGATGGCACAGTCCGAAAACGTTATCGTCGAAAACGGTGGGGATATTTTCGTCGTTTCCCCGAAACCCATCGTTGCAGCTATATTCGCAGGAAAAAGTCCGCTCAGCATGAAAATCGGTGTTCGCATCGACAACGGCAACCAACCGTTCGGGTTGTGTACGTCTTCCGGTACGGTAGGCCATTCCATCAGCTTCGGTCGTGCCGATGCCGTGTGCGTGTTTGCGCTTTCCTGCCCTCTGGCCGATGCGGCAGCTACGGCCATCGGCAATCGGGTTCGAACGGCTGAAGACATCGCATCTGCCATCGCGTTCGGTCGCACGATCGACGGCATTCAAGGCATTCTGATCGTCGTCGGCAGGAAGATCGGGGCCTGGGGGGCGATGGAACTGGTTCCTATAGCGGGAAAAAGGTGTTGAGTTTTTCAGGGCTGCATCGTACATTGATTTGAGGATAGTTGGGAAAGGGTAGGGGAGAAGTCAGAAGACAGCAGGGAAGCGGATGGCTTCCGTTGGGATACGGCGTATGCAGATCACACGCTGAAACGATACACTTTCAAACGACGCATCTTGATGTTCACGATTTCGAGGAGGTTGACGTGCAAACGATGTGGGCTCCCTGGCGCATCGAATATATCAAGGGGATCAAGGAACCGGGCTGTGTATTCTGCAATGCGCTCGAACTTCACGATGAATTGACGTTGTACCGAGGTTCCAGAACCATGGTGGTGATGAACAAGTACCCCTACATCAACGGCCATCTGCTAGTTGCCCCCATCCGTCACCTCTCGACCCTCGACCAACTGGAACCCATTGAAATGACCAACCTCATGGTCATGATCCGAAATGCCATCCAAGCACTCAAGCAGGTCATGAATCCGGACGGGTTCAATGTCGGCTTGAACCTGGGCAGGGTTGCAGGAGCAGGTGTGGAAGAGCATCTGCATTTTCATATCGTTCCTCGATGGTTCGGGGATACCAACGCCCTGACGGTGTTCGCAGATGTCCGGGTCATTCCCGAGCACCTCGAGGAAACCTATCGCAACCTGAAACCGGTTTTCGACAAGATCGAACCTACGTTCTGATCGGCACTCGATAGGCTCCGCATATCCCCGACGGTTTCCGTGAACATGGGCGGATATGCATCAACATCCATGGAGGACCCCTGTCATGCGAAAATTCAAGATTCTCTTGACCCTGATCATACTGACCGTTCTCGGCACGATCTTCTATCAGAACAAGAGCTATTTTCTGGCGGCTCCGCTTATCACCTTCAATGTCTATTTCCGGCAGTATGAATTCGCCAACATTTCCAACGCAACGATGATTCTCGGAGCCTTCATCGTCGGGGTGTTGATCACCTATTTCATGACCTTGGCCCAGCGATACCGAACGTCCAAGACGGTGAAAAACCTCCAGGAAACCATATCCCAGCAGCAGGAAACCATTACCGGCCTTCGATCGCAGGTGGAAAACCAGCCTGCGACGTCGTCCTATCCATCCGATGCCTCAATTGTAGATGCAGTGGTCAAGGAGGCGTGATTCGATCGCATCCCCTGCATTTTTTCCCGCGCGTGAGGCCGGTGTGAGTCCTTCCGAACTTCCCGCAACCCCCATGATGAAACAGTATCTGGAGATCAAACGTCAATATCCGGATGCCATTCTGTTTTATCGGATGGGGGACTTCTACGAAATGTTCCTGGAAGACGCCATTGTGGCTTCTGCCATCCTGGATATCGCCTTAACCTCCCGCAACAAGAGCGATGAAAATTCGATTCCGATGTGCGGTGTGCCCTATCGCTCGGCTCAGAGCTATGTGGCGAGGTTGATCGAACATGGGCACAAAGTGGCCATCTGCGAGCAGACCGAAGATCCGGCCCTGGCCAAAGGACTGGTCAAACGGGAAGTCGTACGTATCGTCACACCCGGAATGGTCGTCGAAGAGGGGTTGCTCGATCAAAGCGTCCCCAACTACGTTCTCGCGGTCTATCCTGAAAAAGCGAATCATGGCATCGCCTACATCGACATTTCCACGGCCGTCTTTCGAGTGACCGAGGCATCCTCGCTGGATGTCGTTTTCGAGGAAATCACCCGTGTCGCACCACGGGAAATTCTCCTGCCGGAGTCGCTCCGGGATGCCGGTCGATGGACGGCCTTTCTGGACACCCACTCGGGTGTTCTCGTTTCCCGGCTTCCGGAGACGGATTTCGACCCGATCACGACCCGGCAGATGCTCTGTCGACATTTGGGAACCGTTTCTCTGGAAGGATACGGCTGTGAGCGGATGCGTGCCGGCGTGACAGCGGCAGGCGCCCTCTTTCGGTATGTGGAAAACACCCAGAAGCGTCCTCTCGATCACATCACCCGGATCACGGCCTATTCTCTGGCGGATGAACTGATCCTGGACGAGGCCACCTGCCGCAACCTGGAGTTGCTCCGGAACCTGCGGGATGGTGGAAAACAGGGGACCCTGCTCGATGTCCTGGATCGAACCGTTACGGCCATGGGAGCAAGGCTCATCCGACACTGGATCCGCCATCCCCTTCGTCGTGTGGAGGCCATCGACCATCGGATCCATGCTGTCGGCGAAGCCCTGCATGCACCCACCATGCGCCGGAGCGTTCTTGGACATCTCAAACAGATCGGTGACCTCGAACGAATCGCTTCCCGGATCGCTTTGGATCGATGCACCCCGCGTGACTTTCTGGCCCTGAAAAGCTCTCTCTTCGTCCTTCCCGAACTGTACGATCTTTTGAAAACCTGTGAGAGCCCACTTTTTGAAGAAGCCCGGAACACGGACAGCCTCGAACCCCTTTTGGAGCTGGCTCGGTTGATCGATCGAGCCGTTCGGGAGGATGCGCCACCGACGCTCGTGGAAGGCGGGGTGATCCAGCGCGGCTTCGATGCCGAGCTCGATGGGCTGATCGACATGGGATCGAATACGAAGGAATTCCTACTGTCTCTCGAGGCCCAGGAACGCGCTTCTACGGGGATTTCTTCCCTCAAGGTCCGGTACAACAAGGTATTCGGTTATTATATCGAGGTACCCAAGAGCCAGACGGGGGCTGTCCCGGCTCATTACGTGCGGAAACAGACCCTCGTGAACGCCGAGCGTTACATCACCGATGAACTCAAGCAGTTCGAACTTCAGATCACCGGAGCCGAAGAGCGACGCATCGCCTTGGAGACGGAATTGTTCCATCGCTTGCGAAGGACCGTAGGCGATCATATTCAGGAGATTCAGAAGGCTGCTGCCTTTCTGGCACAGACCGATTGTCTGTTCGCTCTGGCCGAGGTGGCGGACCTCTATGGCTATTGCAAACCGGAGATCCATCTTCAGGGGGACATCCGGATCGAGGATGGCAGACATCCGGTGATCGAGCGCTTCCTACCTCCGGGGCGTTTCGTACCGAATTCCATCGAACTCGACAACACCCGTAACCAGGTGCTGATCATCACGGGGCCAAACATGGCCGGAAAATCCACCATTCTGCGCCAGACAGCCCTGCAGGTGATTCTGGCGCACATGGGCTCGTATGTTCCGGCAAAGCATGCCTCCATCGCATTGACGGACCGCATCTTCTCCCGTATCGGCGCGCTCGACAACATCGCCGGGGGCCAAAGCACCTTTCTGGTGGAAATGCAGGAAACGGCCAACATCCTGAACAACGCAACCCCGCAGAGTCTGATCATTCTCGACGAAATCGGCCGGGGAACGAGCACGTACGACGGGTTCAGCATCGCCTGGGCGACGGCCGGCTATCTCCATGATCTGCAGGGAAAAGGGGTGAAGACCCTGTTTGCCACCCACTACCATGAAATGACCGAGCTCGAGCGGATCAAGCCGAGGGTTCGCAATTTTTCGATCGCCGTCAAGGAGCGAAAGGACGAAATCGTCTTTCTACACAAACTGCACAAAGGTGGAACGAGCCGAAGCTATGGCATCCAAGTGGCCAGGCTTGCCGGAATGCCGGAATCCGTCGTTGTTCATGCAAAGAGCGTCCTTCGGGATATCGAGGAAGGAAGACGTCATTTTACCGGTTCAGCCAAGCCGGCCTTGGCTTCCGGGAAACCGGTTTTCCAGCAGCTGTCGCTCGTTGAACCCGACACCCATCCGGTGATCGACAGGATCAAGTCCCTCGATGTGTTGAGCATGACACCTCTTGAAGCGCTCAATTGCCTTCATGAGCTTTTTATGATAGTGATGAAAGAGAACGATCAGGGATGATGGCCCCGCAAAAAGTCGCCACCCACGGATTTTCTTTCAAAGCCGGGCTTCCAGCAGGAAAGCGGGTGGTGTTTTCCGCTGCTGAGCAAAATTCACCCGCCTTCCTGCGGGTCAATCCAGGGGCCTGATTTTTTGTGAGACCATCACCTTTCTTTAGACGACTCAGTTGATCAGATGAAATGCTGAACCGACGAGCCTCTTTCCCGGCGATTTGAATATGACCAAGACTCTGTTTGCGGCCCTCGCCATTGTCATCGTCTTATGTTTGCCCCTGTGCAGCAGTCTGGCTGAGCCAGCGTGGGCCGCTTCCGAACAGCAAGCCTACCAGCAGGCGGAAGCCTGTTATGCCAAACTGGTCAACAACCCGGAAAAGCAGAAGTTTCGGCACAATTGGCAGACGTGCATCGATCGATATAAAGCCGTTTACAAGGCAAATCCCAAAGGTCATCGCGCTGCCGGCTCTCTTTTCATGGCCGCCCTACTGACCGAGGAAATGTATCGGGTCTCCCTGTTGCCTTCCGACAAGCAGGATGCCATCAATCTCTACCAGCGAACCATCCAGCGGTTTCCCAAAACTCCTTTTGCGGAAAAAGCCGGCGCCCAGATAGAAAAGTTGACTTCATCTGCAAAAGGAACCGGACCGACTGCCGACCCTCCGAAGGTTATTGAGTCTTCCCAGGCGAAACCATCCCCCTCTGCCGATTCACCCAAGGCGATGCAAAATGTTTCGCCCGTTGAGGCAACTTCGAAGAAGGATCATGCCGGAGGCGGCTATGCCCGGATCACCGACCTCAGGGTCTGGTCGAACCCTCACTATACCCGGATCGCCGTCGATCTCGATCGGGAAGCCAGCTTCAGCAGCCACCTGCTTCAGCCCGACGCTTCATCGGACAAACCCAAGCGGCTCTTCATCGAAATCGATCGTTGCAAGCTTGGAAAACACATTCAAAAATTCATTCCAGTCAACGATGACCTGCTGCTGGACGCAAGGGCCGGGCAGTACACCCTGGAATCCGTGAGGGTCGTTGCAGACATCAAGTCTTTTGAAACCTACAAGGTGTTTTCCCTCAGCAATCCGTTCCGAATCATCATGGATATCTGGGGAAAAGAATCCGAACCTGCCGAACGACCGGAAGCATCCGCTCCACAGCCGCCTCCTCCCACACCGGAGCCACCCGTTGCGGCAGCTACAGCAGCGAAACAGAAATCACCGGATCAACCATCCGCCGTGAACAGCAAAAAACAGGTGCAGCAGCCTGCCGTCGCCAATGTCCAGATCGCCAAGCTCAAACCCAAGGATTTGGCACGCCAGCTTGCGTTGGGGGTTCGAAGGATCGTCCTCGATCCAGGCCATGGGGGAAGAGACAAGGGGGCACCGGGTGTTGTCCCAGGCGTGTATGAAAAAGACATCACCCTGGCCATTGCACTCAAGCTCCAGAAAAAACTCAAGGAGAACCTCGGCTGCGAGGTGATCCTCACCCGAACCACGGACAAATACCTCTCCCTCGAAGAACGGACGGCTATTGCCAACACGAAGAACGGGGACTTGTTCATTTCGATTCACACGAATTCGGCTCCCCATCCCGGTGCCTATGGCATCGAAACCTATTTCCTCAACCTGGCCACGGACGACGATGCCGTCATGGTCGCCGCCCGGGAAAACGCCACATCGCGGAAAAACATCAGCGATCTGCAAGACATTCTGACCGAATTGATGAAGAACGCCAAGATCGCTGAATCGAGCCGTCTGGCCGCAATCGTTCAGGAGAACCTCGTCGGCCACCTTTCCGAAAAATACACGAACATTCGTGGAAAGGGCGTCAAGCAAGCCCCGTTTTACGTCCTTCTGGGGGCCCAGATGCCTTCGGTTCTGGTGGAAACGAGCTTCATCAGCAACGAGCGGGAATGCAAGCGGCTCGCGTCTGCTGAGTACCAGAGCCATCTAAGCGATGCCATCGCCAAGGGAATCACCCGTTATGTCCAAAGCACCAGCCCAGCAGCCTATCTGGAACCCACCGGCCCTTCCGCCAAGAAATCCAGCAAATCGTGAGCCCGTCGTCACCGATTGTTCGTTTTGACACTTCACACCGATCAATCATGAGGAGGAAAAGATGGAATGGAAACATCTGTTGTTCGAATCCGCTGAAGGAATCGCCACCATTACCTTCAATCGGCCCAAAGCGCTCAATGCCCTGAATGCGGAGCTGCTGAAGGAGTTCTCTGTCCTGCTCGACCGGATCGCCGAGGATGCTACAATCCGGGTGCTCGTCTTGACAGGGGCTGGGGAAAAAGCCTTCGTTGCAGGAGCCGACATCACCGAGCTGGCCAAATGCAACGCACTACAAGGAAAATGGTTTGCCGCTCAAGGACAGGCCGCCATCAACAGGTTGCAGGCGCTCGACATTCCCGTCATCGCTGCTGTCAACGGGTATGCCCTGGGTGGCGGCAGCGAAATCGCTCTGGCTTGTGACATGATCTATGCCTCGGAAAATGCCATGTTTGGCTTGCCCGAAATCACCCTTGGGCTCATTCCCGGATTCGGCGGGACCCAGCGGCTTTCGCGGCTGGTCGGCATCAACATCGCCAAGGAAATGATCTTCACCGGGAAAATGATTTCCGCTGCCGAGGCGAAGGAAATCGGCATGGTCAACAAGGTCGTCCCATCGGCGGAGCTGATGAACGAGGTGAACAAGACGGCCAAGACCATCGCTCAGAAGGGCCGAGTGGCGCTTCGGGCAGCCAAGCAGGTGATCAACGCCGGACTCGGTGTGGATCTGGCGACTGGATGCCGGATGGAAATCGATGCCTTCGCCTTGTGCATGGCGAGCCCCGATGCCAAAGAAGGAACGACTGCATTTCTGGAAAAACGAAAGGCCGTGTTTCAAGCGGGCTTGCTGGATTGAAACCATCGAACCATGTTGCCCTCTTTCCGCCAGCGACTTCGTGCAGCCAACCTGAAATGTTGACTGTGACCTGAAGAACGGGAAGAGGGCGTTTTTTAAGCCATTGTATATTGCTATATGATTTATCGAGGAGGATCATGATTTTCGACATGGAATTTGAGACCCTTCCGAGGGAGGCCATCGAAGCCATTCAATTGCGCAGGCTTCGGGCAACCCTCGAAAGGGTCTATGCCACCGTACCCTTCTACAAAGAGCGTTTCGACGCTGTGGGCATTCGCCCCGGCGACATCCGCTCCCTCTCCGATCTCCAGCACGTTCCGTTTACCACCAAGCAGGATCTGCGGGACAACTATCCCTATGGCCTGTTTGCCGTTCCTTTGGAAAACGTCGTTCGCATCCATGCTTCTTCCGGAACGACCGGCAAACCGACAGTCGTCGGTTATACGGCCCGGGACATCCAGATGTGGGCGGGACTCATGGCCAGAGCTCTCAGCGCAGGCGGTGCAACCCGACAGGACATCATTCACAATGCCTATGGCTATGGCCTGTTTACCGGAGGTCTCGGTGTACATTACGGAGCGGAGCGCCTGGGCGCGTCGGTGATTCCCGTCTCCGGAGGCAATACCCGACGCCAGATCACCATCATGAAGGATTTCAAGCCGACCATTCTCACGGCAACCCCTTCCTATGCCCTGCATTTGGCAGAAGTCGCCCAGGAAATGGGGGTGTCCTTCGCGGAGTTGTCCTTCCGGTACGGAATTTTCGGTGCGGAGCCCTGGTCCGAGAGCATGCGGGAGGAGATTCAGCAGAAGCTGAACCTGAAGGCCATCGACATCTACGGGTTGAGCGAGGTGCTCGGACCTGGAGTGTCTGTGGAATGTTACCAGGCGCAGAGCGGTCTCCATATTCAGGAAGACCATTTCATAGCGGAAATCATCGATCCCCATACGGGGCAGGTGTTGCCCTTCGGTCAGACCGGGGAGCTGGTGTTTACCTCCATCACCAAGGAAGCCTTCCCTGTCATTCGGTATCGTACACGGGACATCACGACGCTCGATCCCTCTCCTTGCATCTGCGGCAGGACCTTCGTTCGCATGCAGAAGGTGAGTGGTCGGACCGACGACATGCTCATCATCCGTGGGGTGAATGTCTTTCCCTCGCAGATCGAAAGCGTCCTCATGGAAATCGATGGGCTGTCACCCCATTATCAGCTCGTTGTCGACCGCATCGAAAATCTCGATACGCTCACGGTGATGGTGGAAATCGGTGAAACGTTGTTTTCAGACGAGGTCAAGGCGCTTCAGGGACTCGAGAAGAACATCTCTTATCGCATCAAGGAAGAGCTTGGGGTGACGGCGAAGGTACGGCTCGTCGAACCCAAGACCATCGCTCGAAGCCAGGGCAAGGCCGTCCGCGTCATCGACAACCGCAAGATCTGAAAAAGGGGAGTGTGAACCATGGGAGTTCAGCAATTATCCGTGTTTCTCGAAAACAAGGCGGGCAGGCTCTCCGAAGTCACAGGCATTCTGGCAGAGGCAGGCATCAATATCCGGGCGCTGTCCCTGGCGGACACATCCGATTTTGGAGTGTTGCGGCTGATTGTCGATCAAGGAGAGAAGGCTCTCGATGCACTCAAATTCAATGGGTTTTCTGTCGCCATCACGGATGTCGTAGCCGTTCAGGTGGATGATCAACCCGGTGGGTTGCACCGTATTCTGGGCCTTCTCCACGAGGCCCGGATCAACGTGGAATACATGTATGCCTTCGTTCATCAGAGCGGGAGGCATGCCGTCATGATTTTCCGGTTCGACCGGCCGAAGGATGCCATCGAATTGCTCCAGAAAAACGGGATCCGGATGATCGAAGGGGATGCGCTCTACCGCATGTAGGTTCTATCGGATGAACCATCCCAGTTGATGGCCTCGCAAAAAGTCGCTAACCACCGCTATTCCTTCAAAGCCGGGCCTCCAGCAGGAGGGCGGGTGGTGTTTTGCGAAGCAGCGGAAACTGTTTGAAGCAGCCGGAGATCGTTGGATCGGGCGGACGCACTTCATTTGTTTTGGTTTGAAAAACAG
>JBFMBE010000112.1:0-11745 GCA_040755275.1 Thermodesulfobacteriota bacterium | reverse complement strand
TTTCTGAAACTCCCGGGCAAACGATTCCGCAACGGCGACCGAACGGTGCTTTCCCCCGGTACAACCGACGGCAAGGGTCAAGTAGGATTTCCCCTCCTTCTCATAGAGCGGGATCAATTCCGCGACGAGCCGACCATAGCGTTCGATGAGTTCCCGACACCGGGGGTCTTGAAACACATAGGCCCGCACATCCGGATGCCGGCCATCGAAGGGCTTGAGTTCCGGAACGAAATAGGGATTGGGCAGAAACCGAACGTCGAGCACCAGATCCGCATGAAGCGGAAGCCCATACTTGAAACCGAAGGACATCACCGTGATCCGCATGGATGCGGTCCGCCGGCCTCGATCCGCAATCTGTCGAACCAGGGCCTTGAGGTCGTGCACGTTCAGCGCACTGGTATCGATGACGCGATCGGCAATCCGGCGAAGCGGTTCGAGCTGTTCGCGTTCCATCCGGATGCTGTCGACGAGCCCTTTTCCGATCGCAAGCGGATGTTGTCTTCGGGTTTGGCTGTAGCGTTGAATCAGTACGGGTTCCCGGGCCTCGAAAAACAGGATGTGAAAGGAAAACCCCTCCTGTCGAAGCCGGGCGAACACCTCCGGATAGGCGCTCAGAAACTCCTTTTCCCGTACGTCCATGACACAGGTCAGCCCTTCCGCGGATCTTTCACCCATCATCTGGGTGTTGAGCAGCAGCGGAAGCAACTTGACCGGGAGATTGTCGACACAGAAATAGCCTGCATCCTCGAAAGCCTCCAGTGCCGTGCTCTTGCCCGATCCGGAAAGACCGGTCAGGATAAAGAGGACGGGCATTTGGCCGGCACCGGATGGGGTGTCTGCAGGCTGCGTCATGGATTGGGTTCTTCCTCGGCACGCAGGACATCGATCACCTGCCGGGCGTCTTGTGCCTGAAGCAGGCGGTTTTTGACGAGCTCGTTCTTCATCATTTTGGCAATTTGTGACAACAGCTTGATGTGGGTCCCGGGTGCGTTTTCCGGTGTAATCAGGAGAAAAAACAAATGGACCGGAAGGCCGTCGATGGAATCGAAATCGACGCCGTTTCTGCTGATGCCGAAGCCCAAAATCGGCTCCCGCAGACCCTTCAGTTTCCCGTGGGGAATGGCGATTCCCTTCCCGATACCGGTGGAACCCAGTCTTTCCCGTTCGAGAATGACCCGGATCATCTCCTCGAGCCGAACGTTGCCCGTTTTGGCCGCAGGTTCCGCCAACTCCTGGATGGCTCTGACCTTCTCCTTTGCCGACAGATCCATCAAGATGGTTTCCGTCCGGATCACGTCACTCAGTTTCATCGCAGGACCTTTCAAGCTGCAGGCACATCAGTTGTTTGGCTGAATCAGTCCGAAATTGCCGTCCTTGCGTTTGTACAATACATTGACCCGGTCGGTACGTGCGTTGGTGAACACGAAAAAGGGCTCATCGTTCAAATCCATCTGCATCAGGGCCTCGTCGACATCCATCGGCTTGTATTCGATGGGCTCGACGATCACCCGCCCGCTCTCCCGGCGCTCTTCTTCCGCCGAAAAGAGCTCCGGGGCCTCGGCTCGGGGTCGCCCCTTGGCCCCGCTGCGGCGGTCCTTGACCTTTTCCTTGTTCTTCTTGATCTGTTTTTCGATCTTGTCGAGCACCATGTCGATGGCCGAATACATGTCCGAGGTTTCTTCTTTTCCGTAGATGTTCAGCCGATCTCCCACGATGCTGATTTCGGCGATGTGCCGGAATTTCTCGACGGAGAGGACCACGTTGGCCTCTGCCGGGTTTTCCAGGTATTTGTCGAAGCGGTTCAATTTGTTGCTGACATAAGCCGTCAAATGTTCCGATGACTCGAGGTTCTTGAATGTCACGGATGTCTGCATAGCGGCGATATCTCCTTTATGGTGAATGGAGGTGTTTTGCCAAACGGTGGTGCGGCTGCCCTCAGATCCGTTTGCGGTGGGTCGACGGCAGAATTTTCAGCATGTCCCGATACTTGCCCACCGTTCGACGGGCCAGGTTGATGTTGTGCGCCTTGAGCAATTCGGCGATTTTTTCATCGCTGTAGGGTTTTCGGGGATCCTCGGAATCGACGATTTCCCGGATTTTTTGAGCCACAACGGCGGAAGCCACGCCGTCTCCGTCCATCCCCTGGATGGCATTGTTGAAAAAGAACTTCAACTCGAAGATGCCGTGGGGGGTATGGACGTATTTGTTCGTCGTCACGCGGGAAATGGTGGATTCGTGCATGCCGATGTCTTCGGCGACGTCCCGCAGGATCATGGGTTTGATGAAACCGGCCCCTTTTTCGAAGAATTCCCGCTGCAGCTTCAGGATGCTTTCCATCACCCGGTAGATGGTTTTCTGCCGCTGGTGAATGCTTCGGATGAGCCAGGTGGCATTGCGCATTTTTTCCTGCACGTATTGCCGGGTTCCCTCGGAGGAGGTGTTCCAGCGCTCGGCCGCATCCCGGAAAAGGCCGCTGATGCGAAGCCTCGGCAGGCCGTCGTCGTTGAGCTGGATGACGAATTCATCGTCCACTTTGTAGACATAGATGTCCGGCGTGATGTAGTGGGGCTGCTCGGTGCTGTAGGATCTTCCCGGTTTGGGCTCGAGGCCGCGGATGATCTCCACTGCAGCGGATACGTCCTCCAGCGGAATGCCGAGAGCCGAAGAAATGGCATGGTAGCGCTTGACCTCGACATGGTGGAGGTGGTGGGCCACGATTTCGGCCACGATGGACTCTCCCAATCCCAACCGCTCGAGCTGAAGCAGCAGGCACTCCTTCAAATCCCGCGCACAGACACCGGGCGGATCGAACCCCTGAACCACCCGAAGCACCCGTTGAATGCACTCCTGCGGTTGTTCGCATTGCCGGGCGATTTCCTCGATTCCGACCTCGAGATAGCCGTCGGCATTCACGTTGCCGATGATGCACTCGCCGACGACCATTTCCTCCTCGTCCATGGACGAGAGGCGAAGCTGCCACATCAGGTAATCGGTCAGGCTTTCCCGAAGCGGAACGAAGGCCTCGTAATTGGGCGCTTCCTTTTGTTCGAATTCGAGCCGGTATTTTCCTTCGGCCGTATATTCGTTGATGTAGCTGCTCCAGTCGATGTCCTCGGCCGGCTGCTGGGTGGTGCCGATGTCGGCCCCTTCCCCCGAAAAGGTCTCTTCCGTGTTCCCGTCTGCCACCAGGGGCTCGGATGCGACGACTTCCTGGGTTTCTTCGACGCCGACTTCCATGGCCTCTTCCAGAGCCGGATTCTCCATCAACTCCTGCTGGATTTTGGCGGCAAGCTCCAGCCGGGACAACTGCAGCAGCTTGATGGCCATCTGCAGTTGCGGTGTCAGAACGAGCCGTTGTTCCAGCTTCAAATGTTGACGAAGTTCAAGAGCCATATCGATGGAAATCGCCTCTGGTTTGGGTCGGCAGTGGGTAGTCGGCAGTCGGCAGTCGGCAGTAAGTAGTCGGCAGTGGGCAGTGGGCAGTCGGCAGTTGGGGCAGACGGCCTACGACTTGCCTCCTTCAGAAATACGACTTGCCTCCTTCAGAAATCCGTTACAACGTAAAGTCCTCACCCAGATAGATTTTTCGGCATACGGGACTGGCTGCGATCGTTTCCGGAAGGCCGTGCTCGATGACCCTTCCTTCGCACAGAATGTAGGCCTCGTCGCAAACGCCGAGGGTCTCCCGCACATTGTGATCCGAAATCAGGATCCCGATCCCCTTCCAGCGCAACTGACCGATGATGTTCTTGATATCGATCACGGCCAATGGATCGATGCCGGCAAAGGGTTCGTCCAGCAAAATGAAGGCGGGCCGGGTGCTCAAGGCCCGAGCGATCTCGAGTCGTCTGCGCTCTCCCCCCGAAAGGGAGGACGCTTTCTGGTTCTCGAGGCTTCGAATCCCGAGCTCATCCAGCAGCCGGTCGGCACGCTCCTGCATCTCTCGATCGGGAAGCCCGAGATATTCGAGAACGATGAGCAAATTTTCCCGAACCGTCAGTTTCCGAAAGACGGAGGTTTCCTGGGGCAGGTAACCGATGCCCTTTCTGGCCCGCTGGTACATGGGAAGCCGCGTGACGTCCTCGCCGTCGAGCAGCACGCTGCCGCTGTCCGGCTGGATCATGCCGACGGCCATATAAAACGTCGTCGTCTTTCCGGCTCCGTTCGGCCCCAGCAGCCCGACCACCCGATTGCCGGCGATCTTCATGCAGACGTTGTCGACGACCCGACGCCCCCCATACCCCTTCACCAGATCGACGAGCGTCAGAACGGGGCTCACGGATTCGGGCCTTTTTCGCTCGGATAGAACACGGCCTCGACCCGCTTTTCCTTGCTCCGTTCCACGGTCACCTTGTCCTGGAACCGATAGAGGGTGATCTTGTCGCCTGCGACATAATTGGAGCCGCTGGTCACCCGCGAATTGGCGCCGGTCAGGATGATCATGCCCGTATCGGTGATGTATTCGGCCTGCTCGGTGACGGCCACCTTGTTGTCGAAGCGGATGGTGACGTTGCCGGTTGCAACGATCCGCTTGACGGCATCCTGGCTGGTGATCTTCTTTTCCTTCCCGGTGCCCGACACCTGGTAATAAATCCGCAGCTTGTCGGAAGTGATGAGCGTCGTTCCCTGGGTGGCGCTCACATTTCCGATGAATTCGGCATAGTTGGCGTTGTTGTCCGTGACGAGGCTGTCGGAGGTGATGTGGATGCGCTCGCTTTCCTTGTCGGCACCGGCCCCGGCAAGCGGTTTGTCGTCTGCATAGGCGAAAAGAGACGTAACGACCACGTACACGAAGGCACACAGCAGGGCCCGCATCTTCTTCCCATACCCTTCCATTGGAAGCCTACATGCGAATGTGTTCATGAAAAATCACCTCAACGTTTCCCTCGAAAGTCGAACGGTTCTGATTTAGATCGAAGATCATGCTGTCTGCGGTCAGCACGGATGTTTCCGCAGTGAGCACGACTTGGACCGGACAGGTGATCAGCCGGATTTCATGGGCATACATCAATTTCTGCGTTTCGAGCTTGTAGCTCTGATAGGTCACGACGACATGATCGAAGACCTCGATGTCGCTCGAATCGGTGTTCAGGTTTCCATGATCGGCCTTCAAGGTGACCTGATCCCCGTTCGACAGATAATAGACAACCGATACCCCTTCTAACATCAACTTCCGCGCTTCGTCAACCACTTGCGCCGACTCGGCATCCAACACCCACTCCCGCACCCCGTTGCGGGTCGATACCTGGTGCACCTTTCCGATCGACATGCTGGCCTGCTGCTGAATGGTGGAAACGAGGCGCTGGGGATCGGTTCTGAGCCATCGATAGCCGATGAACAGAACGATCAACAATCCGATGGTGACGACGATCACCAGGGCAAGCGCACTGCGAATCCGTTCGGAACGGTTCTGAGGCAGGCGGATTCCTCGGGGAAACCTCGGCAGTGAAACCTTCATCCCGTAAACCGTTTCAGAATATCCGCCCACTGACCTTGCACCCCCAGCAGGTATTCGGCGATCTCTCGAACGGCGCCGCGGCCGCCCGGTGCGCCACAAACCGCATGGCTCACATCCATCACCGCAGGATGAGCGTCTGCAACGGCAAAAGCCAGCCCCACCCGCTTCATGACGGCGATATCCAGAAGATCGTCCCCTGCAAAGGCGATTTCGGTTTCCGCGACACCGACCTGCCTGCAGACATTCTCCAGAATGACGGTCTTGTCCTTCAATCCCTGGAAGATATGGGTAATGCCGAGGTTTCGGCAGCGATGGATCAGGGCATCCGAGGTTCTGCCCGTGGCAATCCCCACATCGATGCCCCCGAGCTTCAGCAGACGAATGCCCAATCCGTCCTTGACGTTGAATACCTTGGTTTCGACACCCTCGTCGTTGTAAATGATCGTACCGTCGGTCAACACCCCGTCGACATCCAGCAGCAGGAATCGGATGCGTTCGGCTCGTTCGTTGGCGACGGTTTCATCCCGGAAATTCATGGGTCCCCTTTTCGATCCGTCGGTGGATGGAGCAAATCATAGATCGCTTTCAGCCGAGCCAGGAGATCCGGAATCTCGGACAACGGCAGGGAATTCGGACCGTCACACAGCGCCCGATCGGGATCGGGGTGAACCTCCATGAAAACCCCGTCTGCACCGGCGGCTACGGCCGCCTGAGCCAGATGGGGTGCGAGCGCCCGTTCCCCACCCGAGCTGGCCCCCTGACCACCCGGCGTTTGAACGCTGTGGGTGGCATCGAAGACGACCGGGCAGCCGAAGCGCTTCATCCACTGGATGGAGCGGAAATCCACCACCAGATTGTTGTAACCGAACAAGGTTCCCCGCTCCGTCAACAGGATGCGATGGTTTCCCGTCTGTTGAATTTTTTCGACGACATGCTTCATGTCCCAGGGAGCCAAAAACTGGCCTTTCTTGACATTGACGGGTTTGCCGGTTCTGCCGGCCGCCTGCAGCAGATCGGTCTGGCGGCAAAGAAACGCCGGAATCTGCAGAACATCCAGGACTTCGGCTGCAGGAGCCACCTCCGAGACGGAATGCACATCCGAAATCACCGGAACGCCGATGTCCCTGCGGATTCCTTCCAGAATCGCAAGGCCTTTTTCCAGGCCCGGGCCCCGATAGGAAAAGGCGGAGGTTCGGTTGGCCTTGTCGTAGGAAGCCTTGAAGATATAGCGGATCCCCAGCCTGGCCGTGCATTCCTTCATGAAAGAGGCAATCGCCCGGGTGGTATCGATATCTTCGATGACGCACGGCCCGGCGATCACGAAAAAGCCGCCGGCCCAATGCGACGGCATCCAGCTGTTTTCACGAAAGGCATGCATGTCCATTTCCATGAGGTTGTCGGTCCGGCCGGGGTCGGCTCTCTTGGTTGTGACCCGCAGGAAGGCGGGTGGGTTTTGCTCGGCAGCGCAACTGCCATAAACCGCACAGAATTCCTTTATTTCCGGAAAACTCTATATCGCACCCCCTGAAATGTCAAGAAACCTCAATGGCCGCAACCCGATCGACCCGTCGGCCTTTCTGAAAACATTCTTGATCCTCCCGGCGTAAGCTGATACAGTTTTGGACGGTTTCGCAAAAAGCGGAACATCCATCCGTCGTCCGACCATCACCGGCAACATCCGAACGCATCGCCCATGCGGATTCAACCCCAACAGAAACCGTCATCCATTCGATTGACCCCTTTCCTGCTGCTGATCGTTCTGGCGGCGATCGGATACGGCGTCTATCTCTTCTCGGCCAATTTCGAAGGAGAGCCGCCGGTCATCCGTGCATCGATCGGCACCGCCTGGAATCCGTGCCGGGAAACCACCGTTCATATTGTGGACCGTAAAAGCGGCATCCGTCGGGTGCAGATCGTCGTCTCCCAACAGGGAAGAGACATCCCGCTCTTCGACAAGCTCTTCGAAAAAGACGTCCCCAAGACCCTCGATCTTCCCATCAAGGTCGACCTTCGAAAACACCGGATTTCCGATGGAGCCGCAGTCCTTCGGATCACGGCTCGGGACAAGTCCTGGCGGGGATGGTTCCACGGAAACA
Source organism: Thermodesulfobacteriota bacterium (assembly GCA_040755275.1). GTDB lineage: Bacteria > Desulfobacterota > Desulfobacteria > Desulfobacterales > Desulfatirhabdiaceae > Desulfatirhabdium. The sequence goes on along the minus strand of JBFMBE010000112.1, from coordinate 4,191 downwards.
AATCCGATGCCGTCTTCAACACCGTGATCGATACGAAGGCCCCCCGGATCAACGTGCTGACCCGGTTCCACAATGTCTATTTGGGCGGGGCCGGGCTGGTCATCTACCAGCTGTCGAAAGCCTGCCCGGAACACGGTGTTCTGGTCGGTGATCGGTTCTTTCCGGGGATATCCGGCATGTTCAAGAACCCGTTGACGATGGCCGCACTGATCGCAGTCGATCACAAGGCCGGAGCCGGAACGGAGATGGCGGTGACTGCAACGGACGAGGCGGGCAACTCGGCCAAGGCATCCTTTCCCTATCACATCCTGCGCAAGTCGTTTCGCAGGGAAACCATCACCATCACGGATGCGTTTCTGCAGCAGAAAATGCCGGAATTCCAGATCGATCCCTCGTTGGGGGAAAACTGGACACCCCTCGAGAAGTTCACGCACATCAACCAACAACAGCGTGAAACCGACAACCGGAAATTGGGAGAAATCGCCAAAACCAGCGCCCCTTCCATGCAGTGGGACGGCACACCGTTTCTGCGCCTGCCGAATGCCGCACCCAAGGCCGGTTTCGGAGATCACCGGATCTATCTCTACAAAGGCCGGGTCATCGATGAACAGGCCCATATGGGCGTCGACCTGGCGTCGGTTCAGCAAAGCCCCGTCCCGGCCGCTCATTCGGGAGTCGTCGTCGAATGCGGCACCTTCGGCATCTACGGAAACACCGTCATCATCGATCACGGCCTGGGGTTGTTCAGCATGTACGCCCATTTGTCCACGATTTCCGTGAAACCCGGTCAAACCGTCCGCAAGGCAGACATCATCGGCAACACGGGGATGTCCGGCCTTGCGGCCGGAGACCACCTGCATTTCGCCATGATCCTCCGGGATCAGTTCATCAATCCAATCGAATGGTGGGACGAATCCTGGATCCAGAACAACATCACGGGAAAGATCCAGGATATTCGATCGCTCGAAAAATGAGCCTGTTCAGGCAATCGGGAGACATCCGACATGAAACCCTACAAGGTCCAGAAGACGTTCCGTGAAATCAACGACAAGATTCGAACCGGCGAAGTGGTGGTCGTAACGGCTGAGGAAATGGTCGGCATCGTGAGGGAGCAAGGGGCGGTCGAGGCGGCACGGTCCATCGACGTGGTGACGACCGGAACGTTCGCGCCCATGTGCTCCTCCGGGGCATTCATCAATTTCGGACATTCGGCACCCGGCATCAAGGCGGCCAAGGTTTGGATGAACAACGTCCCGGCATACGGCGGCATTGCGGCCGTGGACTGTTACATCGGGGCAACCGAACCCTGCGAAGACGATCCCCTGAACAAGGTCTATCCCGGTGAATTCAATTACGGCGGCGGCCATGTCATCCAGGATTTGGTTGCCGGCAAAAAGGTGTATCTCAAGGCGACGGCATACGGCACGGATTGCTATCCCAACAAATACGTCGAAAAAGAAATCACCCTCGCCACCATCCCCAATGCCCTGCTCTGCAATCCGCGAAACGGATACCAGAATTACAACTGCGCCATCAATCTGACGAAGAAAACCATCTACACCTACATGGGAACCCTCAAACCGATGGCTGCAAACGCCAATTACTGCTGTGCCGGTGAGCTGAGCCCCCTGATGAACGATCCCTATTACCGGACGATCGGCATCGGCACCCGCATCTTTTTGGGTGGGGCACAAGGGTATGTCACCTGGGCGGGCACCCAGCACAAGCCCGGGGTGCGGCGCACCGCAAAGGGAGTTCCCCTGTCGCCTGCAGGCACCCTGTTCGTGATGGGCGATCTCAAGTTGATGAGTCCGAAATGGCTTGTCGGTGTCAGCCTTCAGGGATACGGTTGCTCGCTTGCCGTCGGGCTCGGCATCCCCATCCCGATTCTGAACGAAGAGATGGCCGAATTCACCGGCATATCGGATGAAGAGATTTTCACCCAGATCGTGGACTACGGAAACGACTATCCGAACGGGATCTCCAGGAGTCTGGGGCAGGTCAGCTATGCCGAGTTGAAGAGCGGCCTCATCCGTTTCAACGACCGGGAAATCCCCACCGTACCGCTGTCGAGCATGGTCAAGGCCCGGGAAATCGCCCAAACGCTGAAGGACTGGATCATGCGCGGCGATTTCCAACTGGGCGAACCCCAGATGACGCTTCCAGTGTCGTAACCGATGGGCATGCGCTCCTTCATCGCCGTCAGCGTCCCGCAAGGGCTGCTGGACATCGTGCGCCGGGTGCAGCAGGATTTTCGGAAATCGGGCTTTTCCTTCCGTTGGGTAAAGCCCGAGCAGACCCATCTTACCCTGAAATTCATGGCCGACCTGTCGGAGGCGGACCAGCCCGCCGTGCTTGCCGCACTGACGGAAACCTGCAATCCGTTTCCCCCTTTTTCCCTGTCGTTTCAGGGAATCGGCGTGTTTCCGAACGTTCGAAACCCCCGGGTCCTTTGGATCGGCATGGGCGGGGACACGGCTGCGCTGATCGATCTGCAGCAGCGCGTGGACCGGTCCATTTTCGAGAAGACCGACCATCGGGTGACAGGTGAAGATCGGCCGTTCAAACCCCATTTGACCGTTGCGCGCATCCAGGGCCGGATCATTTCCGATCATCTGGTGACCGAATTGAAACGACATGTCGGCCTTGCATCCGAGCCGTTCATCGTTTCGGAGCTTCATTGGATCGAAAGCCGGCTGACACCTTCCGGTCCGATCTACCGTTTGTTGAAGAGCGTGAACCTGAATGGGTCGTAGGAACGGCCCCCTGTGGCCGCCCGCCATCGGTCGGGCCGCCCACAATCGAATACCGCCCACAACACAACCCCCTTCAGAAAGGATGCCGCCATGAGCATGCCGGACAAGGACAAGGCCATCGAATCGGCCATGAGTCAAATCGAACGCCAATTCGGCAAGGGTTCCATCATGAAGCTGGGCAGCCGAACCATCGAAAACATCCCGGCCATTCCAACCGGATCCCTGGCACTCGACCGGGCCCTGGGGGTAGGCGGCCTTCCCAGAGGCCGAGTGGTGGAAATCTTCGGCCCGGAATCTTCCGGAAAGACGACCCTCGCCCTCCATGCCGTCGCCAATGTCCAAAAACAGGGAGGAATAGCGGCCTTCATCGATGCCGAACATGCGCTCGACGTCAGCTATGCCCGAAAGCTGGGAGTCAACTGCGATGAATTGCTCGTTTCCCAACCCGACACGGGAGAGCAGGCCCTCGAGATCGCAGACATGCTGGTGCGAAGCGGTGCGATGGACATCATCGTCATCGACTCGGTGGCGGCCCTCGTGCCTCGGGCCGAGATCGAAGGGGAAATGGGAGACAGCCACATGGGGCTTCAGGCCCGGCTCATGTCCCAGGCCCTTCGAAAGCTCACCGGCACCATCAGCAAGACGATGACCTGTGTCATCTTCATCAACCAGATCCGGATGAAAATCGGGGTTATGTTCGGCAACCCCGAAACCACCACAGGCGGCAACGCCCTGAAGTTCTATGCATCGGTCCGACTCGACATCCGAAAGGTCAACGCCATCAAGGAAGGGCAGGATGTCATCGGCAACCGAACGAAGGTCAAGGTCGTCAAGAACAAGCTGGCGCCGCCTTTCAAGGAAGCCGAATTCGACATCCTCTATGGAGAGGGCATTTCCTCCGTCGGTGACGTGCTCGATGTCGGTGTGGAGACGGGCGTCATCGAGAAGAGCGGGGCGTGGTATTCCTTCGGCGGCGAGCGGATCGGCCAGGGAAGAAGCAACGTCAAGACGTTTTTCAGCGACAATCCCGATGTGTATCAGGCAGTCGTCAGCCGGGTGCGGGATGCCATCGGCCTGTCGAAACCCAAACCGGCGGCAACCCCGGAGGCATGAGAACCCATCGCATTCGCAACCAGTCGCTGTCCAGCGATTCTTTGCGACTCCATCACATTTGATGGCCCAGCAACAAGTCAGGCAGGTTCCATCGAGTCGCGGGGTGACTGGGGAACCTTTTTCGATGCTGCGAAAAAACTCAGCCGCCCGATCTCGTAAGATCGGGCGGATAGCCAAACTTGGAATACAGGATTGCTGAGTTGCAACAGGATGTTTTTCAAGCGAATATGAATGAAGCATCTCCGCCCGATCCAACGATATCCGGCGGCTTCAAACACGTTTTCGCAGCAATCTCAAAAGGCTTCCCCAGCCACCCCGCTCA
>JBFMBE010000111.1:0-11775 GCA_040755275.1 Thermodesulfobacteriota bacterium | reverse complement strand
ATCCTATCTAATAGCTTTAGAATATAGCCAGAATATACCATTTGATTAGATAGATGTCAACATAATTAATTATTACCATATAGTTTTTTCAATGAGTTAGTGTTTCGACTTTTTGCGACTCCATCAATTATGATGGCCCCGCAAAAAGTCAGGTCCTCTCATTTGACCCGCAGGAAGGCGGGTGAATTTTGCTCAGCAGCGAAAAAGGTTCCCCAGTCACCCCGCGACTCGACAGAGACTTCCTGACTGTTTGCGGGACCATCAATTATGATGGCGCTGCAAAAAGTCGGAAAAAAGGCATTTTTGCAAATTGCAACCCAATACATTCAGCATGTTATGCGTGTGAAAATAAAAAATTTCGACTTTTTGCGAAGCCATCAATTATGAAAAATCCATTATGATTCCACATCCAACGATTGCTTTGCTGATATCCACGTTATGGATCTGGTTTGCCCCGGCCTCCTTGGCCGTTGCCGAAACCACTTACCCCGTGACGGCTACCGACGATTCCGGCAGACGGGTCGTCATATCCCAACCTTTTCAGCGGATCATATCGCTTTATGGAGCACACACGGAAAACCTCTTCGCCATCGGATGTGCCGACCGAATCGTCGGCGTCTCTCCGAACGAGGCCTTTCCGCTGGAGGCCACCCGAAAACCGGTCTTTTCCTATCACGACGATCTCGAGAAATTCCTTGCAGCCAGACCGGATCTGGTATTGATCCGCCCCATGATCGAGCGGGGCTATGGAAGGCTCATCGGCGGTCTCGAAAAGGCGGGCATTATCGTCGTGTCGCTTCAGCCGACCACCCCCGATGAGCTTCGGCAATACTGGAAACTGTTGGGCCTGCTGACCGGAAAGGCGCGGGAGGCCGAAGCCCTGACGACCTATTTCTTCGACCAGGTGGACCGTTTCCGAAAATTGGCGGCCGGCATTCCAAACCGAAAGCGGGTATATTTCGAGGCGATCCATGATCGGATGAAGACGTTTTCACCCAACTCCATGCCGATCTTCCTTCTCGAAACCGTGGGCGGGGTCAATGCAGCACCCGATGCCGAGGTGGTCCGGGAAAGCCAGATCGCCTATTACGGCAAGGAGAGGATTCTCGCCAAAGCCGATCAAATTGACGTCTTTCTGGCCCAGACCGGTGTCATGAACGCAGCCACGATCGACACGATCCGAAACGAGCCAGGATTCAGCGTCATCAAGGCGGTAAAAGCGGGACAGATTCATCTCATCGACGAAATGCTCGTCTCCCGGCCAGGGCCGCGGCTTCTGATCGGGATGATCGCCATCGGTCGAATTCTGTATCCTGAAAGATATGACACATTTCATCTTCCAGCATGGGAGGTGCCCCATTAAGGCCATCTGTGTGGCAGGCGTTCACAGCGGTGTCGGCAAGACCACTGTCACCCTCGGCCTGATGGCCTGTCTCAGGCGAAGGGGGCTTGCTGTTGCCGGTTTCAAGGTCGGGCCGGACTTCATCGATCCCGGGCACCATGGCCGGATCCTGGGAAGCCCTTCCACCAACCTCGACGGCTGGATGCTGGATCGTTCGACGAATCGGAATCGGTTTTTCCGCAGGGCCGCTGGTGCCGACATCGCCGTCGTTGAAGGGGTGATGGGACTCTACGATGGATACGACGGAAAGACGGAGGACGGATCAACGGCTCAGATCGCCAAATGGCTCGGTATTCCGGTGCTCCTGGTTGCAGATGCCCGGCATATGGCCAGAAGCGCGGCAGCCCTCGTTCTTGGATTCGAGCGGTTCGATCCAGAGGTCTCTTTTGTCGGGGTCGTGTTCAACCATCTCGGAAGCGAACGCCATCTTACCTACCTTCGGGAGGCGTTGGATGCCTCCGGTTGTATGCCCTGCATCGGCGGCCTGCTTCGATCCGATGGGCTCGGCATTCCGGAAAGGCATTTGGGCCTGTTGACAGCCGACGAATTCGGCCGTCAACAGGAACAGATCGATCGGTTGGCAAATACGATCGAGGCGGCTCTCGACATCAACGGTCTTCTGGAACACCTTCCTGACGTAGCGACAGAAGCGATCGATCCGATCCCGGAATGGGTCGGCAAGCGTGTGCGAATCGCCGTCGCCCGGGATGAAGCCTTCTGCTTCTACTATCCCGACAACCTCGAGCTGCTAGAGGCCAGCGGTGCCGAACTCGCGTTCTTTTCCCCGATGACAGACGACGGTCTGCCGGAGGGAACCAGCGGTATCTACATGGGAGGTGGTTATCCCGAGATGTTCGGAGAACGGCTTTCGCACAACGAACGGATGCGGGAAGCCATCCACAGTGCGAGCCTTGCCGGAATGCCCATTTATGCCGAATGCGGTGGATTCATGTATCTGTGTCGGGAAATCGTCGATTTGGAAGGCAGGACACACCCGATGTGCGGCTGCTTTTCGGCCTCGGTCCGAATGCTGGGCAGACTCAAGGCCTTGGGCTATCGGGAGGTGAGTTTGACGGAGGATACCTGCATCGGGAAACCGGGAGACATCATCCGGGGACACGAATTCCACTATTCCGAATTGACACAGGAACCCGATGCAGTGCAGGTATACCGGATTGCGGACCGAAGCGGTGCGGTACAGCGAACGGAAGGGTATCGGATTCGAAATACGCTCGGCAGCTACATTCACTTGCTCTTTGCAAGCCACCCGGATGCGGCCCGACAGTTCACGGCGAGTGCCATGCGCTACTGTGCCGGCTATTGTTGATGAAAGCCATCCAGGCAGCTTTCATTCATCAGAACACCGGATGGCCGGGTTGGATATCCGGCCATTCCTACGGAGAATTTCCATGAAACCAGAAGACATCGAGGCCCTGAGCTTCGAAATCATCGATGCAGAGGCTGGAGCACATCCCTTTGTATCGAAAGAATGGCAGATCGTCCGGCGAATGATCCACACGACGGCCGATTTCGAATGGATCCAGACCGTTCGATTTCATCCGAAGGCCGTTTCGGCTGGAATCGATGCCATCCGCTCCGGAAAACCCATCGTGACGGACACGCATATGGCTGCATCGGGAATCAACCGAACACGTCTTGCCGAATACGGCACGACGATTCATTGCCTGGTGGATGATCCACAGGTTGCCGAACAGGCCCGACAGGCCGGAACGACTCGAAGCCTCGCAGCCGTTGACCAGGCTGTTTCGCAATTTCCCGAAGCCGTCTTCGTGATCGGAAACGCGCCGACCGCTCTCCTGCGGTTGATCGAACTCATCCGAAACGGATCGGCTGACCCGGCCCTCGTGATCGGTCTTCCGGTGGGTTTCGTGCAGGCTGCAGAAAGCAAGGCCGAGCTGATGAAGCTCGATCGGCCCTTGATCACGAATGTCGGTCGCAAAGGCGGATCGGCCGTCGCAGCAAGTGTGGTGAACGCCTTGGCGCTATTGGCCCGACCAGCCGGTGGCGCGGCCGACTCTTGCGTCGGATGCAGCGCAGCGAAAATGAAATGACCCGAACGGAGCCAAAGCTTCCGCTACGCATCCACATGCAAATCGGCACATAAAATCTTTTCTGCCCGAAATCGTCATTCCGTTCGGGCAAGGCTTCCGATTTTTGAATTCTGACTTCTTAACGCAAGGTTTTCCTATGTCCAAACCATCTGGCACCCTCTACGGCATCGGTGTCGGGCCGGGTGATCCGGAACTCATTCCGGTGAAATCCACCCGCATTCTTCAGATGGTGGATGTCGTCTTTGCCGCGGCTTCCACCAAGAACGACTACAGCCTCGCCGTTTCCATCGCTCGGCCCTATATCCCCGAGGCCACCCCGATCCGAATGTTGCATTTCCCGATGTCCACCCAAGCCGAGGAAACCCGAGGCGCCTGGCGCTGTCATGCCCAGACGATTCTGAACGAACTCGACCAGGGAAAGAACGTCGCTTTCCTGACGTTGGGCGACTCCATGACCTATTCCACCTACAGCTACGTCCTGCGGCAGATGCTCGAAGTGCGACCGGACGCGAACATCGTCACCATTCCCGGCATTACGTCATATCAGGCGGCTGCCGCAGCCACAAACACCCCGTTGGTGGAAGGCGAGGAGTCGCTGCTGCTGGTATCGGGTGCCCAGGGTGGTGATCGACTGCGTCAGTCTGGCATGAAACCCGATACGGTGGTTTTTTTGAAAGCCTACCGGAACATCGCCGACATCCACGCCGCCATCGAGGAAACCGGTACCTACAGCCGTTGTGTCGGTATCAGCAACTGCGGCATGACCGATCAGCACATCGAAACCGACATCCGCCGCTATCTCGATCGCAAACCCGACTATTGGACGCTCATCATCGCCAAGCGAAACCGCAAACCGGAGACAGCAGGATAACCTGAAACAGCATTCATTGGACCCGAGAATCGTCCGAACCGGCCTGCCGGCCCCCCTGTTGCAGGATAGTTGCTGGATGGTCGAATCCCGCGTATACTCTGACGTGGCGTTGAAGAAGCCCGGCTGCTCAGACAAACCCGCGGAGAAGGCTGCGGCATTCCCCCGGTTTTCAGGCAAACGGTGACCGTTCTCCCTCATAGAAACATCTCGTGAAACAACGATCGAAAAACACTCGGCGCTCGATCCTCGTGTCGATCGCCGTCTCGACTCTCCTGCTGACCGTCACCCACATCTGGATCCGGCCCGTCGGCACCGAATACGTCCTGAACCGGCTCGGCTCGAGCCTTCTTCGGATGATCGGCATGATTGCCGCAGGCCTTTTCATCGGTCAATGGATCGAATCCACAGGATGGACATCCCGGCTTGCCGTCATCACCCGGCCGTTTTTCCGATTCGGCCGGTTGGGACCGCATTTGGGGGCATCCTTCATGGCCGCCTTCGTCTCAGGGGTCACGGCGAATTCCCTGCTGCTGACCTATTATGAAGAAGGCCGGATCACCCGCAGGGACCTTTTCATCGGAAACTTGATGAACCAGTTTCCGGCATATTTTCTGCATCTGCCGTCCACCTTCTTCATGGTTTCAGCCTTGACCCGCTGGGCGGGGATTCTGTATTTCGTCCTCACGTTTCTGGCGGCCCTGCTGCGCACCGTACTGCTGGTCATCGGTCATCGGCTCTTTTCGCGCTCCGATCGGGATACGCACTGGCGGGATGAACCGGAAGTCCGCCAAACGGACGGGGATTGGAAAACCCTCTTTAAAACCATCCGACAGAAGGCCCTTCGACGGCTCACGGCTGTCGTCGTGCTTGTCGTTCCCATCTACATTCTGGTCGACATGATGCAGGCACTGAAGCTCTTCGACATGGCCCGGGACGCACTGGCACACCTCACGGTTCACCATTTCGTCCCTGTCGAATCCCTCTCGATCGTGGTGCTGAGCTTCGTAGCTGAGTTCACCTCGGGTTTTGCAGCAGCTGGAGCCCTGATGGATTCGGGGCTACTCACCGTCAAACAGACCGTGCTCGCCCTGCTTCTCGGCAACGTCATCGCCTTTCCGATTCGGGCCCTGCGGCATCAGCTGCCGAACTACATGGGCATCTTCTCACCGGGGCTGGGCATGCAACTGCTCGTGACCGGGCAGGTGTTCCGAGTGGTCAGTATCGTGTTGATCGGAGCGGTCTATGCCGTCCTCTTCTGAAAATCCACCCTCTACTGGAGCCGATCGCAGAAAACGGCTTCGGTCCGGATTCACGACCGGTGCGGCGGCTGCGGCAGCTGCCGGGGCCGCTCTTTCCCTTCTGCTCGAGGGAAAAGCACCGGCTGAAGTCACCATCCGGATGCTGAACGGAGAAAGCCTCTCGATCCCCATTCATCGATCCGGTATTGAGGAAGGCATGGCATGGACGACGGTCATCAAGGACGCCGGTGACGATCCGGATGTAACCAACGGTGCAGAAATCGGCGCCCGGGTCCGTAGAATCGACACACCCGATCGACAAGGCGTTCAGACGCCGATGGAGCTGTCACAGATCGAAATCATCGGCGCAGAAGGGGTCGGACGGGTCACCCTTCCGGGACTCGAGGTGCCGCCCGGAAACCCGGCGATCAATCCAGGGCCAGTGCGAATGATCCGGGAAACCATTCGGGATGTGCTGCAGCGGATCGGAATCGATATCGGGGTGCAGGTTTCGGTGTTCGTTCCGGAAGGGGAGCGCCTCTCCCGAAAAACCCTGAACGCCCGGCTCGGCATCGTAGGCGGCATCTCCATCCTCGGAACGACCGGATGGGTTCGGCCCATGAGCCATGAAGCGTTCACGGCTTCCATTGACGCCGCCCTGTCCGTCGCCCGGGCATCAGGATGTCCCCACGTGGTGTTTTCAACCGGCCGAAGAAGCGAGCGCGCTGCACAGACGTTCTTCGCTTCCCTGCCACCGGTTGCCTTCATTCAAATCGGCGATTTCTTTCACCATTCCCTTCGCGGTGCAGCGCAGCTGGGGTTTGCTGAAATCACCCTTGCCGTCTTCTTCGGGAAAGCGGTAAAAATGGCCATGAACATTCCCTGCACCCATGCCCGGAATGCCGACATGCCGCTGGCCGCCCTTGCTAAATGGACGCTGGATCAGACCAGCGACGGAAGGCTGGCTGAGGCCGTGGGCCGATCGAACACGGCCCGGGAAGCGCTTGGCCTTCTGTGGCCCGATCATCCAACGGTCATTGCCGATGTCGGAAGGCGTATCATCGAAAGCGCCCGCACCGTAGTCCGCGGGTTTCCGATTCACATATCCGGTGTCTTGTTTGACTTTGCTGGAAGACCGCTGTTTCATCAAGGATGATCATGACCCATTCATCCCTGTATACGCCGATTTCCGAGGAAGACGCCCCCCATCCCGATCGCATCACGGTGATCGGGATGGGCATGGCGTATGAAGACGTGAGTCTTCGGCAGATTCGGATCATCGAGGCAGCCGACGTTCTGATCGGTGCCAGACGACATCTGGCGTCTTTCGAAGCCTTACCAGCAGAGAAGATCCCGATCGGAAAAGACATGGAAGCCGTATTCGCCGCTGTTGAGAACCGGATCGGAAAGGCACGCATCGTGGTTCTGGCCTCTGGGGATCCGCTCTTTTACGGAATCGGCTCGACACTGATCCGCCGATTCGGTCCGGAGCGGGTGCGGGTGTTTCCGAACGTCTCCTCGCTTACAGCAGCTTTTGCCCGCCTGAACCTGCCCTGGCAGGATGTACCCGTCGTTCATTTTCATGGGAGGGATGCCACAACCGAGCTCGTCGCAGCCATCCGCAACAGCCAGCGGGTGTTCGTCCTGACAGATCCTCGCCACACGCCGGACTGGATCGCAGCTCGTCTGATGGATTTTCCGTCCGTCGAAGGAAGATGTTGCGTGCTGGAGCGCTTGGGAGAAACGGACGAATCCATCCGCTGGTACACCATCGCGGAAGCTGCGGTTGCATCCTTCCGACAACCCAATGTTTTGGTGATCGAAACCCAACCGAAGGCAACCGATGAGATTCCGTTTCTCGGCATGCCGGAGGCGGCATACCAGCACGAGGCCGGGCTGATCACCAAGCCTGAAATTCGGGCCGTTTCCATCGCCATGTTGGGACTGCTTCCCCACCACGTGGTCTGGGATCTGGGGGCCGGAAGCGGGTCGGTTTCGATCGAGGCGGCCTTGCTGGCCCAAAGGGGACAGATCATCGCAGTCGAACGACATCCGGATAGGATTCAGCATATTCGTGCCAATGTCCGCACATACGGAATGAACCATGTCCGTGTGGTGGAAGGAAGAATGCCCGGAATTCTCGATGGACTTCCGGCTCCGGATCGGGTATTTGTTGGGGGCGGCGGGAAAGATCTCGAGGCTGTCCTTCAGGTAGTCTGCGGACGATTGGCTGTGGACGGTGTGGTTGTCGTCAACACGGTACTTCTGGAAAGCCTGCATCTGGCAATGAAAGCCTTTCGGGAACGCGACTGGTCCTGCGACATCACCCAGATTCAGGCCAGCGTTTCCAAAAGCACGGCAGGTGCCTTGCGGCTGGAAGCCCGCAATCCGGTGTGGATCCTTCGGGCAGGACCAGCCCCCCAACGGGGTGGCGGCAACTTGTTACGGGGCCATCAAAGGTGATGATATCCATTTTTCTTCTGACTGATGACTCCTGACATCAAATGAAAACCCAACAATCCTCCATCCGACATCCGGTCCTCTTCGTCGGCGCAGGCCCGGGCGACCCCGACCTCATCACTGTCAAGGGGCAGTGGGCCCTGTCGAACGCAGATCTCGTCATCTATGCGGGTTCCCTCGTTCCGGATGCCTTACTGAAATGGACACGAGAGCAAGCCGACATCCTGAACAGCGCCGGCCTCACGTTGGAGCAGATTCTCGAGGCCATGATCCAGGCCTATGTCTCCGGAAAGCGGGTGGTCCGGCTGCACACCGGAGATCCCAGCCTGTATGGTGCCATTCACGAGCAAATGGTCGGATTGCGCAGAAACGGGGTGCCCTACGAAGTCATTCCCGGAGTCAGCGCCGCATTTGCTGCAGCAGCAGCCCTCGGCATCGAGTTCACCCTTCCGGAGATCACCCAAACGCTCATCCTCACCCGAATGGCCGGAAAGACACCTGTACCGGAGGCCGAATCTCTCGAAAAGCTTGCCGCTCACGGCGCATCCCTCGTCATTTACCTCAGCATGGGACAGATCGCTGAAATGGAGAGCATCCTGGCCGATACCTACGGCTCTTCAGCGCCTTGCATCATCGCTTACCGGGTGTCGCATCCAGACCAACGGCTCATCCGAACGACCGTCTCCGAATTGAAACGAACCGTGATCGAAGCAGGCATTCAACGCCAGGCCCTCGTCCTCATCGGAAAAGCCATCGCCGGCATGAGCGAAGGGGACGTTCCGACATCCCGACTCTACGATGCCACCTTCAGCCATGGGTTTCGAAAAGCCGAGCCGTCGTCATGACTCCGTTTGAACACCACCATCGTGCCTCCATCGCCGTGTGGGCCTTGAGCCGATCGGGCCTTTCGATCGCCCGAACACTTCAGGAAGGACTTGGCTGCGATGTGTTCCTTCCGGAACAGCTCGACATCGGTATGGATTCCAAAGGCGATGACGCTGGTGGGGTGATGCGGTTTTACAGACTATCGACCGAGGTGGAACGCCAATTTCGACAGTACCCAGGTCATGTCTTCATCATGGCCTGCGGAATCGTGGTTCGGCTCATCGCGGGTCTTCTGGTGCATAAAACCGAAGACCCGGCTGTCGTCGTCATGGATGAACGGGCGCATTTCGCCATCAGTCTCATCTCCGGGCATTTGGGCGGAGCAAACGACCTGACCCGCCAGATTGCCCAAATGACCCTGGCAACCCCCGTCATCACGACGGCAACCGATGTGCATGGAAAACCGGCCATCGATGTGCTGGCTGCAAAACTCGGGCTTCGGATTGAAAACCCACTGGCCATCCGCACCATCAACAAGGCCTTCCTGGATGACGTACAGGTCATTCTCGAAGATCCAATGAGATGGCTCGGTCCGGCAGCAGCCAGCCCCGAATTTCCCTCCTGGAAGACTACAGGTGAGATGTTCGATCCTTCCCCACGTGTCGTCGTTTCGGATCTTTCTCTGACAAAGCCCGATACGAACACCCTGATTCTCAGGCCGCCCAGTCTCGTCGTAGGAATCGGCTGCAACCGGAACACCCCATTTTCCGAGATGCGGGAACAGATCGAGGCAGTCTTCTCCGAATACCGCCTGTCCACCGCCAGCATCCGGTGTTTCGCCAGCATCGATCTGAAGCGGGACGAGGCCGCCATTCGGCTGTGCGCCGACCATTTCCGGGCGCCATGCCGGTGGTTTTCCGCAGATCGATTGAACCAGGCCCGGGGGGTGTTGCATCCTTCGGAGACCGTACACCGTCATGTAGGAGTAGGAAGCGTATGCGAAGCGGCAGCCTTGCTGGCAGCCGGAACGAACGAGCTGATCGTTCCGAAACGGAAGAGCGGAAATGTCACCCTGGCGATTGCCCGGGTAAGCTCTATATCGTCGGCATTGGACCAGGAGATAGAGCTCATCTCTCCATCCGGGCCGCCGAGGTACTGGCCGAATCCCGGGTCGTGGCCGGATACCGGTTATACATCGACTTGATCCGTCCGCTTCTGGAGGGTAAGCGGATCGTGCAATCCGCCATGATGCAGGAAGTAGAGCGGGTGAAGGCTGCCATCGATGCAGCCGTCGAAGAAAGAACCATCGTAGCGCTCGTGTCGAGCGGGGATCCCGGAATCTACGCCATGGCCGGACTGGCGTTCGAAATGTGTCGGCAGCGGAACATCCGCCTGATGCCCATCCGCAACCAACCAATGGCGTCAGACGAATCGAAGGAAGGGGTGAGCCCGGCGCTCTGTCTCCAGGTGGAAGTCGTTCCAGGCATTCCGGCACTGGCATCCGGAGCCTCGCTGTTGGGCGCACCCCTGACCCACGATTTTGCCTGTGTGAGCCTCAGCGATCTCTTGACTCCCTGGCCTCGGATCGAGGCCCGCATCGATGCGGCTGCCCGGGCCGATTTTGTGTTGGTGATCTATAACCCCAAAAGCCGCAAGCGTACGGACCATTTGGCCAGGGCACAGGAAATCCTGCTGCGACACCGCAACCCGGACACCCCGGTAGGCATCGTTCAAAACGCCATGCGGGAAAATGAACGCATCACCCTCACTTGTCTGAAAGACCTGCATCTGGCTGAAGTCGACATGCTCACCACGGTATTTGTCGGCAACAGCAACACCTTCGTGTATGACGGATACATGGTCACCCCAAGAGGCTATGCATCGAAGTACGAAATGGCAGAAGGGGGATGAGCGCTTCAAACCAAATTCTTGGCGGCAAACTCCCAGTTGATCAGCCGATCGAGGACAGCCTGCACATAATCGGCCCTGCGGTTCTGGTAATCCAGATAATAGGCGTGTTCCCATACATCAATGGTCAGAAGCGGTTTCAGCCCGGCCGTCAACGGTAGCTCGGCATTGGCCGTTTTCATGACCTTCAGCGTCTTCTGATCCCACACGAGCCAGGCCCACCCACTGCCGAACTGACCGAGAGCTGCAGCTGCCAGTTCTTTTCTGCAGGCTTCCACACTGCCGAAGGCATTGACGATTCTCTCCTTCAACACGATGGGCGGTTCCCCCCCACCGTTGGGCTTGAGGCTGTTCCAGTAAAACGTGTGGTTCCAGACCTGAGCGGCATTGTTGAAAATGGCCGCCTTATCGGGCTTTCCAGCAATGGCCAAAATGAGTCTTTCAAGAGGGAGATCGGCCAAATCGGTTCCGGCGATCAGTTTGTTCAATTGATCCACATAGCCTTTGTGATGCTTGCCGTAATGAAATTCGATGGTCTTTGCCGATATGACAGGGGCGAGCGCTTGTTCGTCGTAGGGCAGAGGAGGAAGCTTGTTGACTTCAGCGGTTGCCGCTCGACCAGGCCACACCCCCATCGCCAGAGAAAGGGTTGCACCTGCGGCAACCCCCAGAAACTCCCGCCTGCCGATATGCATCATGCTTTCCGGACGGTCTTTGGTCATCGATATCCTCCTTTCGCATCGTGGTTTTCCATCGGCGCATTCCGACCTTGCTGAAACTCATTGAGACATCCGAAACCATTCTTGTCAAGATGAATATCGCGTCGTCTTAAAAGGATCTTCACGAGAAACCAAAGCCGATCCATCAATGACGGCGTCGCAAAAAGTCGCTTTTCCCGTGCTTTTGGGAAATGCCGGGAATAAGCGGGGTGGCTGGGGAAGCCTTTTGAGACTGCTGCGAAAACGTGTTTGAAGCCGCCGGATATCGTTGGATCGGACG
>JBFMBE010000110.1:0-11777 GCA_040755275.1 Thermodesulfobacteriota bacterium | reverse complement strand
ACTGCAGGCCCGACTTTTCGAACGGCTTTGACGACCGGTGTCTCCCGTAGTTCATCTGAGGAAAGCGCTGTTCCGCAAGGTACAATCACCCAGGCTGCCCATAGAATCCATGCAATTCCAATTTTAAGGCTTTTCATCTTCAGACCCTCTGTATTATACTAATCGGTCGCGATATCGATCGAGTCCACCGACTTTCCGAGTGCTCGGGAACGAGCCCCGCCGGGATGACCGACCGGAAGGATCGTATTTGCGTACTACGCATCTTGCATGTTCACGACAAGAGAAATCCATGACTCTTTTTTCATCGACTGACCCATCCGATATACATTTTTGGGAAGCGCTCGGCGGCATCGAACAACCCAGCCGGTACATCGGGTTCGAACCCAATCATATCCGGAAACGTCCCGAAGAGATCAAGCTTTTTTTTGCGCTGGCCTTTCCGGAAATGTACGAAATCGGTATGTCCCATTTCGGTATCCAGATTCTATACCACGTTCTGAACCACCGGCCGGACATAGCGGCGGAACGGGTTTTTGCTCCGGCCTCGGATCTGCACCAGCGAATGATCAGGGAAAACCGGCCCCTCGTCTCTCTCGAATCCAAACGACCGTTGCGTTATTTCGATATCATCGGCTTCAGTCTTCTCTATGAGCTGACCTATACGAATGTCCTCTATATGCTCGAAGCAGGCGGCATTCCCTTCGATGCCCGAAACCGGGACGGGAATGTTCCATTCGTCATCGCAGGTGGACCCTGCACGGTCAATCCGGAACCCATGGCCCGGTTCTTTGACGCAATGGTCATCGGAGATGGGGAACAAGTCGTTTTGGCCATGACGGACGAATGGATGCGCTGGAAGAACGAGGGTGCAGGCTCCAGAGAAAGACTGCTGGAGCGGTGGGCTTCCATCGAAGGGGTGTATGTACCGCGGTTCTACGATATCCAAACGGACGAGCGAGGCTTTCGGTTCCGGGTGCCCAAAGCGCAAGGAGCGCCTGCCCGCATTCGGCGGGCGGTTGTGGCCGACCTGGACAACGCCGCTTTTCCCGAAAGTCCGCTCGTGCCTTTCGGGAAGCCCGTTCATGACCGACTGCGACTGGAGATATCCAGAGGATGTTCCCGTGGATGCCGCTTCTGTCAAGCCGGAATGATCTATCGGCCGGTTCGGGAGCGCTCCATTTCGACCATCATGGAACAGGCCCGAAAGGCCATCGATGCGACAGGATACGAAGATCTGTCGTTGCTCTCTCTCAGCACGGGCGATTATTCGAAGCTCGAAAGGCTGATGGAGTTCCTGATGGGCCATTGCGCTCCACGGCATGTGGCCGTGTCGCTACCCTCCATCCGGGCGGACCGGCTTTCCAAGAGCCTGATGGAAGAAATCAAACGGGTCCGGAAGACCGGTTTCACGATTGCTCCTGAGGCGGGCAGTCAGCGTCTTCGAAACGTCATCAACAAAAACATCGGCGAGGAGGACATCCGCAGGGCCGTTGAGGACGCCTTTTCCCTCGGGTGGCAGGTCATCAAGCTCTATTTCATGATCGGACTGCCGACGGAAGAAGATGCGGACATCGATGCCCTGGTCGATCTGGTCAAGCGTCTGCGTACCCTGCTTCGGTCCTTCGGGAAGCATCGAAGGGGGGAAATGCACATCAGCCTGACCACCTTCATCCCCAAACCACATACGCCGTTTCAATGGGAGCCGCAAATCGGTCTCGATGAGGGGTATCGGCGTCTTTCGGGAATCCGCCATCGACTTCAGATGCCCGGAATTTCGGTAAAATGGCAGCAGCCCGAGGTGAGTTTCCTGGAGGGGGTTCTGGCCAGAGGAGACGACCGGTGTTCCAGGGTCATCGAGACAGCCTATCGCATGGGATGCCGCTTCGACGGGTGGAGCGATCATTTCCGGTTTGACCGATGGATGGCGGCCTTCGATGCCGAAGGCGTAGATCCGGCCGGATTCGTTTGTAGACAACGGGAATTGGATGAGCCGCTTCCCTGGGACCACATCGATATCCGGGTAACGAAGGAATTCCTTCAGGCCGAAAACCGACTGGCGATGGCGGGGCGCCCGACACTGGACTGCCGGGAAGCGGAATGCAGCGGATGCGGGGTGTGTGATTTTGCAACCATCCAGCCCGTGTTTTGCCGGGACATGCCCGAAGCAAAGGAAGGCGACGGCTTTTCTGAGGGGGCAATCGATCGGCCTTCTCCGGCCCGATGGAAGCCGGTGGTGTTTCGGTACACCAAAACCGGAAGCGCCCGCTTTCTAGGGCATCTGGAAGTCTACAACCTGTTCTGTCGTGCCTTTCGACGAAGCGGTGTTTCCGTCGAATTTTCAGAAGGGTTTCATCCCAAGCCGAAACTGTCCTTCGATGAAGCGCTTCCCATCGGACTGGCATCCACGTGTGAAACCTTCCGAGCTTCGGTCGCTGCGGATACGGATTGCGAATCGCTCGTCGAACGGCTGAACCATGCCCTGATCGAAGGCATCCGCATCGTCGGATGCGTACCTGATGAAAAGTCTTCGAAAGACCGGAACCAGTCGACCGGTGCCACCTATCGAGTCGTGCTCTTCCGAAATGGATTCGACCGGGATGCACTTGGTCGGTTCGAACAGGCGGACACCTTCGAAATCACCCGAACCAATCGGAAAGGGATCACCCGCTGTATCGATCTAAAGCGAATCGTTCCGGAAATCCGGCTTCTCTCCGATACATCCTGCGAGATGCGATTGTTGCATGCCCAGGATGCGATTCTTCGTCCGGCCGATGTGATGCGGGCCATCTGGCATTTGCCGGCAGACATCATCCAGGAGGCGGAAGTAACCAAAGTGGTGTGAAGGCGTCAGGGGGTTGCTGAGCTTTTTCGCTGCTAAACAAAATTGATGGTCCCGCAAAAAGTCGCTTTTTCCGTGCTTTTCGAGAATGCCGGGCATAAGCGGGGTGGCTGGGGAAGCCTTTTTCGCAGCAGCGAAAAAGGTTCCCCAGTCACCCCGCGACTCGACAGAAACGCCCTGACTTTTTGCGACTCCATCAATAGAAACTGCCTACTTTTTGCGAGGCCATCGCCCATCGACTTTTTCTTTCCTACGGAGCACCGATGTATAAGAAACTCGTCATCAATGCGACGGAATACGAAACCCGCGTGGCCCTCCTCGAAGACGGCACCATTGCGGAACTGTTCATCCAACGGCACAACGATTCCGATATCGCCGGAAACATTTACAAGGGCCGCATTCAGCGTGTGCTTCCCGGTATGCAGGCGGCCTTTGTCGATATCGGGTTGGAGCAGGCCGCCTTCTTGTATGTCGATGACATCATCGGCAGCAGGTCCCCCCTGCAGGAGCCTAACCTCTTTAAGGAAAGCGAGGATGAAGAACTGGAGGAATCTCCGGTCAGCCTCGCCACCGTTTCGAAGGACGACGAAAAGCGCAAGGGCATTCCGATCGAAGACCTCGTGACCGAGGGGCAGGAAATCCTGGTCCATGTGGCCAAGAGCCCCATCGGTTCCAAGGGTGCCCGGGTAACGACTTATGTCTCCCTTCCGGGACGGTTCCTGGTGATGATGCCGTTTACGGATCATATCGGCATTTCCCGCAGAATCACCGATGAAGCGGAACGCAACCGGCTCAAGGAAATGGTCCAGTCCCTGAGGACCGAGCCCTTTGGTTACATCGTCCGTACAGCCAGCGAAGGCGTTCAGCCGGAAAAGCTTGCAAACGAAATGGTCTTTTTGAAAAACCTCTGGGAAGCCATTCAAACCCGCTACAAGACGAACGCAGCTCCCAGCCTGATTCACCGAGAACTCAACGTCAGCCTTCGGGCCGTACGGGACCTGCTCACCCACGAGGCAGACAAGCTCATCATCGACAATCCGGTCGTCTATGAAACCGTTCAGAATTTTCTGGATCGATTCATGCCGTTCATGAAGGATTCGGTCGAGCTCTACCAGGGCATGGAACCGATTTTCGATGCTTTCAACCTGGAAGGCGATATTCTTCGGGCCTTGAAAAAGAAGGTATGGCTCAAATCGGGCGGATACATCATCATCGAGGAAACCGAAGCCCTGGTCGCCATCGACGTCAATACGGGACGATATGTCGGCAAACACAACCTGGAAGAGACGATCCTCAAGACCAATCTCGAAGCGGTCAAGGAAATCGCCTACCAGCTCCGGCTGCGGGACATCGGCGGCATCATCATCATCGATTTCATCGACATGGAGAAGAAAGCCAATCAGGAAAAAGTCTACAACGCCCTGATCGAGGCTCTCAGGAAGGACCGAAGCAAGACCCATGTGCTTCCCATGTCCGAGATCGGGCTCATTCAGATGACTCGAAAGCGGATTCGTCAATCCCTGAACCGGGTTCTCTGCGAGCCGTGTTTCTATTGCGAAGGAGAAGGGTTCATCCTGTCCAAGCAATCGGTTTGCCACATGATTTTCCGGGAAATTCTCTCTGAATACCGGGAAAAGGACAATCGGAAAATCACGGTCCATGTGCATCCTGAAGTCGCCGAGCTGCTGCATCGGGAAGAAAACCATTTGATCGTTCAGCTGGAGAGGGAAATCGGAAATCCGATCGTCATCTATCCGAACGAACGGTTTCATATCGAACAGTATGAGATCATCGAAATGATGCAGGAGGGGTAGAGACGCCTTTTTGCGACTCCGTGATGATGGATGGCCCCGCAAAAAGTCGGACAGTCTCTGCTTAGCCGCATGGGGACGGGAATGCCTTTTTCGCTGCTGCGAAAAAACTCAGCCGCCCGATCTCGTAGGATCGGACGGATGGCCAAACAGTAAACAGAGGCTCGTTGAATCGCAACGGCTTGCCCTTCAATGGCAATTTCGATCAAGCACGTCCGTCCGATCCAACGATCTCCGGCGGCTTCAAACACGTTTTCGCAGCAAGCTCAAAAGGCAATCCCGTCCCCATGCTCAGGCCCGGCAATCAACCCATTCGGGGTAGTGACGACTTTTTGCGAGGCCATCATGGTTCCGCCGTTTAAAAAACGATTGACGGAATTCATGGAAATCACGTAATATAAATCGTTTATGAAAGGCTTTCAGGATCGTCATTCAGAGGTATCGATGCAACCACTTGAAGGAGTGAAACATGAAACGGACCTATCAACCCAGCAAGCTCAAACACAAACGCACCCATGGATTCCTTACCCGAATGGCTACACGCCAGGGAAGGGAAGTGATTCGACGCCGTCGTGCCAAGGGTAGAAAACGGCTTTCGGCCTGAAAACCCTAGAGAGGAACCGACCGGATGTCCTCCCTGTATGCGCATGCCGGAGGACGCTACGGCATGCGCTTGTCCCACCTCGTATCGCACGCATCCAATGCACCATCTCTTCAGGCATGAAACCATTTTCCTTTCGACCGTGCGATCGTCTACGCAAGAAAAGCGAATATCAGGTTGTTTACGAACGTGGGAGACGGGCACACAGCGAGGTGTTCACCATTCACTACATGCCGAACGCCTGTTCACGTTCCCGATTGGGGATGAGTGTTTCCCGGAAAGTCGGAGGGGCCGTTGTTCGAAACCGGATCAAGCGAATTGCCCGGGAAGTCTTTCGACTCCATCGAGAGCGCCTCTTTCCCAACGGACATTGGGACATCCATCTAATCGCCAGAAAACCTGCCGGGAAATTGGATTCAACGGAACTGGTCCGTTCCATCGTCGAGATTCTCGGCAAAATCGAGCGTCGAGATCGTCCTATTTAAACATGTTGTTGAACCATATGCTTCGATGGCCCGCTCTTGTTGTCATCCGCATCTATAAGCTGTGCATTTCTCCCTGGCTGGGGGACCACTGCCGGTTTTATCCATCCTGTTCTCAATACGCTTATGAGGCCATAGCGAAACACGGCATGGGCAAAGGCGGTTGGATGGCGCTCAAGCGTTTGTGCAAATGCCATCCGTTTCATCCCGGAGGTGTGGATCATGTACCCTGATGCTGGACGATCGACCGGTCATCTATGCACGGTGGAATCACCAATCGTTGAAAGAAGTCCAAACCCGTCATTTCCGGCCGTTGCGTGAATCCAGGCCCATGTCTTTTCTGGATTCCTGTGACGGCCGGAAATGACGGTATCGATCGCCCGGAGATAAACTCAACTAGCCGTATTTTCAAGATAACCCGACGCAATACTGTATCGACAGGAGTCAACTTCCATGGAGCAAGGCCGCGTATTTTTGGCGATTACACTTTCCTTTCTGATTTTTCTGGTATGGGGGTACCTGTTTCCTCCCGACAAACCGCCTGTCAACACACCGGTCGAAACACAGTCCGTCTCTAAACCACAGGCCGAGGTTCAACCAGCTCCGCCTGCGGCCGAAGCGCTTCAAGCTTCCTCCGGGAAGATTGTCGAGCAGGATTTGTCAGACGTCGAGGAAGCCCGAGAAATCCGGGTGACCACCCCGTTGTATCACGCTGTTCTGTCTTCTCGGGGTGCGGTCTTGAATCACATGGAGCTGACCGGATACCGCGAAAGCGTGGAACCGAATTCCCCCTTGAAAGTGCTGGTTCCAATCCTGTTTCCAGAAGGTCTCTCCCAGATTGCATACGGGGACATTTCGGCGGCCGTTCTCTCGAAGAGCGTCTTCCGCACATCATCGACGAGTGATTCCGTCCAGGTCGAGCAGCAACCGCAATCCATCGTGTTTTCGTGGAATGCACCCAGCGGTATCACGATCGTCAAGCAATACACCTTTCATCCGGACAGCTACATCATCGATTTCGATGTGCGGATCGTCAACCAGAGCGGGGCGGCACTCAACCGTTCGCTGGCGGTTCAGCTGGATAAAGCTGCGGATGTTCACAAGAAGGATTTCGGCTTTGTAGGACTCAGTGCCCTGTTGAACGAGAAACTCGAACAAATTTCCGAATCCGATGCAGCCAAGAAGCCTGAAACGGCCGGTCTGGTACAGTGGATGGCGCTCGAAGAGCGGTATTTTATGGCAGCCGTGGTTCCAAAGGAGCCCAAACAGGGCAAGATCCTGCTGAGGCCGGAGAACCAGGTGCTCCATGCACAACTCGTATTTCCCGAAACATCCATCGAAAACGATGCACAGCTCTCCCAGCAGTTCCGGCTGTATTTTGGTCCAAAAAGCCTGAGTATTCTGAAATCGACGGGCCTGGAGCTGGATCGGGCCATTCATTTCGGCATGTTCGATATTCTGGCCAAACCCTTCTTGTGGATCATGAACACGATCTACAGCGTCGTGCCGAACTACGGCATCGCCATCATCATTTTAACGATCTTGGTAAAGGCGATCCTCTGGCCGCTGGGTACCAAAAGCTATCAGTCCATGGCCCAGATGAAGAAGATGCAGCCCTTGCTGGTCGAAATCCGCAACAAATACAAGGATGACAAGAAGCGCATCAACGAGGAGACGATGGCCCTGTATAAGACATACAAGGTCAATCCGATGGGTGGTTGTTTGCCGATGATCGTTCAGATTCCAGTCTTCTTCGCCCTGTACCGGATGCTCTACGAAGCCATCGAATTACGGCATGCACCTTTCTTCGGATGGATCACGGATTTGTCGGCGCCGGACCGCTTGTTCCACTTCCCGTTCTCGATTCCTTTCATGGAACCGCCTTACGGAATACCGGTCTTGACACTCGTGATGGGCGTAACCATGTTTCTGCAGCAGAAAATGAGCCCGCCGGCAGGTGATCCGACTCAGGCCAAAATGATGATGGCCATGCCGATCGTATTTACCGTCATTTTCATCAATTTTTCATCGGGGCTCGTGCTGTACTGGCTGATCAACAACATCATTTCCATCGCACAGCAATACATGATCCAGAACAAATACGAATGAGAAACCCATCAACCGTTTTTTTCCAATGACGCGATGAACGAACGAATTTTTGAAGGAAGAAACATCCAGGCGGCCGTCGAAAATGCCTGCAAAACCCTTGGTGTAACCGAGGACAAGTTGTCCTATGACGTGATCTCTTATGGATCGAGCGGCATTTTCGGCATTGTCGGCATCAAGAAGGCCCGCATTCGGGTGAGGCTGCCTGCATCGGATTCGGAAGGGATGCAGCAGAAAAACGGGATCGCAGCTGTCGCTTCATCGGTCAACCAGCGGATGGATGACGCTCCAGAGCCTTGTGCACCTGCTTTGGATGCGAAGCCGATCATGGATGACACCCTGGAGCAGGCAGAGGTTCAGGGGCAACCGGTGGACACCCTGCAGATGGAGGCCATGCCGGAAACAGGGCCAAGGGATTTACCGATCGAAGAGTGGAGGCAGTTTCTGTCGGCCGTTGTCTCCCGGCTTGCCGATTCGCCGGTCGTCGATGTTTCCCGAAACGACGGCCGGGTCGTCTTTTCCATCGAAAGTCCGGGATGCGAGCATTTGATCGGGAAAAAAGGACAGACCCTGAATGCCGTCCTGCATGTCCTGCGGAAATATGTCCATAAGACCGATCCCTCGCTGAAGGTTTTCATCGATGTCAATCGGTTTCGGGAGCGAAAAACCGAACAGCTGACCCATTTGACGAACAAGGTCATTCAGAAGGTGGTGCAGCGGGGCCGCCCGATCACCATCAGTTCCCTGTCTCCGAAAGAATGTGACATCGTCCAGCAATTGATCGAGCTGGACGAGCGGGTGTGTGCCAAAACCATTGGAAACGGGCCTTCCCGGAAAATGATCGTATCGCTTGCGCCATCCCACGAACTACCGGCATGATCCGGGTTAGGGGTTGACGACATGCTTTCGGAAACCATCGCAGCCATTTCCACGCCGCCCGGCATCGGCGGTATCGGAATCGTCCGGATATCCGGGGAGGCTGCGTTCGGCATCCTGGAAAGGATTTTTCGACCTGCAGAGGGACGGCTTCGGGAACGAATGGCTACGGACGGCATCTCGGCCCTGCCTTCACACCGCGTTGTGTATGGAACGATCGTCGATTTACGGACACAGCTTGCCATCGATGAAGCCCTGGTCCTGCCCATGGCCGCCCCGCGATCGTACACGCGGGAAGATGTCGTGGAGATTCAATGTCACGGCGGATCGGCCGTACTGAAGCGGATCCTCGAGAGTGCCCTGCATGCGGGCGCCCGGCTTGCCGAACCCGGGGAATTCACCAAACGGGCTTTCCTGAACGGTCGAATCGATTTGACCCAGGCCGAGGCCGTCATCGATCTCATCGAAGCCCAGAGTGAACAGGCCGCTGCCGCAGCCCTGAACATCCTGCAGGGCGGGCTTTCGAGAGAACTGGCGTCCTTGCGCTTTCTCGTGCAGGATGTCGCGGCAGAGCTCGAGGCTTGCATCGATTTTCCGGACGACATCCCCGCAGTGTCCCTTGGACGCCGAACGCAATGGGCTGATGCGCTGTCCTCAGGAATCTTGGTGGTTCAGAAACTGCTTCGGGCGGCAGACGGATATTTCCAGATCCGGGATGGGCTGGTCGTCACCCTTCTCGGAAAGCCGAACGTCGGCAAATCCAGCCTCTTCAACGCGTTGATCGGGCAGGAACGTGCCATTGTCACCGAAATTCCCGGGACTACGCGCGATCTCATTCAGGCCGAAACCCGGATCCATGGGGTTCGGCTTCAACTGTGGGATACGGCGGGGATTCAAGAAACCGACGATCGGGTGGAGCATATCGGCATCCGGAAAACCATCGAGCAGTGCGCTCGATCCGATATGATCCTTTTCATGCTGGATGTCTGCGACCCCATTCCCGGAGCGGACGATCCGGTCGTCCGGGCGATCGCGGAAAAACCCCACATCGTCGTCCTGAACAAACTGGACCGGGTCGAAACCTTCGACCCGGCTACCTGGCGGAAGCGCTTCGATCCGGCTCCGGTTCTTGCCGTATCCGTCAAAACCGGAGCCTTTCTGGATCGACTCCGTGAAGAGCTGGAGCGAACGATCCAAGTGCTTTCGCCGGCTCCGGCCGTTGATACCATCGTACCGAACCTTCGGCAGAAGCGGCTGCTGCTTCAGCTCGAAGATGCGCTTCATCAAGCGGAAACCCAGTTGCGGACGGGAGCTACGGAAGAAATGGTGGCGGAGGATCTTCGGGATGCGCTTCGGCACCTACAAGAGATTTCCGGTGAATCCGTCCGGTTCGAGGTTCTCGAATCCATTTTCAGCCGGTTCTGTATCGGGAAATAAAACAGAGCCCCGTCCATCCCATCTTCAGGTCTGCAGAAACCCTTTTGGTGGTAACGGATTTCTGCAGGCAGGCAGTGTTGCGGTGTGAAGGGAACGGGTTGAAGCCGCCGGATATCGTATGACCGGGCGGCGGCGTGTTCCAGCAGCACTCGAACACAGCCAGCCTGCGACGTTGTGCTACAGACAAGGGACTTGGACGGGGTCCCGGGACATGAGAGCGGTGGTTTGTACGCCGTAAGAGAAAGGAATACCGATGGAAATTCATGAGGAGTTCGCCCCATTTCGATACCAATACGATCAGTTGGTCGCCTCAGCGGACCGTGCCTTCGAGCAGATTCAGGCGTCGTTTCCGGACTGTGTGACGTGTAAACCCGCCTGCAACGACTGCTGCTATGCTCTCTTCGATCTCACCCTCGTCGAAGCGATGGCGATTCATGAACGGTTTGAAGCCCATTTTTCGGGGGAGGAAAGAGAAACGCTTCTGGAACGATGCAACAAAGCGGATCGAGCCATCTACAAGATCAAGCGCAAGGCATACAAGCGGATCGAGGCCGGGGAAGACGCCAAAACCATCCTGGCAGCGCTTGCGGAAGAACGGGTTCGCTGTCCAATGCTCAACGACGCCGGGACCTGCGATATCTATACCTTTCGACCCATCACCTGCAGGCTGTACGGGATTCCCACATTCGACGGCGAAAACAGTCATACCTGCGGTCTGTCGAATTTTGAGAAGGGCCGCTCCTATCCGACCGCCAAATACGATCGCATCCACGAAAAGCTCTTGAATCTCTCGGTGGATTTCGTTCGGCAGATTCAATCCCGACACCGGAAAATGGGAGATCTTCTCGTTCCGTTGTCCATGGCCATTCTGACGGTATACGACGAAGAATATCTCGGTATTCCAATAAAAGCACGCAATTCTGATGGAGGTGCGTCCCATGCATCGTGATCTGGATCATCCATCCTCCGAAACGATCGAGGAGCGCAAAAAAGCCGTGTTCGAGGCCATGTCCGAACGGCGGAAGCAGCACATCCTTAAGAAGGGGTACGACAAATGGGATCCATTTCAGGAGCCCAAGGATCCCATTGATATCCGCAAAGACCCCACCAGACGGACGACCCAGCAGCTTGTCCGGGAATTTCTGCAGCAGCATTGCCCAGACGACTATTCGAATGCCTACGGCTCAGGTGTGCTCGAAATGGCCCTCGGCTTGATCAACAACGATGATAAAATCCGCGGCATGTACGATTTCGCCTGCTGGTACAGCAGGCTGCTCGTCACCTCCCAGGAAGGACAAAAGAAATAGGAGACATCGAACCCTTGATGGCCTCGCAACAAGTCGTCTTTCCCGTGCTATTTGTAAATGTCGGGCATAAGCGGGATGGCTGGGGAACCTTTTTCGCAGCAGCGAAAAAGGTTCCCCAGTCACCCCGCGACTCGACAGAGACTTCCTGACTTTTTGCGACTCCATCAACCCTTGACGGCTTCGCAAAAAGGCCGGATGCTGTGTCGTGCTGCATCCCTCGTCGTTGCGGCGTACGTTTCAGTACGCCTCACTCCTCGGGATTTGCACTCCTTGCCTGCGGCCTTTTTGCGAAGCCGTCCATATGATGGACTTTTTGCG
>JBFMBE010000109.1:0-11879 GCA_040755275.1 Thermodesulfobacteriota bacterium | reverse complement strand
AATGTCGGGCATAAGCGGGGTGGCTGGGGAAGCCTTTTGAGACTGCTGCGAAAACGTGTTTGAAGCCGCCGGATATCGTTGGATCGGGCGGCTGAGTTTTTTCGCAGCATCGAAAAAGGTTCCCCAGCCACCCCGCGACTCGACAGAGACTTCCTGACTTTTTGCGAGGCCATCATTCCTCATGTATCGTCAATCTATCGGTATTACATCCGGAAGTCAATCGAAGCGGTCTTCACCACCGGCGCATGATCTTTCATAACCAATTGATTCAATATCCATTTTTCGAATAGATTCTCATATTGACTTTGTTCGGCATATCAGGTATTTGCCTTCAGGATTCTGGTGTGCTGGTACGACCCATACGCCGTTCATTGAAACCCCTCTAACGAAAGGATGAAGACCATGAAGAAGAGCTGGACCATCGGATTGATCGTCCTGTTAACCCTTGCCGCATTCAGTGGCGCAATGGCTGCAGAGACCAAATTGGTGCTGGCAACCGGTGGCACTGCAGGCACCTACTATCCCTTCGGCGGGGCCATGGCCAAAATCTGGAACAGCAAGATTCCGGGAATGAATGTCACGGCACAGACGACAGGTGCTTCAGGAGAAAACATCCGTCTCATCAACAAGAAAGAAGCCGAACTTGCTCTGGTCCAAAGTGACACACTGGATTTCGCCTTCAACGCCAAAGAAGCCTTCAAGGAACCCCTGAAAGAAATGGGAGCCATTGCGGTCCTGTATCCCGAAATCATTCAAGTGGTCGTTCGTGCCGACAGCCCGGCCAAGACCTTCGCTGACCTCAAAGGGATGAAGGTCGGAGTAGGCGCCCCCGGCAGTGGAACCGAGGCCAATTTTCGTCAACTTCTCGATGTTTACGGCATGACCAAGGACGATGTCAAAGGTCAATACCTCTCGTTTTCTGAAAGTGCCGAACAATTCAAGGACCGCCACATCGACGCTTTTATCGTCGTGGCCGGCATCCCCAATTCGGCCATCGTCGATATCGCGACCCAGCACGATATCCGCATTCTCAACATCAGCGGTGATGCAGCCAAAAAGCTCTCTGAAAAATACCCCTTCCTCGCATCAGCCAAGATCCCGGCCAACACTTACAAGAACCAAGCTCAGGATGTGGAAACCGTTGCGGTCAATGCCGTGCTGATCGCCGGGAAGGATCTTCCCGTCGATGTCGTTTACAACCTGACCAAGGCCCTCTTCGAAAACCAGGCGGATCTCGCTTCTGCTCATGCCAAAGGAAAAGAATTGAATCTTCAAACTGCCGTGAAAGGCGTTTCCATCCCCTTCCATCCCGGTGCAGAAAAATACTACAAGGAAAAAGGTGTCTTGAAATAACCGGAAAGCCAGAAACGGAGGAGCTCTGTGGCCTTTGTCCCTAAAGGCCACAGAACGTTTCATGAAACAGACGTACCTCAGGATGATCCTAGGGATCGGCCTTTGTGTCGGTATCCTGTTGTTTTTTCCTTTTCTGAGCGTATTGCACGTCGTATCCTTTCCAGCCAAGACTTCCCTCGGTCATATCCGGGTTGCCCACGGTGACACCTTCACGTTGGGCTTCATCCATTCCGTCAATCGAAGACCGGTATTGGATACCATCCGCATCGCAGAGCAAGGGCTCGTCATCGAGAGTTCCCGTTTTGACGCTTTTGGAGCCGGAATGCCCGAAACAACCAATGCAGAGGGAAGACTCCAGACGCTCCCGGACGGGACACTCCTTTGGACGGTTCATCGACCCGTTCCGGAAATCACCATCCGCATCGGCTGGACGGCGGATCACACCCTCTGCATTCATGGTAGAACCATCCGGCTTGCTGATCTGCTCGAGCCCGGCAAGGCACTGACGTTGAGGCTCGAATCGATCTCCGTCTATCAATTCTTGAAAGGAAAGAGGCTTTGATGACATCGAAGTTGGAGAATACCGCAGACGGCTGCGGAATGCCTGAAATGGTTGACCCACAGGATGCCGTTTCCAAGAGCGAAATCGATGAGATTCTCAAGAAGGTCGACAAGGAGGCCAGGGCCAGAAAACCCCAAGGAGCCGCCCGATGGATCACCTACGGCATCGGTGTGGGGTGGTCCGTCTTTCAGGTGTACACGGCCGCCTTCGGTTTGTTGCCCGCCCAACTCCAGCGTTCGATTCATCTCGGTTTTGCCTTTGCATTGACCTATCTGCTCTTTCCTTTCCGATCCTCCAAAAGCTCCGATAAAATCGAATGGCATACATGGCTATTCGCTGGATTCGCCACTTTCGTCGGTCTCTACATGACCATCAACTACATGCGAATCATGGAAGCAGGCGGGGACTACAGCCGATGGGATTACATCATCGCAGGATGCGGCATTTTGCTGACCCTCGAGGCTGCAAGACGCGTTGTCGGATTGCCGATCGTCTGTCTCGCGGCATTCTTTGTGATTTATGCATATTTCGGCAAGTATTTCCCAGGGTTCATGGCACACCGGGGGTATTCCCTGGAACGGATCGCCTCGCATCTCTACCTCACGACCGAAGGCATCATGGGTATCCCGCTCGGGGTTTGTGCGACCTTCATCTATCTGTTCATCCTGTTCGGATCCTTTCGGGAAAAAACGGGGCTGGGGCAGCTTTTCATCGACATATCCAATGCCATCGCCGGATGGGCGTCTGGTGGACCTGCCAAAATGGCCATTGTGACGAGCGCCCTCGAAGGTACGGTATCCGGAAGCTCGGTTGCAAATACGGTAGAATCGGGAAGTCTGACCATCCCGATGATGAAGCGCCTTGGATACCGTCCGGAATTTGCGGCTGCGGTCGAAGCCTCCTCTTCGACTGGTGGACAGATCATGCCTCCCATCATGGGAGCGGCAGCCTTCATCATGGCTGAATTCCTGAACGTTCCCTATCTCGACATCGCCAAAGCCGCAGCCATTCCGGCCTGTCTGTATTTTTTCGGGGTGTTCATGGAGGTTCATTTCGAAGCGAAACGCTGCAAGCTTCGCGGACTCCGAAAAGACGAACTCCCCCGATTCGCCGATGTCATGCGGGAACGGGGACATCTCTTCATTCCCTTGTTCGCCATCATCCTCTTTCTGGGAATGGGGTTCACCCCCCTTTATGCGGCTCTGATGGGGCTTGGGACCTGCATCGTTGGAAGCGCCCTGAAGAAATCCACCCGGCTGAGCCTCCGGGATATCGCAGACGCCTTCGAACTGGGCGCTCGAAACGCCATCGGGGTCGCCATCGCGTGTGCCACGGCAGGAATCATCATCGGTGTTATCACCCTGACGGGTTTGGGCCTCAAGCTCGCCAACGGCCTTGTGGATCTGGCCAACGGCAATCTGCTGTTGACCTTGTTTTTCACGATGATCACATCACTGGTGCTCGGCATGGGCGCACCGACAACCGCCAATTACATCATCACCTCCACCATTGCGGCTCCAGCCCTGATTCTCTTGAAGGTGCATCCCCTGGCCGCCCACATGTTCGTTTTCTACTTCGGCATCGTGGCAGACATCACCCCTCCTGTGGCCCTCGCCGCCTATGCGGGAGCCAGCATCGCCCGATCGGATCCACTGAAGACCGGTGTCGTATCCACCAAACTTGCCATCGGAGCCTTTCTGACACCGTTCATTTTCGTCTACAATCCATCGATGCTGCTCATTGACACAACCTGGTTCGGCCTCCTTCAGACCCTCATCACGAGTTGCATCGGTATGACCGTCATCGGCGCGTCCATGATCGGCTATTTTTTGGCCAACATGGCCTGGTGGGAAAGAGGTATATTCTTCATCAGCGGCCTGATGCTGGTGGACCCCAGTCCGCTGACGGACGCCATGGGCTTGCTGCTGGTAGCTCTTGTAGCAATCAACCAGAAGCGGAAACAGCAGCAAGAAGTTGGAAAAACGGTGGGAATGAATTCGATTTGAAGGCAGGTGCGACAGTCGCTCTCCCTTGCAGGAGCATTTCAGAAAGAGAAGGCTTTGGCACTGGATTCCAATCCAGAACCTCAGGATGCAAGGGAGAAACGACTTCGGTGGGTTTCGTCAGGATTTCACCCGCTCGACATACTGACCCGTTCGGGTATCGATCCGAATCGTTTCCCCTTCTTCGACGAACGGCGGCACCTGCAAAACATACCCGGTTTCGAGGGTGGCTGGCTTGGAATCTCCTGAAGCCGTGTCCCCTTTCACCCACGGGTCGGCCTTCACGATTTTCAAATCCATGAAAATGGGCAGGGTCACACCGATGGCCTTGTCTTGAAAGAACAACACGTTGCAGAGAGTGTTCTCTTTCAGCAGCTGTACGGCATCCCCCACCTGATCGGCCGTCAAGAATTCCTGCTCGTACGTCGTGGTGTTCATGAAACAGTACTTGTCGCCCTCTGCATAGAGGTATTCCATTTCATGCTCTTCCAGATGGGCTTCGTTGAATTTTTCTCCGGATCGATAGGTCCTGTCGAACTGAACCCCCGTGAGCATATTCTTGAGACGGCATTTGTATAGTGCCTGCCCCTTCCCGGGTTTGACGAATTCAAACTGCACGATGATATAGGGCTCGCCATCGATTTCGATTTTGAGACCCTTGCGCAGGTCACTGCTGTCGTACATGGTCCTAATCTCCTTTCGGTAATAGGGCAAAGGCCCGCTTGGCGTGTTGAACGAAGGCCTCGACTTTGGCCATATCCTTGACGAATCGAAGGGGTTTTCCGAAAGCATCGAATGCATTGGTCCGGGTGCAGGAGTCCACACCTGCCGGGTGCACCTGTCGGATGGCTTCGGCGACATTGTCCGGACCCAGACCGCCCGCTAAAATCACAGGAATATCGACGGATCGAACGATTTCTCTGGATAGCGTCCAATCGCAAGGCTTGCCGGTAATCCCGACATATCCCAGAACCGGTTGTCGTCCCAAAGCAGGCGGAATCCACGTATCGATAAGCAACAGGTCACTGGCATCCTGGAAGGTTTGCGCCAGTTGAACGATTCTGCGAACGCTTTCTCCGGTGCCGACTACCGGAACCGGAATGGTGCGGGTGATGCGAAGGCTTGGATATCGATGCCGTATCCGCCGCTGGAGCTCGGCCCAAGGATAAGGATCGACCGGGGCACCGTTCGGATTCAGAAGTTCATCGCATAGATGCAGTATATCGAACCCGAGAGTTTCCACCGCCCGACAGATGTCCGACTCGTCCGTAAAGAGGGGGATCACGCTCGATTGCCTACCTGAGCGCTGGACTTCGGCGATCGTTTCACGGATCACCGGATCGGCGATATCGGAAGGGGATTGCAGCACCGTACCGACATGAGTCACTCCCAGTTCCATCACCTGAACAGCTTCCTTCGGATGCTGAATTTCATAGACTTGGATGATCATCCGCTCTGTCTACCACAACCGCCTCGATTTCGCAATTGATTCGGAAAGACGAAAATATTTGATGAGGTCGCAAAAAGTCGCTTTTCCCGTGCTTTTCGGGAATGCCGGGCATCAGCGGGGTGGCTGGGGAAGCCTTTTGAGCTTGCTGCGAAAACGTGTTTGAAGCCGCCGGATATCGTTGGATCGGACGGACGCGCTTGAACGAATTGACATTGAAAAGCAAGCCGTTGCGATTCAACCTGCCTCTGCTTGCTGTCTGGCCATCCGTCCGATCCTACGAGATCGGGCGGCTGAGTTTTTTCGCAGCAGCGAAAAAGGTTCCCCAGTCACCCCGCGACTCGACAGAGACTTCCTGACTTTTTGCGAGCCCATCAAAATTCACCCGCCCTCCTGCGGGTCAATCCTAAAGGCCTGACTTTTTGCGGGGCCATCAATATTTGGTTGATGGTCAACTCAATTTTCTGCTTGACATCAACAGCGGCCATGAGGTAGATATACGAGTCTTTCACGGGCGGGTAGCTCAGTTGGGAGAGCATCGGCCTTACAAGCCGGGGGTCACAGGTTCAAGCCCTGTCTCGCCTACCAGCAGAAGGGCTGAAATGAAAGGGGGCGTAGCTCAGTTTGGTTAGAGCGCCGGCCTGTCACGCCGGAGGTCGCGAGTTCGAGCCTCGTCGTCCCCGCCACGACATAAAAAGGGTTACCCCGCATGGGCGTAACCCTTTTTTGACGAAGCATACATGGAGGAATGCAAGATGGGCAACATCACACCCCATTGCCAGGGATGTTCCAAAATCGACGAAAACGAAAACTGCACCGTGTACAGCAACCCGGCCTACATGATGCGCTGGGTGGACAACCGCAGCATCAAGGTTGGCTGTTCCTTCAACGCTTCCAAATATATTCAGGTTGTCGTTCAGAAGGAAAAGGTGCGTGTCGGTCAGCAGAAACAAAAGAAGAAATAGCTTTTCTCACTTCAGAAGGGTATTCAGCCGGGCCGGAGGAGCCTCTCCCGCCCGGTTTTTTTGACTCAGAATTCCTGCAATTCAACCACCCCCGTTTTCTCTCCCAACGCGATCAAGGCATGGTACGTCGTATTGCCGTCGATCACGCGATACTTCCCGGATGAATCCCGTACCACCCGCATCGGCAACCGTCTTGGAAGAATCCCCAATTTCGCCAGCACCATTTTTTCGAGAGCCCGCTTGAGTCGATCCGGATCGACAGGCTCTCTCGCTTGAATTTCCGAAAGCGACAGAATCCGACTCGTTGTGGTTTGAAGGAAATAGTCGAAAACACTCATGATATGATTTGAACCCCTAGCGACTGTAGCACGCCCCAAAAATTCGGAAAGGATTTTCCGACACAATCCTCCTCACCAATGCGAATCCCCTCCGTAACGAGACCGACAAGAGCAAAGCTCATGGCCATGCGGTGATCGTCCGCGGTTTCGATCAGGGCACCGTGCGGTGCCCCCCCCACAATTTCGAGATCCGTCCCGTCCGAGCTCGCTCGAATCCCCATCCGAGCCAGGTTTTCAATCGTCACGGCCAGACGGTCGCTTTCCTTGATCCGCAGATGAGCAACGTTCCGAACGATGGTTTTTCCCTCGGCAATGGATGCTACCACAGCCAGGGTCGGCACAAGATCGGGCATATCGCTCATGTCCACATCGATGGCTTGAAGCCGCTGGTAGCCTTCGACGGTCAATCCCCTGTCATCCGATGTGACGCGGCACCCCATCCGTTTGAGCAGACGGACGAAGCGTACATCGCCCTGGGTGGATGCGAGGGAAATCCCCTCGACCGTAATGCGGGAACGGGTGATGGCGGCTGCCGCCCAGAAATAACCGGCATTGGAGGCATCGGGCTCGACGGCGTAAGATGCCCTGCGGTAAAGCTGCCCGCCGGGGACGAAGAATGAATACCCCTCTCGCTCCCAGGCAATGCCGAAATCCTTCATGACCCCGAGGGTCATGTCGATGTACGGCTTCGAAACGGGATCACCCACCACACGAATCCGCATTCCCTCCGGCGTGCATGGAGCCACGAGGAGCAGGGCCGACAGAAACTGACTACTCCGACTACAGTCGATCTCGACCACCCCTCCCTGTAAAGGGCCTCCGGAAATACGAACGGGCGGACAACCCGTTCGGTTCAGGGAAACGGCTTGGATCCCCAGCCGATGGAGCCCGTCCAGCAGGTCGTTGATGGGTCGCTCTTGCATGCGGGCGTTTCCTGTCAGGATGATGGGACCCTCGGAAAGGGTGGCCACGGCCGTTAGAAGACGCATCGATGTCCCGGAATTCCCGAGATCGATCGGAAGCTCCCCGCCGGTGATCCGCCCTCCTTTTCCTCGAACGACGAAGGCATCCGGATACTGTTCGATGGGAATGCCCATTTGCTTGAGGGCCTGAGCCGTCAGCAGGGTATCCTGACTGAAAAGGGGATCGGTGATCGTACACAGACCTTCTCCGAGAGCCGATGCGATCAGGGCCCGGTGCGTATAGCTCTTGGATCCTGGCACCCGGACCCGGTGCTCGGAGAGCCGTGTAGGCATGATACGAATCATCCGGAATGTTCTCCCGCTCGATTCCGCAGGCCCTCTTTCAGGGCATGCCGCATGACATCCATCGGTGCCGCCTCTCCCGTCCAGAGGGCGAACTGGGCTGCAGCCTGATTCAGAAACATCTCGGTTCCGAGAACGATGCGGCAACCAGCCTTTCGAGCCTCCTGCAGGAAACGAGTCTCTTCGGGGACATAGACGATATCCATCACCACCATGCCTTCTCGAAACAAAGAGGCAGGCACGGGGGATGCCTCGACATGAGGCCACATGCCGACCGGCGTCGTCTGGATGACGACATCCACCGCCAATCGATCGATTTCGTCCGGAGACACCCACCGGGCGCCCAAATCCCTGCACAATCGAAGCCCCCGCTCCGGATGTCGATTCATGATGCAGACCGAAGCACCTTCCTGCGCCAACACGGTGCCGATGGCCCGGGCCGCACCGCCTGCGCCAACCAGCAGCACGGTTGCTTTCGAGGGGTCCAATTCCCTCTTGAGAGCCTGGGCAGCCCCTGGGCCGTCCGTGTTGTAACCGATGAGCCTCCCCTCCCGATTTACGACGGTATTGACGGCCCCGATCCGACCAGCGAGACCATCGATGTCATCCAGCCAGCAGAGAATGGACTCCTTATGGGGAATGGTGATGCTGAGCCCCCGAATCCCGAGTGTCCGGACCGCCTCCACCCCGCGCCCGATATCGGTAACCCGAAAGGCGACATATACCGATGGTAGTCCCATGTATCGAAAGGCCGCATTGAACACCACGGGACTTAGGCTGTGCTCCACCGGATCGCCGAAAACGGCATACAGAGTCGTCGTCGCATCGATCGTCATAGGTGATCCCGTACAGCCTTCGGATAGGAGCCCAACCATCGGAGAAACATGGTACGCTTTTTCATTTCGTTCATCACGGTATCGATGGTTGGATCCACCCGATGTCCCTCGATATCCACGAAGAAGTGGTATGTCCAATTGGCGGTGCGCGCAGGCCGCGACTCGAGCTTGACCATGTTGACGGAAAGGGCGTTCAGGGGTTCGAGCACCCGGTAGAGGGCCCCCGGAACGTGGGCTGTCGCAAACACAAGAGACGTCTTGTCTGCACCGCTCGGTTTGGAGACATCCTTTCCGACGACAAGAAATCGTGTCGTGTTCCTGCCGCTGTCTTCGATCTTTTCGGCCAGCCGTGCAAGCCCCTGCTTTTCGGCGGCTTCCCTACCGGTGATGGCTGCGGCACGATCCTGTTGTGCCGCAACGGCTGCAGCCGAAGCCGTGCTGTCACAGGCGAACAAGGCGGCATGCGGCAGATGGGTCGAAAGCCATTTACGGCATTGAGCCAGGGCCTGGGGGTGGGAATAGACCGTCCGAACTTCGTCCAGGGAGCTGCATCTCGACCACAGGTCGTGGGAAATATCGAGATAGATTTCCGCAAGGATATTCAGACTGGTTTCCAGAAGCAAATCGAGCGTGACGTTCACCGGACCTTCCACGGAATTTTCCACGGGAACGACTCCATAGGCGACACTCCCTTTTTCCACCCGATCAAAGACATCCGCGATGCTCGCCAAAGGCACCAGCTGGGCCATGTGTCCGAACTGCCGGATGGCTGCCGCATGCGTAAACGTTCCCTCGGGTCCGAGGTATCCCACGATGACGGGCCCCTGAATTTCCCTGCAGGCTGCGATGATCTCGGTGAACACATGGTGAAGGACTTCGGTGTGCAGCATTCCCTGGTTGAGGGCCTTCAAGCGCTCGAAAATCCGCTTTTCTCGGCTCACATCGAGGATTTTTGCCCCCATCTTCGATTTCAGATCTCCGATCTCTCGAGCCAGATCCAACCGCCGGTTGATGAGATCGAGAATTCGGGCGTCGATCTCGTCGATCTGGCTTCGCAATTCGTTCATTCGCTCTTCTGCGCTCATGTTTCGACGATGGTCTCCGAAACGGCATGACCGAAATGTCTGCCGGCTGTTTCCACATGGATCAGAACGGTATCCTGGGGCTGGAGTTCGACAACGGAGACGGCGCTCCCGTCGGGACGCGTCAACCGAATGGTTTCGGCATTCTGGAGAAGGGTCGTAAACGTCCGATCCTCCACACGTGCCGTCACCATCATCAATGGCCTTCGTTCGATCTTGAGTCTTCCGACGACGGCAACCTCGGTATTGCCGCAGGCATCCACCACCAGAATCGCATCCCCTGCCTTGAGATCAGCCAAATAGGCGGTCTTTCCTCCTGGAAGTCGGGTATAGGCATGTACGGGACCGGCATTCACCCGAAAGGGCCTTGGCGAAACGTACGGATTCTGGAGGGTTTCGGCATGGACGAGAAACAATCCGGCGCTGCTGTTTCCGACCAACATCCCCTGACCGGGATGCATCAGGGTACAGGTGTCGACACAGACACGATCTCCCATGCCCACGGATTGGATGGATTCGATATGGGCGGGCTGCAGGGACAGGGTTTCCGATGTGTTGCGAAGACGCAGGAGGATGGTTCGAAGTTCCTGGGGCGTTTTGGCTTCGATCAGCAGGTGATCGACGCCTTTTTCAAGAATGCCGCATGCCGTTTCGGCCTCTTCGATGGATGTGACGGGAACGACGACGGAGGCGTTTTGAGCGATGAGGTTCTCCAGTGGAATGACGGTCCAGTCTGGACATTCGAGAACGACGCGGTGGTGTTGACAGAGGCGAAGGATTTCCGGCTCATCTTCCCGGGAGGTGATGGTACAGCAGCGGACTTCTTCCCCGGGCTTCAAGTCCCCGTCCGGTGCAATGGTGACGATTCTTCCAAGGGCCTTCACCCGATCGGCATATCCTTCCGGCACCCAGACGGCATCCGCACCCGATTCGATGGCTGTCGTCACCATTTCCTGGTTCCAGGGATCGATCTTGACCCACAGGTTGCGTTTCATGCCACCCCCGACTGCCTGAGAATGCCGTAGGCGGTATCGACATCTGCACCTTCATGAACGATGGCGGAGATGGCACGGACCATGGCCGTCGGGTCGCTGTGCTGAAACACGTTCCGTCCGATGGAAGCACCGGCCCCTCCGGCGTCCATCGCACCCTTGACCATTTCGAGGACTTCCAGATCGTTCGACATTTTAGGACCGCCCGCTATCACAACGGGAATTGAACAGCCAGCCACGACCTGGCGAAAGGTCTCCGAAGAACCGGTGTAGGATACCTTGACGATGTCCGCACCCATTTCATCACCGACCCGCGCGGCATGTCGGATGACTTCGACGTCGAATTCGCTGGTGATATTTTCGCCTCTCGGATAAATCATGGCCAGAAGAGGCATCCCCCACATGCGAGCTTCATAACTGATCCTTCCAAAATCCTTCAGCATTTCTTTTTCGTATCCGTTCCCCAGATTGACATGGATCGAGACGGCATCCGCCCCCAGCCTGATGGCTTCCTCCACCGAACACACGAGGGTTTTGGCGTTGGGGTAGAGCGACAGACAGGTGGATGCCGACAGATGAATGATGAGACCGATGTCTCTGCCCTGCCCCCGGTGACCGGCCCGAACCAGGCCCTTGTGTTCGACGATGGCGTTGGCCCCGCCTTCCGCCACCTTCTGAACGGCTGATTTCATGTCGGTCAGTCCTCGGATCGGACCGACCGACACCCCATGATCCATCGGAACGATGACCGTGGTTCCGGTGTTGCGGTTCATGATGCGTTCCATGCGGATTTGCTTGCCCAATTCTGTCATGATCCTTTTCCTTCCCCTCTCTTGAATGATGGTTGCATCCGATGACCCCGAACTTCTCCTGAAAAACGAAAAGGCCGTTAGAGAGGTTTTTCTCTCCACGGCCTTTTGAATCAAAAAGCCGTGGGCTTGGTCTGCCCACGGCTTTTGCTGTACGTTTAACGTTGGTTGGTTATGTCAGCGATTCCCCAGGCAGACCGATCCGGAACCAGTAATAAAAGTACCAG
>JBFMBE010000108.1:0-12006 GCA_040755275.1 Thermodesulfobacteriota bacterium | reverse complement strand
TTGCGAGACCATCATTGGCTTTTCTCTTCCAATCCCTGTTGCAGCAGATTGATTCCCACATACATGTAATGCAGGCCCGAAATGACGGTCAGCAGACCCGTTCCGAAAAAGAGAAACGAACGGAAAAGTCCGTTCTGGGGAAACCAGGTGGCGAGAATGACGAATACTGTCGCGAGCTGAAACACCGTGGTCGCCTTGCTGACGAAACTCGGCCGAATCTTGACCGAAATATCGTTGAGGTTCAGCAGAGCAATTCCCATGACGATAACGACATCTCGGCTGATGACGACGACACTGAGCCAGGTCGGAATGCTCTTGAGGGCGCCAAGGCAGATGTATGCAGCCATCAACAGCAGCTTGTCCGCCAACGGATCGAGGTGGGCTCCCAGTTCGGTGCGCTGATTCGTGGTCCTGGCGATAAACCCGTCGAGCCCGTCGCTGATCCCGGCTGCGGCAAAAACCAGCAGGGCGGGTTGTACCATGTCCTTCAGGAGCAGAATGATGAAGAGCGGTGTCAGCAGAATCCGCACGATGGTGATCGTGTTGGGCACATTGATCGGAAATCGGCTCCAGTTTGCCATGCGGAAGAGGCCTTTGGCTCAGGATTTCGGGACAAGGGCAAGACGGATGCGGCCGGGAGAGACTTCCTGAATCTCGACCATCAATGCGTCGAAGGCCCGGTTTGCCAGAGCGTCGGCAAGTTGCTGACCGCTTCCCTGGTAGTCAACGACGACGACGGCCGTATCGGGCTTCATTTCCTTGACGATGAGATTCCTCACCCCCTGCAGCCCGGATAGGGTATTCTTGAACTGAGCGTACAAGCGAATTTTTCCGGTCCCTTCGATGGTGACCTCAATCAGGTTGGATTTCGGCATCGGCTTTTCTTTGGCCGCGTTCAGGGTGGCAGCCACTTCCTCAGCAACCTGAGTCCCAAGCATTCGAAGCACCCGATCGATCGCCCCCCCGGTATCGGTCTGGCTGACGACTGCCGTCTGAACGATGGTGGCGATTTCTTCGGAACCCTTCACCCGAAGCAGCCGAAGCTTGAGCAATCCTTTGACCGACGGCGCCTGGTCCGGGGATGTTTCTTCCATCAGGGTGGCTGTTCCCAACAGGACGAATTCCGCACCGAGAGCAGCACCCAATTGAATGGCCCTGGCCCCCTCGGGTTGCGGGATCATCCAAACCGGGGCAAGAGCGGATTCAGAGAGGCCTTGATGCGACAAGGGTCGAAATCCGAGACGGGTCAAAGAGGAACCGAGGGCTTCCTCGCACAGAAATCCGGCGGAAGAGGGGTTTCCCCACCAAAAGAAGGGCTTGTCATATCCAGGAAACTTCTCTGCGACCAGGATCAGCACCGGAGGGCCGGACCCTACGGAAACCCCCGATTCGGAAAGGGCGTTTTTCAACGGATCGATCAGGATGGTTGCCTGAACCGAAGTCCGATAATAGTCGGCAAACCGACCTTCGGCGTTTACCTTGTATCCCTGAAGAAGAGAAGGCAGGCGGTTGGCTGCAAACAGCGATCCGACAGCCTGAAAAGGGGAAACGGACGGATCTTTCGGCAGGATTTCCAAGGCAGTTTTTTCCAGCGCCGCCATCAGGGCGCATTGAATCGCCGTTTCCTTGGCTTCGGCCACATTGTTTCCATAGATCTTGGCCATTCCCGTCGCTTCGACGGTTCGAACGGGGCTTTCCGCAACGGCCGTTCCCATCCCGATCAGTAAAATGGCGAGGGCCACCATTCCTGCCCATACCCATGACGGAGTACGGCGCTTGCAGGGATGACAACCGTCTACCGTCTGACGATCTGAAGTCGATCGCCCACAGCCGATTGCCTGTTGATCCAATCCCAACGACCGGTCGATTCCGATCACAGTATATCGATTCATCGGTTCAGCTCTCCCGTTTCAAACAATAATCTGCAACCGTTTCCAGAAGGGTGCGAAGCTCCGAGGGTTCGAAACAGCCGAGACTTGCCTTGGCAGCCTCGACGTGTGCCAAAGCCCGCTGCCGTGTGTAGTCGAACGATCCCCATGTTTCCAAGAGGGCATACAACCGCTGGAAATCCGCTTCAGAAAGGGTGCCTCCACCAACGAGACCGGCGATCCATTGAACTTCCGTTTCGGATGCATACCGAAGTCCATGGATGAGCGGCAGGGTCATCTTGCCCTCCCGGATATCGGCCCCAGGGGCTTTTCCCGTCACGGCCGCATCCTGGGTATAGTCGATGAGGTCGTCGATCATCTGAAAGGCCATTCCCAGATGGTATCCATAATCGGCGAGAGCCTTGACCCGCTCCTCGGATGCTTTCGCCAGAAGCGCGCTGATGCGACAGGCTCCCTCGAAGAGCACGGCCGTCTTTCGCCGGATGACTTCGTCATATTCGGTCTCGCTCAGGGTGATGTCGCGTTTTCGCTGAATCTGATGAATCTCGCCTTGGGCCATGTTTTCGGTGATGCGACCGATGGCCGCAATGATCCGAGTGTCTTCGGCAAGGGCGGCGATGGAAAGTGCTTTGGCCAGCAGGTAATCGCCGGTCAGAACAGCGGTTTCAGGGCTCCAGAGGGTATGGGCGGCCGGTTTGCCGCGTCGAAGCCTGGCTCCGTCGACCAGATCGTCGTGGAGCAGGGTGGCTACGTGAAGGTATTCGAAAATGGTTGAAAAAGAAATGGCAAAGGGATGGTCGTATCCGCACAGCCGGGCGCAGATCACCATGAGCAAAGGGCGCAGGCGCTTTCCGCCGGAAAAGAGAATGTGACCGGCAACCTCCGATACGAAGCCCACTTCCGGGTCGAGATTCTGTCGGATGGCTTCATCGATGGCTGCAAGCTCCGGTGCCACCCGCTGCTGGATCTGTCGTTTGATATCCGTCATGAAACCGTTTCTCCCAAAAGATCATAATCGAGCGATCCGGTGATCCGAACCGGTATTCGGGAGCCGATGGTCAAGTCTTGGGCGGCGATGAGCACCATACCGTCGACTTCCGGAGCCTGAAACCAAGCCCTTCCTCCATACAGACCGTCTTCAAGCCGGTGTTCGACGAGAACCGGCTCCTGCTGATGCAGGAAGGTCGTCAGCCATTTTCGGGAAATGTCCATCTGCATGGCCATGAGTCGATCCTTTCGGGCCCGAGCCGTTCGT
Organism: Thermodesulfobacteriota bacterium; assembly: GCA_040755275.1. Lineage (GTDB taxonomy): Bacteria > Desulfobacterota > Desulfobacteria > Desulfobacterales > Desulfatirhabdiaceae > Desulfatirhabdium. Next base: position 8,862 of record JBFMBE010000108.1, on the reverse strand, counting down.
TTGGAGACCGGATCGGAAAGCCGATGGGAAGGGAGGTCTTCGGCATCGGAATAGACGAATGCGCCCAGGTGTTCGAATCGAAGCTGCCGAACCAGAGTGAGAAGGGCCTGAAAATCGGCACGGCTTTCCCCTGGAAATCCCGTCATGACCGTCGTCCGGATGACGGCTTGCGGAATACGTTCCCGAATCATTTCGATCAGGCGGACGATGTCCTGTTGCCCGTAGCCTCTTCCCATCCGCCGAAGAACGCGGTCGCTGCCGTGCTGGATCGGGATGTCGAAATACGGAAGGACGTTGGGAACGTCACGGACGACGTCGATCAGCCGATCGTCGATCGTCTCGGGATGCCCGTAGAGAAAACGAATCCATACCCCATCGGAAAGGGTGGCGAGGGCAGCCAGCAAATCGGCCAGCCGGGGACCTCTATCGAGATCGCATCCGTAGGCCGTGGTCTCCTGGGCGACCAAAATCACTTCCTGAGCTCCGGCCTCGATCAGCTGGCGGGCTTCTGAAACGACTGCCTCAAGCGGACGGCTTTTCTGGCGACCACGCAGATAGGGAATGATGCAATAGGTACACCGACGGTTGCAGCCTTCGGCGATCTTGATATAGGCCGATCGGGAAGGCGGCAGACTTCTTTCGGGTGCCGGAGCGGCGGCATCGATCCGTTCGAGGGCCGGCAGATAACACCCATGCAGGTCTTGGGCCATTTCGATCATCGGGACGATCCGATCGAATCCGGCCGTACCGATGAAGAGATCGACCTCTGGAAGCAATTGCCGAAGCCTCTCCCGATAGCGCTCGACGAGGCATCCGATGACGACGAGGGCTCGACACGCCCCTTCGGTTTTCCATCGAGCCAGATCGAGAATGGTGTCGATCGATTCGCTCACCGCCGCTTCGATGAAGCCGCAGGTATTGACTACGATCGTATCGGCTTCCTGAGGGGCGTCGACGAGCTGCCATCCGGCATCCCGACATCGGGCCTTCATCCATTCACCGTCCACCTGATTCTTGGCGCATCCCAGGCTGACCCAGTGAAGCTTCATGGCGTTTTCCCAAATCCGGAGGATGCGAATTCGATCAATTTCCCTTCGGCATCCTTGACGAGAAACAGGCAGTCGATCCCGGGCCATTGTTCCACCAAGGGAAGCGCCTGTTCCGGGCCCATCACCATCAGGCCGGTGGCAAGCCCGTCTGCGAGAGCACAGGTATCCGCAAGAACAGTGACGCTGACGACACCGTTATCGATCGGTCTTCCGGTCTGTGGATCGATGATGTGGGTGTACCGTTTTCCTTCGATGTTTCTGAAATTGCGGTAGTCCCCGCTTGTGGCAACAGCCCGGTCGCTCAGCGGTAAGGTTCGGTATACGAGGTCTGGGGGTGCAGCTGCATCCGGGTAGTTGATCCCGACCTTCCAGGGCTGGCCGTCAGACTTCCTTCCGGAGGCGAAGACTTCTCCTCCGATTTCGACGATGAAATCGGTGTACCCGGCATTCCGGACGACACCTGCAACCCGGTCGACCCCGTATCCCTTGGCGATGGCGCTCAAATCGAGTCCGACATTCGGTATGGATTTGCCGATACGGTTTCTGGCATCGAAGTGGATATACTGAAAGCCGACCCGCCGCCTCGCCGCTTCGATGGCCTCGGCTTGCGGCATTTTGGGTGATCCGTCGGTGTTGAAGCCCCAGAGCTTGACCAAGGGAAAGACGGTCGGATCGAAGGCGCCCCGGGTCCTACGCCACACGTCGTCTGAAACCGCCAGCACATCGGCGAAGCGATCGGAAATCTCGAGTGCGACCTCCGTATCCGTCATGGCGTTGAACCGGGAAATTTCGCTCCGCGGATCGTACACCGACAGACTCTGATTGATGGCGAGCAGTTCTTCCTGGATCAGACGCTCGAGCCGTGACAGAGAAGACCAGAACGGGGCAACGACAGTGATGTGGTAGGTCGTTCCCATGGTAGCCCCCGAAAACCGGAATTCCTTTCGGTGGCTGCAACCGGCTCCCAACAGGAGGACTGTGGCAAAAAGTAGAAGGACAACCAGAAGTCGGCTCCATCGCGCCTGCATCGATGCATTCCTCATGGATCTAACAAATCCGGGGCAATTGCTCTCCGGAGAGCATGTCGACGATCCGTTGTCCGCCGATCCGGGTCTTCAGAACGACCCGTCCGGGGTGGGCGTCGACCACTTCCCCGATGCATGCGGCCTGTCTGCCGAGCGGATGATTCCGCATCGTTTCGAGAATACGCTCGACCGATGCCCCCGATACGACTGCGACCAACTTTCCCTCGTTTGCCAGATAGAGCGGGTCGTATCCCAGCAATTCACACAGGCCGGCTACGGCCGGTCGCATCGGAACGGCCTCTTCCTCGATCCGGATGCCTACAGCCGCTTGAACGGCGATTTCGTTCAGGGTGGTACCCAGCCCGCCCCGGGTCGGATCCCGAAGCACATGAATGTCGGGATCGGTCTCGAGCATGGCCTGAACGAGTCCATTCAGGGCTGCGGTGTCGCTTTCGATCGGAACGTCGAATCCCATGCCCTGCCGGTTTGCAAGAACGCATACGCCGTGATCGGCGATGGTTCCGCTCAAGAGAATGCGGTCACCGGGTCTGGCCCGATCCGGGGCGATGTGGATATGTTCCGGAATGGACCCGATGCCTGCCGTATTGATGAAGATGCGATCGGCAGCCCCCTTCGGAACGACCTTGGTGTCTCCGGTGACGATCGTTACACCTGCAGCTGCTGCAGCCCGGGCCATGTCCGAAAGGATGCGCTCGAGATCGGCCGTCGGAAACCCTTCTTCGAGGATCAAACCTACCGAAAGCCATTTGGGGACGGCTCCGCACATGGCCAGATCGTTCACCGTCCCGTTCACGGCCAGATCGCCGATGGATCCGCCCGGGAAAACGATCGGATCGACGACATAGGTATCCGTCGTAAAGGCGATTCGTTCGTTTCCGACGACAAGGGTTGCACCGTCATGAAGGGTTTCGAGAACGGAATTTCGGAAAATCGGCAGGATGAGACGGGCGATCAGCTCATGAGAAATGCGACCGCCGCTTCCGTGGTCGAGACCGATGGTGTTGGATGGGCTGATGGACATGGTCAGGCTCCCGGATGGTATCGGTAATAGGCGGCGCAGGTACCTTCGCTGGAAACCATGCAGGGGCCAACCGGATGGGCGGGTGTGCAGGCTGTTCCGTAGAGCTTGCATTCCGGCGGGGATTGGATGCCTTTGAGGATATCGCCACAGGCGCAGGCGGCAGGCTCCTGTATATTCCCGGGGTCCGGATGAAAAACGACTTGTGCGTCGTGGCAGCGAAAGGCCGGCCGGATGCCCAGCCCACTCCGGGGGATGGTTCCCAGCCCGCGCCATACGGCATCCACAGGCTGAAAAACCAGTTCCATCATGGCTTTGGCTTTGGTGTTTCCTGTTTCGGTGACGGCTCGGGGATAGGCGTTTTCCAGCTCGGCCCGTCCCGATTCGATCTGATCCACCAGCAGTTCAATGGCGGTCAGGATATCGACCGGTTCGAAACCGGCCACTACACAGGGAACCCGACGGCTGGATAGGAAGGGCCTGTAGGCATCGAGGCCCGTAATGACGGAAACATGTCCTGGAAGCAAAAATCCGTCAATCCGAGTGGCCGGATCTTCCACGAGGGCTTCGAGTGCCTGAGGAACAGTTTTATGAACGGAATAGACGAAGAAATTTTCGATAGATCGGGCTTTGGCGGTTGCCAGTGCGGCTGCTACGGTTGGTGCGGTGGTTTCAAAACCGATACCGATGAAGATGACATGGCGCCCAGGGTTTGCCGCAGCCAGATCGAGGGCGTCCATGCTGGAATAGACGATGCGGATGTCACAGCCTTCGGCCTTTTTCTGCCGCAGCGAAGAGCGGCTTCCGGGAACCCGCATCAGGTCGCCGAAAGTGGTCAGGATCACGTCCGGAAGGGAGGCCAGAGCGATGCATGCATCGATGTCGCCCTGGGCCGTGACGCAGACCGGACAGCCGGGGCCGGACAACAGCGTGATCGTCTTCGGCAGCAAGGATCGGATGCCGCTTCGGAAAATGGATACCGTATGCGTTCCGCACACTTCCATGATGCGGATCGGTTTTCGGCTCCTCGTCCGAATCCGGTCGATCAGCGGTGCGACCAGCTGGGCGTCGCGGTATTCTTCGGTATAGGCGATGGGCATGGGATGTTGGCAATAGGCTTTCGATCGATGGAACCGCTTCAAATCGGTGGTCTACCTGGCCCATCATCCGGATGACGGGAGAATCCACCGTTCTCCTGACTGCTGTCTTCGGACCACAGATACCGGTATCCGGCAACGACGGCCTGTCCCAGTGAAATTCCTCCGTCGTTGCAGGGAACTTCGCGGTGGCTGAAGACCTCGAATCCATCGTCGATGAGCTTGCGACGAAGTTCCGTCGACAACAGAACGTTCTGAAACGAACCGCCGCTCAGCACCACCCGATTCAGGGTGGTTTGTTCCCGAATCCGTCGGGCCGCTTCTGCAAGGCCGTTCACCAGGGCCTGATGGAATTTCCAGGCAATGCTCCCAATGGAAATGCCGCTCACTATATCCCCAACGATGCCCTCGATCAAGGGGCGAGGCGAAAAGAGCAGCAGATTGCCTTTCGAATGATTCCGGAATTCGATGGAGTAAGGGGTTTCCATACCGTTCGGTTCGGCCGCCATTTCGAGAGCCATGGCGGCCTGTCCTTCGAAGCGAACGCGGTTGTAAAGTCCGACCATCGCCGCAACGCCATCGAAAAGCCGTCCCAAACCGGAAGTCATGGGACAGTTGATCCCGCGTTCGATCATGGTGCACAGGACATCGGCCCGTTCCCCTTTCAGAAACGGCAACGGAAGCTTCAGCAGCTGTCGACCGTACAAGGAATGCAGGTAGGCGAGAGCCATTCGCCAGGGTTCCCGGATGGCCGCAGACCCTCCAGGCATGGGTACCGGCTCGAGGGTGGCCAGTCGTCGAAAGCCCGTGTAGTCCGCCTCGAAACATTCACAGCCCCAGATGGTGCCATCGGTCCCGTACCCCGTTCCATCACAGGCAATACCGATCACCTTTCCTTCGACGCCGTTTTCCGCCATGCAGGAGGCGACATGGGCATGGTGATGTTGAACGCCGATCTTGTGGATGGTGTCGGGGAGTTCCGCTGCGTATCGGGTGCTCAGATAATCGGGATGTAGGTCAAAGGCGACGATGTTCGGCTCGACATCCAGGATGCGCTTCAGGTGGTCGATGGTGAAGAGGAAGGATGCATAGCTGGGCAGGTTTTCGAGATCGCCGATATGCTGGCTGACAAAGGCCTCGCTGCTGCGGATGATGCAGACCGTGTTCTTGAGTTCGGCTCCGCAGGCCAGAACCTGGGGCAGTTTCCTGGGCAGGGAAACGGGGCTCGGGACATATCCTCTGGCCCTTCGAATCGGCATGACGGTCTTGTCTGTCCGGAGCACGACCGAATCATCCACTCGGATATAGATCGGACGGTCGTGTACCAGAAAGCGATCGGCAATGCCTGCAAGCCGTTCGAACGCCTCTTCGTTGTCGTAAACGATGGGCTCCTCGCTCGGATTCGCGCTCGTCATGACGAGGGCCGAGAATCCATCGTGCATCAGCAGGCAGTGCAGCGGTGTATAGGGGAGCATGACGCCGATACGCCGATTGGCCGGGGAAACACTCGCAGCAAGGAAAAATCCTTCCGCTTTTTCGCAGAGAACGATCGGCCGCTGCCTCGAGCGCAGCAGGATTTCTTCTTCAGGCCCGATCCGGGCGAATCGTTTGGCTGTTTCCACATCGGGGGTCATGACGGCAAGAGGTTTCTCCTCCCGGTGTTTCCGCTGCCGCAGCGTTTTGACGGATGCCTCGTTCGTTGCATCACAAGCCAGATGAAACCCGCCGAGACCCTTGATGGCCACGATCGCCCCCTGTTGCAGCAGTCGAATGGTCTCCTCGAGTGGATCCGTGCTGGAAACCGGGGTGCCGTCCGCTGCATAGAGAGAGAGCCGGGGACCGCATTCGGGACAGGCATTGGGCTGGGCGTGGAAACGTCGATCCATCGGGTCATCGTATTCCGCTTGGCATCGGCTGCACATGCGAAAGTCTTTCATCGATGTATGGGGCCGATCGTAGGGGATATCGTCGATGATCGTATAGCGCGGGCCGCAATGGGTGCAGTTAATGAATGGATAGCGGTACCTGCGGTCCGCCGGATCGAAGAGTTCTTTCAGGCAGTCGTCGCAAACGCAGACATCCGGAGAAATGAGGGTGTTGCGCCGGATGCCTTCCACGCTGGATGCGATTTGAAAAGCCTCGTAGCCGGAGACTGCAGCGGGGGTTTCCGTCAGACGGGTGATGCGGGCAAGTGGCGGCAGATGGGCGGAAAAACCGTCGATAAAGGATCGAATGGCTGCGGATGGTCCTTCGACATGGATAAAAACGCCATCCGACGTGTTGGAGACGATTCCCTTCAACCCATGACGAAGCGCCGTCTGATAAACGAAGGGTCTGAATCCGACCCCCTGGACGATTCCCTGAATGTCGATATCGACGGCTTGAAGGTCCAATCGCGGTGCATCCGGTATCATGGTCGGTACGCCGGGAAAACGGGCGTCTGAAGGAATTCAGTTCGGTTGCGGATCGGTCATCTGGCGGTTCAGGGTCAGCCCCGTCTGGGTCTGTGGATCGGCCTCTTCCAGCCGGCTCATGGATTCCCGGAGCAGATCGAGAGATTCGCGGGCCGTTTCGGGGTCAATCTTGTGAATGGCGAATCCGGCGTGAACGATCACGTAATCACCGATGGCTGCGTCTTCCAGAAGCAGCAAGCTGGCGCTCCGTCGGACGCCTTCGACATCGATGATCGCCATCTGATCCTGAATGTCGACGATTTTGGATGGAATGGCCAGGCACATGGTTCCCCTCGGTAAGACGTCTCATCGAATCATAACGGAAATGGTGAATCATCCAAACAAATTCTGGTAGTTGCAGCCATCCGTTTCAATACCCGGCTGCCCATCCGATGGTGGATGGGCCGGATACCCCAAACGGCTCAGCTCTTGAAGCACGAGGTCGATCACGGGTTCCACTCGCGCTTTCAGGGTCGGCGTCAGCTCCGTTGACAGGGTTTCGATGTCTTCGGGCTCGACTCCGATCACGACGGTTTCGGGCACTTTTTCAAGGGCCTGACACAAGGTGAGGGCTTCCAGGAAATCCACTTGGTGCAAGGAATTCTTGGCTCGGATCCGCTCCGGTAACTGGTGGTGTTCCAGTCGGTACAGATCGCCCGGCTGTCCCCCGTTCCGAACACAATCGACGACAATGAGCCGATCGGCTCTCGAAATGTACCCGAGCAGATTGACACCAAGCACCCCGCCATCGATGACGGAAACGTTTTCGGCAAACCGGTAGCATCGGTTCAGCCGATGGACGACGTGGACACCGAATCCTTCATCCCGGAACAGGATACAGCCGATACCGAGAATCATGATGTGGGGGGTTGTCATGGAGTCTGCTCCTCAAAACGCAAGAACCCGATCCGGAAGCGGGATCGGGTTCGCTGGGTTCCGCCTGGCGGGAAAAGTGGCGGAGAGAGAGGGATTCGAACCCTCGGTAGAGGTTTCCCCCTACACACGCTTAGCAGGCGCGCGCCTTCAGCCTACTCGGCCATCTCTCCGAAATCGTATCGTCTGGCGGAGGGAGTAGGATTCGAACCCACGGAGCTGTTACACTCAACGGTTTTCAAGACCGCCGCTTTCGACCGCTCAGCCATCCCTCCGGATTGAAGTGATCTTTTTAGCACTGCCGAAGGCTGGAATCAAGCGATACTTTCCAGCGCTCATGTACCCATTTGCGACCATATCCGTATTCACGCCTTTCTCCTTCTGTCAGCGGCGGGAACAAGATGGCGGATTTTCCAGAGCGACAGTATACCGATGGGTTTTGATGGGCTCGCAAAAAGTCAGGAAGTCTCTGTCGAGTCGCGGGGTGACTGAGGAACGTTTTTCGCTGCTGCCCGACATTTGCAAAAAGCACGGGAATGGCGACATGTTGCGGAGCCATCAGGATTGATCAGCAGGAGGGCGGGTGAATTTTGCTCAGCAGCGGAAAACACCACCCGCCCCCACTGCTGGAGGCCCGGCATTGAACGAAAATCCGTGGATAGCGACTTTTTGCGGGCTCATCGGTTTTGAACGGAAGACGTTTTTGCCTTGACTCGATATTTCGATTGGTATAAGGACGAATTCCGAAAAATTGGATACTCGTTTGGTTATCCAATGGCGAGCGTTTCGCCAATTCATTTAACATATGGAAAGGAGGCGTATCTAATGGGTTTCAATCCGATCGTGGACGAGGACAAATGCCAGGGCTGCGAACAATGCGTGGATGTATGCCCGGTGGAAGTGTTCGAACTGGTGGATGGCAAGGCACATCCCGTCAATGCTGAAGAATGCCTGGGTTGCGAGAGCTGCGTTGAAGTTTGTGAAGCCGGAGCCATCACCATCGAAGAGACCTGATCTCCACTTCGATCGTCCGAAACGTTTGAACCGGTTTTGGGGCGTTGACAGCGTCCAAAACCGGTTTTTCGTTTTCGAGACAATTCATGTGACGCCATCATTCTTGATGGAGTCGCAAAAAGTCGCTAACCACCGATTTTCCTTCAAAGCCGGGCCTCCAGCAGGAGGGCGGGTGGTGTTTTGCAAAGCAGCGGAAACTGTTTGAAGCAGCCGGAGATCGTTGGATCGGGCGGACGCAATTCATTGATATTGATTTGAAAAACAGCTTGTTGGAAACCAGCAGTCCATTCTTTTCATTTTGGCCATCCGCCC
>JBFMBE010000107.1:0-12106 GCA_040755275.1 Thermodesulfobacteriota bacterium | reverse complement strand
CGTGGAATCACAACGGCTTGCTTTTCAATGTCAATTCGTTCAAGCGCGTCCGTCCGATCCAACGATATCCGGCGGCTTCAAACACGTTTTCGCAGCAGTCTCAAAAGGCTTCCCCAGCCACCCCGCTGATGCCCGGCATTTCCCAAAAGCACGGGAAAAGCGACTTTTTGCGACACCATCATCATATGGACGGCTTCGAAAAAAGGCCGCAGGCAAGGAGTGCAAATCCCGTCTGTGAAGCGTACTGAAACGTACGCCGCAACGACGAGGGATGCAGCACGACACAGCATCCGCCCTTTTTGCGAAGCCGTCAGGGTTGAACGACAACCCGAAGCAGCAAGTCCCCTCGTAAGCCGTCCCGGGTCATTCTGCCCATTCCCTTGAGCCGCAGGACCGTCCCGTCGCGCACACCGGGCGGAACACTCACCCGAAAGAGACGATTGACGAATCCCCAGGGGATATTGACCATCTTGAATGTTCCGGCGATGGCTTCCGTTGGAGAAACCTGAAGGACACCATACAGATGGGGATCGTCCCCCGATCCGGTCGGCTTGATGATCTGAAGCCGGGGAGTCGTCCGTTTTTCCGTGAAACTTCGGATATGATCGCTCACCCCGATGGATGGAAGGGAAGGCAGCATCCGGACAAATGCCATCCCGAACAGGAACCCACCGATATGGGCCCACCAGGCGATTCCGCCTGCCGCATGGTCTCCGGCGGCATTCAAAAATTGCAGCAGCAACCAGGCACCCAAAAAGAAGAACGCCGGTATCTCGAAGAAGAACGGAATGATGAGTATGGGAACGAGCGTCAGGATCTTCGATCGGGGAAACATCAAAAAATAGGCGCCCATCACCCCGGCGATGGCGCCGCTGGCACCGATGGTCGGTACATTCGACGTCATGTTGAACAGCAGATGGGTCAGTCCGGAAATCAGCCCGCTCAGCATATAAAAGACGAGGTAGCGCACCGATCCCATCCGGTCTTCCACATTGTCCCCGAAAATGTACAAGGACCACATGTTCCCCAGAAGATGCCAGAAACCGCCGTGCAGGAACATGAAAGTGACGAGAGACAGGATCTGTTGGCTGACGGAGAAATAGGAAGCGATCCCCGGAACCGTATAGCGGGCGGGAACCAGTCCGTACAGGTAGATGAAACGATCCAGATCCCGACCCTGTCCGATCTGAATGATGAACACGAGCACATTGACGGCGATCAGCGCCGTGTTGACCACCGGATAGCTCTTCGATGCCGTCGTATCTCGAAGCGGAATCATGAGCTGGACCCCACAGGAGCGGTGTTTCCGGCCTCGATGTCCATGCTGATATCCACACTCTTGGCCGAATGGGTGAGAGCGCCTACAGAGACGATGTCGATGCCTGCCCCTGCCAGTCCTGGAATGGTTGCGGCATTGATCCGCCCGGACACCTCGACCAGGGCCTTTCCGGCAATCAGGGCAACGGCCCTTCGCATCGTTTCGATCGACATGTTGTCGAGCATGATGACATCCACCCCGGCTTGCAGGGCTTCCTGAACCTGCTCGAGGGTCGAGACTTCAACTTCGATACGCATCAAATGGGAAATGTGCCTGCGGATGCGCGAGACGGCAGGAGCGATTCCACCGCAGGCTGCAATGTGGTTGTCCTTGATCAAAACCCCATCGAAGAGGCCCATCCGGTGATTCCGGGCACCGCCCATTCGAACGGCGTATTTTTCCAGCACCCGAAGCCCCGGTGTCGTTTTGCGGGTATCGACCAGCTGCAGCGAAAGCCCCTTCATCATCTGGAGGTAGTTGCGGACATGGGTGGCAATACCGGACAGGCGCTGAAGAAAGTTCAAGGCGGTGCGCTCACCCGTCAGAAGCGAACGCATCGATCCTTCCACGGTCATCAGAACCGTTCCGGAGGGCACGAAATCCCCGTCTGCAGCACGGATCGAAACCAGAAGGGACGGGTCCAGCATTTCGAACACCCGCGCGGCAATGGGTCCTCCGGCCAGAACCATGGATTCCTTGCTGACGATCCGCCCCACACCGGTCGTTCCAGGATCGATCAAACTCTCGGTCGTGATGTCCCCCGTACCGATATCTTCGTCCAGAGCCAGGCGAATCAGCCGTTCGACCAGTGCCGTTCGGGCGAGGTTCATATGCGTCCCCTCTACAATGTCTGCAGCTTTTCGATGTGCCGCTGCATCCGGTTGCGCTTTTCTTCGAGCAGCGTCTGTTTTTCCCGGGCTTTTTCGATGACTTCTTCGGGTGCTTTCCGAATGAAGTCCTCATTCATCAACTTCCTGGAGATGTTCGTGAGTTCCGTCTGTACCTTGTTCATTTCCTTGCCCAGGCGCTGCAGCTCCTGCCCGATGTCCAGCACCCCTTCCATCGGCACGTAGATCTCGGCGTTCTCGATGACGGCAACGGCCGCATGCTTCGGTTTTTCATCCGAAGCCGTCAGAACGATACCGTCGAGTCGGGCCAGATTGCGGATCCGATCTCCCTGCTCGGTCACAGCCGCATGAATCCGCTCGTCGATGCTGTGGATCCGGCAAGACAAGGTCAGGGACGGTTGCAGGTTCATTTCGCCTCGGATGTTGCGGATGGCGGAAACGATGTCGATCAGGACCTTCATCCGCCTTTCGCTGTCCAGATCCACCCGCCCGGAATCGACCTCCGGAAAACATGCGTTCATGATACTTCCACGGGTTCCAGGCAAAACGCTCCAGATTTCCTCCGTGATGAAGGGAACGAATGGATGCAGCAGGATCAGCAAGTCCCGAAGCACGTGCCAGAGTACGGCCCGGGCGAATTGCCGTGGTTCATCACCATATTTTTCATAGAGATCGGGCTTGATGGCCTCGATATACCAGTCACAGAATTCGTGCCAGACAAATTGATAGAGGTCCCCGGCTGCATTGTTGAATTGATAGGTGTCGAGGTTTTCGGAAACGGAGCGGCTCACGGCCTGAAGTCTCGACAGAATCCAACGATGGGGCAGATCGAGCTTCTCGGTCTGCGGCAGATCGGATGGGGTCTCCAAATGCATCATCGCGAACCTGGCGGCGTTCCAGAGCTTGTTCACGAAGTGCCGATACCCTTCCACCCGCTTTTCGGACATCTTGATGTCTCTTCCCTGAGCCGCAAAGACAGCGAGCGTCATCCGAAAGGCATCGGTTCCATATTGATCGATGATCGTCAGAGGATCGATCACGTTTCCCTTGGATTTGCTCATCTTCTTTCCGGCCTCGTCCCGCACCAGGGCATGGACATAAACATCCCGGAAAGGCACTTCCTCCATGAAATGAATACCCATCATCATCATGCGGGCCACCCAGAAAAAGAGGATGTCAAAACCCGTGACGAGAACGGATGTCGGGTAGAATTTGCGCAGGAGCGGTGTGTCTTCCGGCCAGCCCATCGTTGAAAACGGCCAGAGAGCGGAGCTGAACCAGGTATCGAGGACATCGCTTTCCTGAACCAGACGGGAGCTGCCGCATGCCGAACAAGCCTTCGGATCGTCCATGGCTACGGTCATCTTCCCACAGTCCTCACATGTCCAGGCCGGAATCTGGTGTCCCCACCAGATCTGCCTGGAAATGCACCAGTCGCGGATGTTGTTCATCCAATCGTAATAATTCTTCACCCAGACTTCCGGAACGATGCGGGTTTTGCCCGCTTCGACCGCCGCAACGGCAGCCTCGGCCAGGGGCTTGGTTCGAACGAACCACTGTTTCGACAGGTTGGGCTCAACAACGGTCTTACACCGGTAACAGTGCCCCACGCTGTGCTTGTAGGGCTGAATCTTTTCCAGCAACCCACGGCGGGTCAGTTCTTCGACGACGGCCTTTCGGCAGGCGAAACGTTCCATTCCCGAAAAGGCCCCTGCAGGCGGCAGCATGATCCCGTCGTCATCGATGACCTTGAGGGATTCGAGGCCGTGACGTCTGCCGATCTCGAAGTCGTTGGGATCATGAGCCGGGGTCACCTTCAGGGCACCGGTTCCGAATTCCATGCCGACATAGGCATCCCGGATAATCGGAAGAACTCGTTCGGCAAGGGGGAGAACGACGGCTGCAGTGGGCAGGTTTCGGTATCGCTCGTCCTCTGGATGAACGGCCACGGCCGTATCCCCGAACATCGTTTCCGGGCGGGTCGTGGCTACGACGAGATGGCCATCGGCCCCGGCAAAAGGATATCGGATATGGTACAGAAATCCGTCGATTTCTTCGTGATCCACCTCGAGGTCCGAGAGGGCCGTATGACACCTGTGGCACCAGTTGATGATGTAATCGCCTTTGTAGATGAGGCCTTCGTGATAGAGCCGAACGAACACCTGACGGACGGCCTTCGAGAGCCCCTCATCCATCGTGAACCTCTCCCGCCGCCAGTCGCAGCAGGCACCCAGCCGCTTGAGCTGGTTGATGATGGCGCTCCCCGATTCCTTTCTCCAGGCCCAGACGGCCTCGATGAAGCCTTCCCGGCCCAGATCGTGTCGGGACATCCCTTTTTCGGCGAGCTGCCGTTCGACGACATTCTGGGTGGCGATACCGGCATGATCCGTTCCCGGCATCCACAGGACGGCATCGCCCTTGAGCCGCCGGTATCGACACAGAATGTCCTGAAGGGTGACATTCAGGGCATGGCCCATATGCAGCACGCCCGTCACATTGGGTGGGGGAATGACGATGGAATAGGCCGGACGGTCGGAACATTCATCCGCATCGAAAAAATGATTCTCTTCCCAGAACGTGTACCATTTGTTTTCGACAAGCAGGGGATCGTACCCCTTGTCGAAGCGGTTTTCGGTCATGACTTCTCCTTATCTATCCTCTATCAACAGGCGCCTCAGTCGATCCATTTCATCCTGGACGACCCGTTCGACGACTTCATAAATGGCCGCAGAAATCCGTTCTTCAAACATTTCCCGAATGACCCGCTCCACGGCTCGATCGATCCGCTCATCGGAAATTCGGTCCATCATATCGACAGTTGCCGCCGGTTCGGCCGGAGGCGGCACGATGTCTATGGGTTGCATCCCATCCGATGCCTCGACCACACCGGCTTCCAAGGGCGGTTCGCCCGAAAGGGGCAGCCCGATATCGAGGATCGGCTCCGATGAAAGATCGGTCGGCTCTTCGCTCAGGAAGGCATCCAGCGAAATTGAGGATTTTTCATGAACCGGCTCGAAATCCGTTGTTGGGGCGTCTTTCGAAGGCGGAACGGATGCGACCGTATCAGGCAGCAGCCTATCGAGATCGATATCGATATCGAGCTCTTGAGCGCCCACAGGCGGTTCAGCGGATGGGGCGTCGATGTCGAGAGCGGGGATTTCTTCATCGAGGCTGTCGATGGTCAACTCCTCGATCGAAAAGGACTTGCCCGATTCGCTTCCTTCATTCCATTTTCGGATTTCGGAAGGGGCGGGATCGGCCGCCGTCGCAATGGCTGGGGTGGGCTCAACGGGGGCAGTGGTTTGCTCAAGGATCGGATCGATTCCATCTGTCAGATCGATGATCTCTTCGTCCTCCGATTCGATTTCTTCCGTCAATTCAATGATATCCTCATCTTCCGCCTGATCCGTCAACACATGGGTTGTTGTCATGGTCGCTCTCCTGCCTGATGCAAATATCTCATCGATCCCCTTCTCCACCACCCTGAAGCGCTATAAACCTGTATCGTTCGGCTATCTATTTGGATTCGCTTTATTTCAGGAAAATTGCTATCATATGGGATCTGGAGTGTCAACAGAATTGCCCGATCCAACCCAGGTCCTTTCCATTTCGATCGGTTGGTGCCGATCGTTCCGATTCATTTGACAATTTCATCCCGATTTGCTATTTGAAAAAGAAGGAATATGGTTTCACCGCGAAATCCTTCTGCTGATGCAAGCCCATTGAACGGGTTTTCCTCACAGTCGATCCCGCAAAACAATCGACATCGCCTGGTAGAAGCGGATTTCCCCGCTCGCAAACAACAATTATCCGACAAACATTCATGACGTATCATCAAACCCAAACCGTTTGGATCACCAACGGTCTTGGCCTGCATGCACGATCGGCAGCCAAAATCGCACACATCGCCCAGAAGGCGTATCACTCGATCTGGCTGGTTCATGAAGATCAACAGGCCAATGCCAAAGACATTCTCGACATGCTGGCCCTGGAAATTCCCGCCGGCCGTGCCATCCGCTTCGGCTGTGAAGATGCTGACGATATCCCGGTGATGCAAGCACTTACAGACCTCGTTGAAACCGGTTTTGGAGAAGCATCCGATTTCCTTCCACCGGAAAGCCTCAACCAGCGGCTTGAAGGGATTGCCGTATCCCCCGGGGTTGCCATCGGACCCGCCCATGTCGTGTACTTGGATCATATCGATCTGGTACCGAAATTCCGGATTTCCGAAAGCGCCATCGTCCGAGAAGCCGCCCGTTTTCAAACTGCGGTCAAGACAACCCGGGAAGAGCTGCTTCGCATCATCGAAGGTACCACAGACGAACTCCACATCCATACCGATATCCTCAACACCCACGTGTTGATGCTGAACGACCGCCTGTTCTACGGAAAAATCATCGATGTCATCGCTTCAGAGCACATCAATGCGGAATGGGCCCTTCAGCGGGTTACGGCGGATCTTCGCGGCAAGTTTTCCTCGATGACCGATCCCTACCTTCAGGAAAGGGCGCTGGACATCGTTCATCTGGCAGACAGGGTGATGCGGAATCTTTCCGGTGCCGCTCAGATCGACATTACCGGAATCAGCAAACGGGTGATCCTGGTCATGAGAGATTTGTCACCTGCCCAGGCAACCCAGATCCGACCCGAATTCATCAAAGGCGTTGCCTCAGACACCGGTGGAAAGACGTCTCATGCCGGCATCATCGTTCGAAGCCTCCGGATTGCTGCCGTCATGGGTCTGCAATCTGCAGTGGACCGCATCGCCATGGATGATCCGCTCATTTTGGACGGCTCCGGCGGCGTCGTGATTCACCGGCCCGACAGTGCAACGCTGATGGCTTTTCTGGAAAAGAAAATCGACGAAGACAGGCAGGACCGCGCCTACCGGAATCGATTGGAAATCCGAAGCGAAACAGCGGACGGTGTGAAGGTTCCCGTCATGGGCAACATCGAAATCCCGGAAGAAACCAAAACGGTGCTGGAATACGGCGGAGAAGGCATCGGGCTATACAGAACCGAATTTCAATACCTGGGAAGACAGGACTTTCCTACGGAAGAAGAGTTGTTCACCGATTACCGATATGCCGTCGAGCAGATGGCGCCCTACCCCGTCACCATTCGAACCCTCGACATCAACGGCGACAAGGCCCTCGAACACGGCAAGCGTCTGCTCGAAGCCAACCCAGCCATCGGATTTCGGGCAATTCGCTATTGTCTGAAAAATCCAGACGTGTTTCGCACCCAGATTCGGGCCATTCTTCGGGCCGCCGTTTTCGGCAATGTCCGCGTTCTGGTACCCATGATCTCATGCTACGAAGAAGTCCTCGAGGTCCGCAAGCTCATTGAAAGCTGCAAGGAGTCCCTTGAAAGCGATCATGTGCCCTATCGAGGGGACGTTCCTTTGGGCATCATGATCGAGGTGCCCTCAGCCGCCATCTTGGCCGACATATTGGCGGAAGAAGTCGATTTCTTCAGCATTGGAACCAACGATCTCATTCAATTCACCCTGGCCATCGATCGCGGCAACCGGGATGTCGCCTATATGTATTCCCCGCTTCACCCGGCCGTTCTCCGGTTGGTGAAGCATGTCATCGAAACTGGACATCAGAAGGGAATTCCGACGTTCATGTGCGGCGAAATGGCTGGAGATCCACTCTGTTTGCCGCTGCTTGTGGCCATGGGAATCGATGAACTCAGCATGACCCCGCAGTCGATCGGCTCCATCAAACAGCGCATATCCACGCTGCGAAAATCCGAGGCAGACGTCCTCCTGACCCAGGCACTTTCCATGAAAACCACCGAAGACGTCATCGAACGGATGCTTCGCAGAGATCGATAGAATCACAGGCTCACCATGTCATCGAACCACGTCAAGCTGATCGCAGAAAACCGGAAGGCTCGCTTCAACTATACCATCGAAGAGGAGTTCGAGGCGGGCATCGTGCTGAAGGGTACCGAAGTCAAATCCCTGCGGATCGGCAAGGTTAACCTCAAGGACGCATACGCCAAGATTTCCAACGGAGAGGTTTTCATCTACCAGCTGCATATCGGAGAATACCCGTTTGCCTATTACGACAACCACGAGCCGCTGCGGGTACGAAAACTGCTGCTGCACAAGAGGGAAATCAAGCGGTTGTATGGCAAGGTCAACGAAAAAGGACTCACCCTCGTTCCGCTGAAAATGTATTTCAAGAACGGCAAGGTCAAGATCGTCATCGCCCTGGCCCGGGGCAAACAGCTCTTCGACAAACGGGAGTCCATCAAACGAAGGGACATGGAGCGGGAGCAGGCACGACTGCATCGCGTCGGGCGATATACCCATACGGGCATCAATGCCCGATGACAAGAAAGGATCGTCCGATTTCAGCTCCCTACCCAATTGCCGATCGTTCGCCGGATGGGTTCATGAATCGTATTGACTTGCAAGATAGAATGTCATATATTGACAATCAAAATAGGCACTCAAAAGGCCTATCGATCTTTTCCAAACATCCCTGGGGGCGAAACGGTTTCGACGGGGATAAAGAAGTTCCGGCTGCATACCGAGTTCCTGGCTTCTCGTTAAACAGACAGGGTTAAATATAATCGCAGACGATTATAACTACGCAGTAGCCGCTTAACGGCTACCGTCCTGCCGGGCAGGGCCTGCGGGCCTGGCGAGGGCGTCAACAGCAGGATAGCCTGACCGGATGTTCCGGGTACGGTCCGGCGAAACTCCACCGGAATAGCCCAAACGACATCCCGCCCGAAGGAGATCGCGTGGGCGAATTTCAATATTCGGGATATGTATGTAGACGCCTGGACGGAATGTTTTCGGACGCGGGTTCGATTCCCGCCGCCTCCACCATTTTAGAAAAGATAAACCCGTCTCTCTGGGGTCTTTCCCCCCGGGGTGACGGGTTTTCTTTTTCCCCGTGTTTCTACCCACATTCCACACCCCTTGGCAGGGGCGAAAGGGTATTTTTTACTATGCATTTATAATATTGACGGTCAAAGGCTGCTGGTGAGAGATAGCCAAGCCGCGGTTGAATCCACTGGCGGTTGTAGAAAACTTCGATATACTCTGTAAGTTCACGTATTGCCTGTTGGCGAGTAGCGAAATGCCCCTGAAACACCAACTCCATCTTCAAAACAGACCAAAAACTCTCCATCGGGGCATTGTCATAGCAATTGCCCTTCGCACTCATCGATGCCTTCATTCCCAGGCGTTCAATTAGGCCTCTGTATTCTTTCGAACAATACTGGCTGCCACGATCACTGATGCTGGCCGGGTCCGAGGAACACGAGGTAACCACCGGACTCGAGAAGCTGAGCCCGCTGTTCCTCGATCAGATCCATTCCATCAACGACACCAGCCAAGAGATGGCCCGGGAGTCGAATCCCATTGCCACGGCGCTGACGTCGCTCTTCCATGCCTACCGGAGCGCGGTGGAACTGTACGAGAAGGCCCGCTACAGCGGGGACGACCGGGCAAACCATGTAGCGGGGCTCATCGAACGCTACCAGGTGAGGTTCGAGAACGAGAACACCATGGAGCCTGTATCGGCGGGACGGCTGCTCGCGGCGCTACGCAGGATCGGCCGAGAATTCAACTTCGAGTTCGAATACAAGAAACCCGCCCAGATGGGTCGGCGCATCAGAAACGACCTGGACGTCATCCGGAACGCCGGGTTCGACATCGACCGGCATCGCAGCGCCCACACCAGGAACTTCGAATACCGGATCTCTCGCAAAGGCGTTTAACGAGATATTTTCTCTTTTCGATTGATTTTAAAGCCACATATGTCTATATTAAAGTCATGATAAAGCAAATATTTCACTTTATGAGGCGGTAAGATGATAGTCAGTTTTTCACTCGAAAACTGGATGTCCTTCCGCAACCAGGTCACATTTTCGATGGTCGCCAGCAGGGAGCGCCAGCATGGAGACAGGGTTCCCAAACTCGGCAAGTACAAGACGAGAGTTCTTCCGGTTGCGGCAATTTATGGCGGCAACGCATCGGGCAAGACCAACTTTTTCAAAGCACTGAGTTTTGCCAAGACGCTGGTCGTCAAGGGAACCCAGCCCGACAGCCTGATTCCTGTCGATCCGTTCCGGCTGGACGCCAAGGTGGTCGAACAGCCGTCACGGTTTGGATTCGAGCTGCTGATCGACGAGATCATTTACGACTTCAGCTTCGCGGTGACCCGCAAGGCCGTTCTGGAAGAGAGGCTGGTGGTCATTACGAGCACCAGTGAAAAGGTGCTCTACCACCGTCGGGACGGAAAGCCCAACTTCGATGATTCCCTGGCCAAGGACCAGTTCCTCCAGTTCGCCTTCAAAGGGACCCGGGACAACCAACTCTTCCTGACCAACTCGGTCTCCCAGAAGGTCGACAATTTCCGGCCGGTCTACGACTGGTTCAAGGATACGCTCGAGCTGGTTGCGCCCGATTCTCGCTTCGAACCTTTCGAGCAGTTCCTCGACGAGGGGCATCCGCTCTACTCGACCATGAACGAGATGCTACCGCAGCTCGATACCGGCATCGCGCACCTGGGTGGCGAGGAGATCCCTTTCGAGAACATTCCGCTGCCCGAGCCACTGAAGACCAAGCTGCAGGAAGCTGTGAAGGAAGGCATGACCGTTCGTCTGCTGACCGAGCCGATCAACGAACGGTTCCTAGTGACCCGCAAAGGTGGCGAGCTGATCGCCAAGAAGCTGGTGACCTATCATCCGAAGGCGGACGGCACGGAAGCCAAGTTCGAGATCCGTCAGGAGTCGGACGGCTCGCAGCGGGTGATTGATCTGCTGCCCGCGTTTCTTGAGCTCTCGGCTCAGGTCTCGAAGAAGGTCTACGTGATCGACGAGGTCGACCGCAGCCTGCACACGCTGCTGACACGCAGATTGCTCGAAGCGTACCTCGCCAATTGCTCCACGGAAACCAGAACGCAGTTGCTCCTGACCACCCATGACGTGCTGCTCATAGATCAGCAACTTCTTCGCCGTGATGAGATGTGGGTGGCTGAAAGAGATGCCACCGGAGCTTCGAATCTGCTCTCCTTCAGCGAGTACAAGGATGTCCGATACGACAAGGATATCCGCAAGAGCTACCTGCAGGGGCGATTAGGTGGAATCCCCCGGATTCTTTTGGGGGGCGCTTTGACAAATCCCTGCCTCACTGAGGAAATTGAGGCGGATGACTGATGCCACCGAAGAGACGCAGATTTCAGAGACCCCTTGGCGAGCGTCGCTACCGCAAACTGTTCGTGATCGCGGTGGAAGGCGTGAAGACCGAACCGCAGTATTTCAACATCTTCAATGACCAACAGTCGGTGATCCGGGTGAACTGCCTCAAAGGCAGTCATGATAGCTCTCCCCCGCAGGTGCTGAAGCGGATGGAGGACTATCTCCGGCAGGAGGAACTGAGATCCTCCGACGAAGCCTGGCTCGTGGTGGACAAGGATCAGTGGACCGACGAACAGTTGGACCAGCTTCATGCCTGGGCTCAGACACGCGACAATTACGGCTTCGCCCTCAGCAACCCTAAGTTTGAATACTGGTTGCTGCTTCATTTCGAGGACGGCACCGGCATCGCATCGTCACGGGATTGTAGTGATCGACTGAAGCGGCACATTCTCGGTTACGACAAGGGCATCGACGCAAGCAAGATCACCCGCGATCGGATCGATGAAGCCATCCGCCGCGCCAGACTGCGTGACAATCCCCCCTGCACCGACTGGCCACGCACGCTTGGCTGCACCACGGTTTACAAGCTGGTTGAAAACATTCTCCAGGTCTAAACCCTAATCGGTTCGCTCTCCCAATCATTCAGCCTACATTCCACACCCCTTGGCAGGGGCAAAAGGGTAATTTTTACCAATCTTTTTTCTGGACTCTGCTCATAAAACGTGGTAAAAGGGTTGGCCATGAAAGTGCCAACTCTTATTCAAAGCCGCCT
>JBFMBE010000106.1:0-12106 GCA_040755275.1 Thermodesulfobacteriota bacterium | reverse complement strand
TCGCAAAAAGGCCGGATGCTGTGTCGTGCTGCATCCCTCGTCATTGCGGCGTACGTTTAAGTACGCCTCATTCCTCGGGATTTGCACTCCTTGCCTGCGGCCTTTTTTCGAAGCCGTCCATATGATGAGCTTTTTGCGGGGCCATCAGTCATGATGGTCCCGCAAAAAGTCGCCGCTACCCAGATTTTGTCGATTGCCGGGCCTGAGCATGGCGGGGCATATGCCTTTTGATGCTGCAGCGGATACTTGTTTGAAGCCGCCGGAGATCGTTGGGCCGGGCGGCGTTCAACAACAAACAATTGTTTGAAAATCAAACCGTTGCGGCTTACTGGCCTTTATCGAATGGTTGACCCAACGCCCGGCCCTTACGAGCTCGGGCGGCTGAGTTTATCCGCTGCAGCGAAAAAGGCGTATGCCCTGCCATGCGACGATGACGAGACTTTCCGACTTTTTGCGGGGCCATCAGTCATGATGGTCCCGCAAAAAGTCAGGAAGTCTCTGTCGAGCCGCGGGGTGACTGGGGAACCTTTTTCGCTGCTGCGAAAAAACTCAGCCGCCCGATCTCGTTATGAACAATGGAGCTACTGCTGCACCCTTCGTAAGAATCCTATCAGCATGTACGGCATTTTAAAATGAAAATTCGATTCTCGGTTCAGGCGTTTCTGGTTCCAAGTATGATTTTGTGGTGGATCGGCATGGTTCATGGCGCGGAGACATCGGTTCTCGATGTGGAGAGCGCTGTTTCAGAGGCTCTAACCAATCAACCCGCCATCGCCGCTGCAATTGAGCTCGAAAAGGCCGCTGTGGAAGGGGATCGTGCTGCCTTGGCGGCCTTGCTCCCCAAACTGTCGGCCTCCTATGCATACACCCGTTTCAAGGATGCACCTTACGCGGTGTTCGGGATGAATCACGTTCCAGTCGGCAAGCAGGACCGATTCTCCTGGGATGTTTCCGCGATTCAACCGTTGTTTACAGGGTTTGCCCTGAGCACTCGAAAGAAGATGGCGGCCCTTGACGTCGATATCCAGAAGATCCGTACCGAGCAGGCCCATCTCGATGTGGCTCATCAGGCTCGGGTTGCCTGGTATCGGTTGGTTCTGGCCGAGCGTGCCGTCGCAGTTGTCCGGGAGGAAGTGGCCCAACTGGATGCCCATGTTCTGGATGCCCAGCGCTTCTTCGAGCAGGGAGTCATCTCTTTCAACGACCTTCTAAAGGCCAAGGTCGGCCTGGCCCATGCCAAACAGGGCATGGTTCAGGCTCAGGCAGACAGAAACCTTGCCGCAGCCTCTCTCAATGTGGCCATCGGGCGAACGGTCGATCAACCCGTTCGTGTGGCGGGCCTGCCCGACAGCCTGCCCGTGCTTCCTGCGCTTGGCACTCTTCTCGATCAGGCACAGGTTTATCGACCGGAATTGAAGGCCATGCGGCTTACCTACGAAAAGGCAGGGCTTGCGGTTCAGGCGGCAAGAGCCCCTGCATACCCGGAGCTTTCCATGATCGGTCGTTACGAACGGCTCGGTGACAACGTGGCAGCCGACCACAACGAATTCGGAAACGACAACAACCTGAGCCTGTCTCTCCAGGCTCGATGGACCTTCTTTGAGTGGGGGAAAACTCGGGACGAGGTCCGCAAGGCCATGCATGAACAGGCTGCCTACGAACGGCGATGGCAGGGTGTGAAAGACAGCGTCGCACTCGAAGTCGTCGAAGCCTGGGAAGCGTGGAGAGCTGCCCAAGAAAACTGCAAGACGGCACAGGAAGCCCGGATCCAGGCCGTTGAAAATTTTCGCATCACCAATCTGCGCTTTCAGCAAGGTGCCGCCACTTCGACGGATGTGTTGGACGCCCGCAGCTACCTTAGCCGTGCCGAGCTCGACGACGATCGGGCAATCGTCGGGGTATTTCTTGCGGAGGCCAATTTAAAACGGGCGATCGGGCAACGCTGATGGCCCCGCAAAAAGTCGCCGCTACCCCGATTTTGTCGATTGCCGGGCCTCTGAGCATGGCAGAACATATGCCTTTTGAGACTGCTGCTTCAAACAGATTTCTCTGTTTCGCCAAACGTCATCCGCCTTCCTGCTGGAGACCCGGCTTTGAAAGAAGATCGGTGGATAGCGACTTTTTGCGAAGCCATCTTCGTTGAATGAAAGGATTGGGATGATCGAAGAGTCCAACCCCCTGTGTGCCGAACACGATCACCGGAAAGGAGATTCTATGGAAAGTCGCCTTGCATTGGCAATCGGATGTCGGTATTCTCCCGTGGCCATTCTGTGGAAAGACGAAAAACCGGAAGGTGCCAGGGAATTCAAGCCCGGAAAATGGGGCTGCGTCATGTGGATGCTCGCGGCAGCAGCCAAAGGACAGAAGGCGGTTTTCAGCAAACAGACTTACGGGTGCTGGGGAGGAGGGGTCGGCCTTGGGTTTGGAAATGTCTATGTCGATTTTCCGGGGGGCATCGACGGGTTCTGCCGATTTCTTTCTTCCGGGAATGCTTGCTGTGAGGCCGGAAGGGCGGTTGCGGAAGGGATCAGGCCCTACGTGACGGAGGCCTTTCTTGAGGACTTCCTGCACGGGGAAGGCTATGTGCGTGATCCCGATCTCGTTCAGGATTTTATCGATCAGCTGCCGATCCTGGAAGTCCCTTCGCCTTATGTCGTTTTTTCTCCGCTTGGTGACATCGATCCGGAAACGGATAAGCCGCAGGTCGTCGTTTTTCTGGTTGATGCCGATGCGCTCGCTGCCCTGGTCATTCTGGCCAATTACGATCGGAAAGGGGTTGAAAACGTCATTGTGCCCTATGGCGCAGGATGTCAGACCATCGGTATTTTCGCTTACCGGGAGGCCGTAAACGGTTTGGGACGGGCCGTGATCGGAATGACCGACATTTCTGCTCGTGAAAACGTCCTCCGTCAGCTCGAACGAGGGCTGATGACCGTAGCCGTTCCCTACGAGCGGTTCCTGGAGATGGAGGCCAATGTTTCCGGAAGTTTTCTGGAACGAAGGACATGGAAGGCATTGAGACAATGAGCTGATACGGGATGATTTGCAAGTCGTCCTGCCAAACAACCCGAAACCGATTTGAAGGAGCATGCTTTGAACGTCGAGGTACTGGAACCTGAACAGGAAACCCTGTTTTCATCGCTGGATGCCATTTTTTCGCCCAAATCCGTTGCCGTCATCGGAGCATCGAATACTCCCGGCAAGGTAGGCCACGACATTTTTCAGAACATTCTGAAAGGTGGGTTCACGGGAACTCTCTATCCCGTGAATCCCAACGCGAAATCCATCCGCTGTGTACGGGCTTATCCAAGCATTCTCGATATTCCCGACCGGGTCGATCTGGCCATGCTGATCCTGCCGCCCAAACGTTGTCTGGAGGCGGTCGACCAGGCCATTCAGAAAGGCGTGAAGGGAATGGTCATCGTTTCTGCCGGTTTTCGGGAAGTCGGACCGGAGGGGGCGAACATCGAGGCGACAATCGTTGAAACTTGCCGGAGCGCCGGCGTCCGGGTGGTCGGACCCAACTGCCTCGGGGTGATCAATCCGCTGCCGGCCGTTCAATTGAACGCCAGTTTTTCGGCGCGCATGCCCAAGGCCGGGAACGTTTCCTTCATCTCCCAGAGCGGGGCCCTGTGTACGGCCGTTCTGGATTTTGCTGCGGACCGGGAATTCGGGTTCTCCAAATTCATCTCCATCGGGAACAAAGCCGATATCGACGAGCTTGACCTCCTGCGGTATTTGCACCGCGATACGGATACCGAAGTCATCATGATTTACCTCGAAGAGCTTCGACGGGGCCGGGAATTCATCGATACTGTCAAGGCCATCACTTCAGGGGATCGCCCAACGCCGATTCTCGTCATTAAAAGCGGCCGGACACGGGCAGGCGCCATGGCCGCAGCCTCCCACACCGGCGCACTGGCCGGAACCGAGGCTGTCTATGACGCCATCTTCAAACAGTGCGGGATCATCCGAGTCGAATCCATCGATGAGCTCTTCGATTTCGCCACGGCCTTCGCCTACAAGAACCTGAGCAATCTCGGCAAGCTTCGCAAAAAGATACCGGAGGGAAACCGCGTGGCCATCATCACGAATGCGGGTGGGCCTGGCATCGTCGCAACAGACATGACGGTCAACTCCGGTCTGCAACTGGCCCGGTTCCAGCCGGAAACGACCGAGGTCCTGGCTTCTCATCTTCCGGAAACGGCCAACATCCACAATCCGGTCGATGTCATCGGAGACGCTTCCCAGGAACGCTACGAAAACGCCTTGAAAGCTGTCATCCGGGACGAAGGCGTCGATGGTGCGCTCGTGATCCTGACTCCCCAGTCCATGACCGATGCCCTCGGAACGGCTAAAGCCATTTCCGGCATCGCCCGCCAAACGGCAAAACCCATTCTGTGCTGCTTCATGGGCATCGTGGATGTGTCGTCCGGGGTGCGGCACCTCCAGGAAAACGGAATTCCGGTTTTCAAGTTCCCTGAAAGCGCCGCAAAGGCCATGGGGGCGCTCTACCGGTATTCGAAATGGCTGAACCGGCAGTTTCTCGCACAGTTCACCCTGAAACACGATGTCGAGCGGGCCAGAGCCATGATTGCCGACCATGTTCAACGGGGAAACACATCCCTGGGCGAGCTGGAAGGCCTCGAGCTTCTCTCCTGCTATGGATTCAACACCTTGCCGACACGCCTGGCGACGACCGCCGACGAAGGGGCAGTCCTTGCTTCCGACATGGGATATCCGGTCGTGATGAAGATCGTCTCCGCCCAGATTCTGCACAAGAGCGATGCAGGAGGGGTCCGGGTGAACCTTCAGAACGAGGCCGAAGTGCGAGATGCCTTTGACACCATTTTGAGCAATGCCCGGGCCTACGATCCAAAAGCCGAAATCCGGGGGGTTCTGGTTCAGAAAATGGCTCCGAAAGGGGAGGAAATCATTCTCGGCATGAACCGTTACCCTGTGTTCGGACCGCTGATCATGTTCGGAATCGGCGGCATCTTCGTCGAGGTGTTTCAGGATGTCGTCTTTCGTCTGGCCCCGGTGCAGCGCAACGAAGCCAGGCGCATGATCCGCAGCATCCGGGGTTACAGGCTGCTCGAAGGGGTTCGCGGAAGGCCGAAAACCGACTTGATCGAGCTCGAGCGGCTCGTCGTCTCCTTTTCGGATCTGGTCGTCAACCATCCAGAAATTCGGGAAATCGACATCAACCCGCTGCTCGTTCATGCAGAAGGCAAAGGGGCTACGGTGGCCGACTGCCGCATTCTGCTCCAGAGCTGAGTCGTTCATGACCGGAGCTCATGAATCCCCGCCGTTTTCTCCACTCGCCGTTGTCCTGATGTTGGAGATGCCCTTGACGCTTCGGCGGGGAAGAGAACAAAACACTTACCTCAGCAGAATGGCCCGGGAGGCCGCACGAATATCCGCCAGGCATCTCGGAATCGATGATCCTACGTTCCCCAAGACCGAAGACGGCGTACCGCTTGCGGAGCGGGGTTTTTTCTGGTCCGTTTCCCATAAACCACATGCGGTTGCAGGC
The DNA here is from genome assembly GCA_040755275.1 of Thermodesulfobacteriota bacterium. Taxonomy (GTDB): domain Bacteria; phylum Desulfobacterota; class Desulfobacteria; order Desulfobacterales; family Desulfatirhabdiaceae; genus Desulfatirhabdium. The sequence goes on along the minus strand of JBFMBE010000106.1, from coordinate 6,570 downwards.
ATTGTACATGCCCACGCCGTCGGCATCGACATCGAGCGCATCCGTCCGATGGCCGACGGCATGTTCGATCTGATTGGATACGGTGCCGAATGGGATATGCTGGCTGAAATCGAGCGGTTCGAGCGGTTCTTCCGTCTTTGGACAGCAAAGGAAGCCACGCTCAAGGCTGTAAGCATCGGATTGAAAGGGCTGTCCCGATGCCGTCTCGAATCCTGTTCACCGGATTGCCTGCATCTACGGGTGGATCACGAGATGTTCTCGGTTTATCAGGAACGTCGGATGGACCACCTTGTCTCGGTTGCCATTCGGGCTACCAGGCCGGTGTTTCGGTGGGAAACGATCCTCTGATGTCCGAAGAGCTCGCTTATGGCATTGATTCCCCCATCCGTTTGGGATAGCATGGCGCGGCTTTTGAGAGAGAAATCGACTTTTTACGGCTCCATCAAAAAGGAATCCCTATGAATTCACTTCATTCCCATCGATTTGTCGAAACCTATACAGGCCTTGTCGGTTTCGGGTTGGACCGGGAAACCGACGAGAACACGGTGATCTATTACCTGCAGAAGTTTTCCGACGACGTCTTGATGCAGCATCTGGTCCGCAAGATGACGAACGCCGAACTCGAAGAGCTTTTCGAGACCGTCAATCGCATCCTGAAGGCCCACCTGAGTGAAAACGAATACCACAGGCTCTTTCTCAAGGACCATGCCCACCATCATTCGGAAAATGGAAACCCTGCCGCTCAAAACGACCTTCCATGAACCTTGTACCATATCGGAGGGGATTGCATGTTTACCGAAGAACAATTGCAGCGCTATGCCCAAATCCTGATCTGGGGGCTGAAGACGGCTCGAACCGCTCCCTTTCGAAAAAACGACATCGTTCTGATCCGTTTCGACCGGCCAGCCATCGGCCTGATGGAAATTCTCTACGACATGATCTTGGAGGAAGGCTTCCACCCCGTCGCGCGGATGCTGCCGACCCCGAACATGGAAAAATCGTTTTATACCCGTTCCGGATCACGCCAACTGACTTTCATCGCCCCTGGAGATGAAGAGTTGTATCGCAATCTGAACGGTGCGATCGCACTCTTGGCTCCGGAATCGATCACCCACTTGAAACACATCGAGCCTTCCCGAATCGGAAAAAGCCTGTTGTCACGGAAACGGCTTCGGGATATCAGTACGGAAAGGGAACAGCAGGGGCTTTTCGGATGGACCTTGTGCGCTTATCCGACACAGGAGCAAGCCGATCAGGCTGGTATCGACATCCAAACCTATGCAGATCAGATCGTGAAGGCCTGTTTCCTGGACCAACCCGATCCACTCGTCGAATGGAAACGGATATACCGTAGAGCGGCCTCCCTCAAGAACTGGATGAACCACCTCGATGTCGCGTCTTATCGAATCGAATCGGAGCACATGGATTTGACCATTACGCCGGGGAAATGCAGGCGATGGATCGGGGTGACGGGACACAACATCCCCAGCTTCGAGCTTTTCCTTTCTCCGGACTGGCGGGGAACCACAGGCATCTATTATTCCGATCAACCTTCCTATCGAAGCGGCAATATCGTACAGGGCATTCGATTGGAATTTAGAAAGGGGCAAGTGGTTCAAGCATCTGCTGAAGTGGGGGAGGATTTTCTACGCAAGCAGATAGCCATTGACGTCGGCGCATGCAGGGTCGGGGAATTTTCGCTGACGGACAAGCGCTTTTCCCGGATCGACCGTTTCATGGCCAATACCCTGTTCGACGAAAATTTCGGTGGAGAATACGGCAATTGCCATATCGCCCTCGGTTCTTCATATGCCGATAACTACAGCGGAAATCAGGCGGATCTGACCCCGAAGCTGAAAAAGGCATTGGGCTTCAACGACTCGGCCCTCCATTGGGACCTCGTCAACACGGAACCCAAACGGGTGACTGCCAAGCTGGAAGGAGGACAGTCGGTCGTGATTTACCAGGATGGCTTGTTTCTGGATGGATGATTGATGATTTCGCAACATATCACACGTCCTCCTGCTGGAGGTCAGGGTGAGATAGAAATCAGTGATAGCGACTTTCTGCGGTTTTGTCGTATGTATCGTGAAAATCAACACGGCCGGTATCCCATTCAAACGGCCGCAACAAGGAACCATTCATGAAAATTCTGATTACCGGTGGAGCCGGCTTCATCGGTTCCCATCTGGCGGAGCTGTGCCTCGAACGAGGCGATGAGGTGTACATCATCGACGACCTGTCGACCGGTTCCATGGACAACATCCGGTTTCTCATGGATGAAGAGCGGTATCGGAACCGATTTTTCGTCACCATTGACACGATTCTCAACCACGAGGTGATGCTGGAACTGACCGGGACCTGCGACTGGGTGTTTCATCTGGCTGCAGCCGTCGGTGTTCGTCTCATCCTCGAGAAGCCGCTCGAGTCCATTCGGATCAACATTCAGGGAACGGAAAAGGTCCTTGAGCTCTGCAACAAATTCAAGAAAAAGGTGCTCATCGCATCGACGTCGGAAGTCTATGGAAAACACCTGCATGCTCCCCTCGTTGAGACCGACAACATCATCTACGGTCCGTCGAGCAAATTCCGTTGGAGTTATGCAGCATCCAAGCTCATGGACGAATTCACGGCGCTGGCCTATCACCGGACACATGACCTGAAGGTCGTCATCACCCGTCTGTTCAATACGGTCGGACCTCGTCAGACGGGTGCCTACGGAATGGTGATCCCGCGTTTCGTCACCCAGGCGCTTCACAACGAACCCATCACCGTTTATGGGGATGGGACGCAAACTCGAACCTTCACCTATGTCAAGGATGTGGCAGGTGCTCTGGTTGGTTTGATGGAACGGGAAGAGGCTGTCGGGCAGGTGTTCAATGTCGGCGGAACGCAGGAGATTTCTATCGGAGAGCTTGCAAGGCGGATTGTGGCCATGACCGGATCGTCTTCGACGATCACCTGCATTCCCTATGAAAAAGCTTTCGGAAGGGATTTCGAGGACATGCAGCGCCGCGTGCCCAGTATCGAAAAAATCCACCGGTTGATCGGATATATGCCGAAGACGGACCTGGATGAAATTTTGCGGCAGGTCATCGAGGACATTCGTCAGAAAAAAGGATGACGGCTTCGTTGATGGTGTCGCAAAAAGTCCATCATATGGACGGCTTCGAAAAAAGGCCGCAGGCAAGGAGTGCAAATCCCGAGGAATGAGGCGTACTGAAACGTACGCCGCAATGACGAGGGATGCAGCACGACACAGCATCCGGCCTTTTTACGAAGCCGTCTTCGTTGAAGGGCTGATGCTTTTGGCTATCCCCCGATCTTTTCCAAAGCTTCTTGTGCCGCCTCGATCACTTCGGGGTTCGTCTCCCGGCTGAGGAAATCGAGGATGCGGTCGCGATAGTCGTCTGCACCGATCTCTCCCATCACATACAGAAGATCGCCCTTGATTCGGTCCTCGACGTTTGAAAACCTCGACCAGATCGGATCGGCAAGCATCCGAGCGAGCTCGGGCATGTCGGCTGCCAGGGTTTCGACAGTTACCATGGCTCCCAAACGAATCTGCCATTGTGGGTGCACCAGCAAATCGACAAAAGCGGGTGGGATGCCTCGGTGCGCCTTCATCAAACCGACAATCCGGTCGGCCTGGCCATCCGATACCAGATTTTCCAGACTTTGAAGCCCGATTCCCATGGGGTCTCGGTTGACTGCGGTATCGATCACTTCCTGCAGATCGATGGCACCGCTCCATCGAAATCCGCCTTCCAGAACCAGCGTCGGAACCGATTGAATGCGATCTTCTGCGGATGCAAACCGGAAGGCATCGACAATATCGAGATAGACCGGTTCGGCATTCAGGCACAGCGCAATCAGTTGACGGACGGCCTTCGGGCAATGGGGACATGCGTTTGCCACAAACAGCCGAAACAAGGCCGGAAGCTGGATGGATCCGATGCGGGCGGCCGCCACCGGGTCGATCGCAGGCGCACTGCCGCCCGCGATCCAGGCGATCGCTTCGAGGAAAGGAGGCAGCTCTTGTCCCTCCGGAACGATTCGGTAACAGATGCGCGGATGGATGCGAATGACGGGTGGGACAGCGCCTTCTTCCCGTTCGACCTGCAGGTCCACCTTCATCCCAAGATCGATGAGGTCCTGGGTGAAGGCTTCAAATTCCTTCGATGCAGGATGATCGCTTCGAGTCAGGTGAATCGTGACATCACCTTCGATACGTGGCATCCATTGCAGGAGCAAGGTTTTTTCTTCCGGTTTCATTTCCTCTCTCCCATGAGGAACGGTTGGAGTTTTTCGATTTGTTGCAAGGCCAACAACCATTCCGCGCTTCAGTTCAAGATTTTCTGGATGGCTTTGTTCAGATATTCCATGCGATAGGGCTTGGCGATATAACCCTTCGCACCGGCTTCGATGGCCCGGTCTGAATGACCGATGGGGCCGTAACCGCTTGCAATCAGCACCTTGACCTTCGGGTCGATCTTAAGAAGTTGCTGGAGGCATGCATATCCGCCCATTCCCGGCATGCCCAAATCCAATATCACCAGATCGATCGGTTCCTGTTTGGAACGGTACATCTGGATGGCCTCCTCCCCGCTTTCACAGAGAAGGACCCTATAGCCGAGTCGATCGAGGATTTCCTGACAGAATTCCCGGATAAACGGATCGTCATCGACCACGAGGATGGTCCTGTGGTCCTTTTCGTTGATGAGGATGGGTTCGACGACGATGTCGCATACATCTTCACGGCCGGATTGAGCCGGGAAATACAGATTGAAGACCGTTCCTTTTCCGGGTTCGCTGCTGCATTGAATATAGCCGGAATGTCCCTTGACGATGCCGAAGACGGTGGACAACCCCAGACCGGTGCCTTTTCCAATCCCTTTCGTCGTAAAAAACGGATCGAAAATATGGCGAACCGTCTTGCCATCCATGCCGCAACCAGTATCCGATACCTGGAGAACCACATAGGAACCGGGATTGATTTTCAATCCATTGAATTGCCGGTTTTCATCCACCTGTTCCATTCGGGTTTCATAGCGCAGCACTCCACCATTCGGCATGGCATCGGCTGCATTGGTTCCCAGATTCATGATGATCTGATCGATCTGAGTCGAATCAGCATGAATCAAACCCAAATCCGGCTGAAGCCTCTTTTCGATCGTCACCATTTTGGGAAGGGTACGTTCAAGTAACATGAGACTCTGTCGGATGACATCGTTCAATTGAATCAACCGAAGCTCTGGACTGACCCGCCTGCTGAACATTAGAATTTGTTTGACAAGCTGTTTCGCTCTTTCGGCAGACTTCAAAATCTGGGTAAGGTCATGGGGTTTGGCGATGCCTTTCTGGGCGTCCATCAAGGCCATTTGCCCAAATCCCATGATCGCTCCCAGGATGTTGTTGAAATCGTGGGCGATGCCTCCGGCCAACACTCCGAGCGCTTCCATCTTCTGGGCTTGAATCAACTGCATCTCCAGCCGCGCCTTTTCCATCTCGGCTTCCTTGCGACTGGAAATGTCCATATAGACGGCCTGGATGCCGACCAGACGATTGCCCGACAATAAAGGAGAACCCGTTACGGCGACATCGATCGACTGACCGAATTTGTTTTTCCGCTTGGTTTCGACATGAATCCGTTGTCCATTGGCGATCTGGCTCCGAAGGGTGTGGGCCTCCTTTTCGAGACCTTCCGGTGCCAGCAGCGCGCTGATATTTTTACCACGAACCTCATCCAGCGTATACCCAAAGAGCCTCGTGAATTCCTGATTGATTCGGACGATGTTGCCGTCGAGTCCGGAGATGACGATGGCTACGGGTGAGTTTTCGATCAATTGATCGTAGAACGCCATCTGTTCTCGGAGTTTGAATTCACCAAGAACCTTATCGTGAATATCGAAGGCAATGGTGAAACGGACCTGGCGCCCGCCGGGAATCTCCAAGACCTCGTTGATATGGCGGTGCCATCGTTCTTCTCGGGCATCGGGTCGATCCCAGACAGAAACGTTTTCAGGTATGCCATTCGGGTCGAGTGGTTTCGAAGCCGAACACAGAGGGCAGGGGCCCTTCGATTCCGGGTAGAGTGTCTTCCAACACACCTGGCCCACCGGGTCGACGGGCAATTTCTTCTTCAACGCGGGGTTTGCATACAACACCTTGTTCGTTTCAGCATCCGTAACGTATACAACGGCATTGAGGCTTTCCATCATCATTCGAAACAGGTCTTGTTCCATGATGTCTTTTTCCTTGAATGCGTCATTGCATATAAGAACAGAAGTCAGAAGGGCCAAAAGATGATTGTTTCGCAACAAGTCGGAAAGCCCCGGAATCGTCCCATGGCGGGGCATACGCCTTTTTTGCTGCTGAGCAAAATTCACCCGCCTTCCTGCGGGTCAATCCAGGGGCCTGACTTTTTGCGGGACCATCAAGGATGATGGCCCCGCAAAAAGTCAGGGCGTTTCTGTCGAGTCGCGGGGTGGCTGGGGAACCTTTTTCGCTGCTGCGAAAAAACTCAGCCGCCCGAGCTCGTAGGATCGGACGGATGGCCAAACAATAAAC
>JBFMBE010000105.1:0-12156 GCA_040755275.1 Thermodesulfobacteriota bacterium | reverse complement strand
ATGAATTGCGTCCGCCCGATCCAACGATCTCCGGCTGCTTCAAACAGTTTCCGCTGCTTCGCAAAACACCACCCGCCCTCCTGCTGGAGGCCCGGCTTTGAAGGAAAATCGGTGGTCAGCGACTTTTAGCGACTCTATCATCAAGGACGGCTTCGCAAAAAGGCCGGATGCTGTGTCGTGCTGCATCCATCGTCATTGCGGCGTACGTTTCAGTACGCCTCATTCCTCCTGTTGCAGATCGGCTTGATTCAGTCGATGGATTCGTCTATATCAGAGGTGAAGAGTATCCAACCGGCACCTGGAACCATTCTGAAATGATCATCGACCACGTTGGACACATCGAAGGCCCGCTGTACATGTTGGGGGATGCCGCCATTCCCGTTTACCTCTGGGACGGGGATCGTCCGATCCTTTTCGATGCCGGATTCGCTTTTCTGGGAGAGCTCTATGCTTCCGCCATCGAATCCGTTCTGACGGGCAAAACACTGCATACATGTGTCTTGACCCATTCCCACTTCGATCACTGCGGTTCAGCCGGATATTTCAAGAGACGATTTCCGGGGCTTCAGATTGCTGCCGCAGAACACACCCGCTCCACGCTTGAAAGACCCAATGCCATCGGCCTTATCCGTGAACTGACCCGGGCTGCGGTTCACACGGCTCGAGCCAACGGGTTCCGCTACGATACAACCATCGAATTCGAGCCGTTTGCGGTCGATCGGGTTCTCAAAACGGGGGACATGCTTTTTCCGGCCGACGACACGGCAATCCACGTCATCGAAACGCCCGGCCATACGCGGGACTGTTTAAGCTTCTACATCCCTTCCCACAAGGTCCTGATTTCTTCCGAGGCAACCGGAATCATGGACTCCTCCGGATATATCGTGTCGGACTGCCTGGTTGACTACGATCTCTATCTCGATTCCCTGCGCAGGCTCTCCACGTTGGACATCGATATATTATGCCTCGGACACCGATATGCCCTTACGGGGACGGATGCGCGACACTATCTTTCCCGGTCGCTCGCCCATTGTCTCGAATTCAGGGATATCGTGGCCGATACGCTCGAACGGGTGAATCAAGACCTCGCCCGCACCGTTCAGCACATCAAGGCATGGGAGTACGATCCAAAGCCCGAACCCAAGCAGCCCGAACCGGCATATGTCATCAACCTCGAGGCCAGGGTCAAGGCCGTAGCCCGGCATTTGGGAAGGCCGTTATAATGAACTCATCCCCATCGATCGACTGGCAGGTGCGCATCGGGTCCCTGGTTCTGAACAATCCCGTGCTGACTGCATCCGGCACCTTCGGATATGGTCTGGAATTTTCGGAGCTGCTGGATCTTTCTTCTCTGGGCGGCATCATCGTCAAGGGCCTATCGCTGACCCCATCGAGGGGAAACCTACCCCCCCGAATCGTCGAAACGGCCTGTGGAATGCTGAACGCCATCGGTCTTGAAAATGTCGGCATCGACCGTTTCCTGAACGAGAAGCTGCCGCTGCTTCGGAACATCCCGACAGCCGTCATTGTCAACATCTACGGTAAGGAAATCGCGGACTACGCCGAAATCGCCCGCAGGCTCGATGCAGCAAAAGGGGTTGCGGCGATCGAAATCAACATTTCCTGTCCCAATGTCCGGGCAGGAGGTGTGGCCTTCGGAACGGATCCGAACATGGCCCATGCCGTCGTTCATGCCGTTCGGAAGGCCACTGGCCTGCCGATCATTGCCAAGTTGACCCCCAACGTGACCGATATCACCGTCATTGCGCGAGCCGCCGAAGACGCAGGGGCGGATGCCGTGTCCCTCATCAACACCTTGACCGGCATGGCCATCGACATCGAAACCCGAAGACCCAGGCTGGCCAACGTCACCGGAGGACTTTCCGGGCCTGCCATCAAACCGGTCGCACTTCGCATGGTTTGGCAAACGGCCCGGGCGGTGAACATCCCGGTGATCGGTATCGGTGGAATTCTGAATGCATCCGACGCCATCGAATTCTTCATTGCCGGTGCTTCCGCCATCGAAGTTGGAACCGCCAATTTTGTGAATCCCAAGGCCACAATCGAAATTTTGGAAGGAATCGAAGCCTATTGCCGTCGGCAGGGCATCCGGAAACTCTCGGAACTCGTCGGTTCACTGGTGTTGCCTCTGGATCATCCGCCTGAACCATCCATTATCCTGACCTCATCGACAAGAAAGGAGCCAACCGATGGAAGTGGACAGTTATGAAGCCATCGTTCAGTATGCCATCCAGAAGGAGCGGGAGGCAGCCGAATTCTATGAAACCCTGAGTCGCATGGCTGTCATGGAAGGCGTTCGAGACATGCTCACGGAGTTTGCAGCCGAAGAGCGCAAACACGAACGCATCCTGAAGGACGTAGATTGTACGAACGAGTGTAAGATCGCCACAAGCCAGTACCATTTCCGGTGGATTTCGGACATCAAGCGCAGCGATCTGTTGCTCGACATTCCGTTCGATCCGAACATGGGGTATCGGGACGTACTGATCGTCGCGATGAAACGCGAAGAGAAGGCATTGGCCTTGTACAACGAGCTTCTCGAAAAATCCCAGAGTGAGCAGGCCAAAAATGTCTTTAAATTGCTCTGTCAGGAGGAAGCCAAACACAAACTCAAGCTGGAAACCCTGTACGACGATTTCATGAAGGAAATGGGAGATTGATCGGAAAGAGAGCCGAAGTCATCGGCGCCAAGGGGATCCACGAACCAACCAACCTACAGAAAAGGAGATGTGGGATGCGGAAAATCGGTCTGATTGCGCTTTTAGGTGTTGCTTGTCTTCTCTGGGTTCAGCCGGTGCTGGCTGAACCGCTCACCATCGGGATGAAGGCCCCGGACTGGTCGTTCAAGGATGCCGACGGAAAAGAATTCTCGATGGCTTCCTGGGCGGGCAAGGTCCTTCTGATCAACTACGTGGATCCGGATGAATCGGATCTGAACGAGCACTTCACCGATGCCATGAAAAAAGCCAAGGATCAGGGGCTTCTGAAAGACGAAACCTACAAGGGGGTCGGTATCGCGGACTGCAAGGCTTCCTGGAAACCCGATGCGCTGATCCGCTCCATTGCAGGTGCCAAGGCCAAAAAATACAACACCGTTATTCTCTTCGATTATGATGCAACCCTTCGGAATGCATGGGGGTTGCAGGCCGATACGGCCAATGCGATTCTGCTCGACAAGGACCGTGTCGTCAAGGCCATCGTACGGGGAAGGGTACCGGACGATCAGGTCCAGAAAATCGTTCAGTTGGCGATCGACCTCCAAAAGGAATGATGCCGAGCATCAGTCGATCCGGAGAATGAATCGACCCCGGTTGAAGATCGGGGCAACCATCGATCGTTCAGTGGGAGTGATTCATCCACGACTCCCACTGAACGCCCTACCAGCCAGCCTGCTGATGCGCCGTCATCCGCGGATGAGGCGCCACTTCGTCGTTCCGTCCGGCCTGTCCTCCAGAGAAACACCCATGGCCTCGAGCTCTTTTCGGATGGCATCCGCTTGTTGCCACTGCTTGGCCTTGCGGGCTTCCCGGCGTTCGGCGATTTTTTCCTCGATGAGGACCGTATCGACGCCCTTCTTCTCCAGAACATCTTGTTTCTTTCGTTCGAAATAATCGGCAGGGGGCTCGTTCATCACGCCGAGAATCCCGCAGATGGCCAGCACATCCCCCCATTGCACTTCCAGCAAATCCCGAACGGCGTCTGCCAGCTGCTCCGAATGCTCGTCCAGAATGCGGTTCAGGCTTCGAACCGTATCGAAGAGAATCCCCACAGCCTTGGCCGTATTGAAATCGTCATCCATGACTTCACAGAAACGTTCCCACGTTTCCCCACGGGGAAGCGTTTGCGATGGAGCGGACGTTTTCAGAGTCGTTTCAAGCCGTTGCAGTGTCGCATAGATTCGTTCGACTCCGGATTCCGCTTCTTCCATGTTATTCTCTGTAAAATCGATCGGACTTCGGTAATGGCTGGAAATCAGAAACATTCGGATGGTTTCGGGATGGTAGGTATCGAGCACCGATCGAACCGTCCGGAAATTCTTGAGCGATTTCGACATCTTTTCGTTGTTGATGTTCACGAACCCATTGTGCATCCAATAGCGGACGAAGGTCTTGCCGAAAGCTGCCTCAGATTGGGCAATTTCGTTTTCGTGATGGGGAAAGATGAGATCGATGCCACCGCCGTGAATATCGATCGTCTCTCCCAGCAGGGAGGAGCTCATTGCCGAGCATTCGATGTGCCAGCCGGGTCGTCCTCTTCCCCAGGGGCTCTCCCACCAGGGTTCTTCGGGCTTCGATGACTTCCAGAGTGCGAAGTCGAAAGGATTTCGTTTGCGGTCGTCGACATCGACCCGAGCCCCAGCCTCCATTTGGTCAAGTCTGCGATTGGAGAGCTTGCCGTATTCCGAAAACGCCTCAACCGAAAAATAGACATCGCCGTCAACGACGTAGGCGAAACCGCCTGCAATCAGTCGTTCCACGATGCGGATGATATCATCGATGAATTCTGTAGCCCGTGGTTCTATCGTCGGTCGCTCCACATACAGGGCATCCATATCCCGATGAAATTCATCGATATAACGTTCGGCGATTTCCTGGCAGGAGGCACCGGTCTGATTCGCTTTCTGGATGATTTTGTCGTCGACATCCGTGAAATTTCGGACATAGGTCACCTCATACCCTCGGGTACGCAGGTAGCGAACGATGACATCGAAGGTGACCACGGCGCGGGCATGCCCGATATGGGCGGAATCATAAACGGTCGGCCCGCAGACATACATGCGGACCCTGTTGGGTTCGACGGTTTCGAAAGGTTCTTTGGTACGGGTGAGGGTGTTGTAGATGGTGAGGGTCATGGCATCTTTCCATTGGCGAAAAAGGTGAAAGATCGTTCACCGGACAACATATCCCGGTGGTGCTATCTCGAAGTCCATAGGTGGTGGTCTCGCAACAAGTCAAACCCTCTGGATTGACCTGCCCTTCTGCTGCAAGCCTGGCATTGAAGGGAAATTCGGTGGATAGCGGCTTTTTAGAAGACCAACTTATGTCGTGAAGATCGTTCCTTAAACGAAAATGCGGTTTGTCTCAAGTGGAAAATGGCACAATACCGCCATTTGCTCGAGGCCCGGCAATCGACAGAATCGGGGTAACGGCGACTTGTTCCGAGGCCATCATTCGATGACTCCGACGACGGCTCCTGTCAGAAAAGATGCCAGCACACCGCCGAGAAGGGCTTTCCAACTCATGGAAACGATTTCGTCCCTTCGTTCCGGGCAAAGGGTTCCAAGCCCGCCGACCAATATGCCGAGGCTTCCGAAATTCGCGAAACTGCACATGGCATAGGTCAGAATGAGCCGAGATTTGAGTTCAAGGACATCCTGAGGCAGTTCCGAAAACTGCATGTAGGCAATGAACTCGTTCAGAACGAATTTGATACCCATCAGCGACCCTGCTGTCGATGCGTCTTTCCAGGGAACGCCGATCAGCCAGACCACGGGAGCCAACACGATCCCCAACATCCGCTCGAGTGTGAGCGGCTGTCCCATGACGTCCGGAAGCCATCCCAACCCGATGTTGATCAGTTTCACGAGCGCAACAAATACGATCAGGATTGCCACGATGTTCAGCAGCAGCTTCAAGCCGTCACCGGTTCCTCTGGCCAGGGCATCCATGACACCGTTGGCTTCATATCCGGAAATCTCTCCTCCCATCGTCTGCGGTTCCGTTTCAGGGACCATGACGGTTGCAACCACGAGTGCGGCCGGAGCGCTGATGATGGTTGCACTCAGGATATGGGCCAGTGCGTTCGGAATCGTCCGCTGCAGCAGCGATGCATAAATGACCAGCATGGTGCCGGCAATGCAGGAAAGACCGGTCACCATCAGGGCAAAGAGCTCGCTTCGGGTCATCCGCTTCAGATATGGGCGGATGAGCAGCGGACTTTCCACCATACCCAAAAAAATGCACCCTGCCGAGGCGACACCCAGGGCTCCTCCGATTCCCATGCTTTTTTGCAGTACCCAGGAGAAGGCTTGAACCACCTTCGGCAGAATCCGCCAGTAGTAAAGCAGGGCCGTCAATGCCGCAATCACCAGCACCATGGGCAGGGCCTGAAATGCCATCGAAAAGGAGAGACCCGGTTTGAGCTCGGCATAGGGAAGGGGGCCTCCTCCCAAAAAACCGAAAACGAAGGTGGTTCCGGCGCGGGTGGCTTCTTCCAAGGTGGTGACCACTGTATTCAATCCCAGGAACAATTTGCGGAACGATGAAACCTTCAAGACAAGCAAGGCGATCAAGCCTTGGATCCCCATACCGGCCAGAATGGTTCGCCAGGCCATGGTCCTCCGGTTCTCACTCACCAGCCATCCGATTCCGAGCAGAAAGATGATTCCGACGATTCCCTGCATGCCAATTCTCCCGTTATTCGGTGAAAACAGCTTGTGTAACTTGTGCCTTGAAACCCGATGATATTTTCACGATAATCTTCTGGAAAAGCAACGGTTGCATTTTGGCCATCCGCCCGATCCTACGAGCTCGGGCTGCTGAGTTTTTCCGCTGCTGAGCAAAATTCACCCGCCTTCCTGCGGGTCAAATGAGAGGGCCTGACTGTTTGCGAGTCCATCCTTTTTCATTGCCACCTGTCCCATCTGTTGAAGGATTGCATCCCATGAGCGAAAACACCGTCGAAATCGATGTGCTGCACTTCGATCCGACCACGGGTTTGAAACGCCAAAGCCGGAGCGTGATCCGGGAGAAGCCCGTTACCCTGTTCGTCAATGAAACGGAGCTGGTTACCCTGTTGTGTACCGGGAACCATCTCGATGAGCTGGCTGTCGGTTTTCTCTTTGCCGAGGGATTTCTGAAATCACCCAACGATGTGATCGGAATGGAAATCGACGAATCCGCCGGGCTGGTGCGTGTAACCTGCAGCCGGGATACCGGTCCGGCCAACCAGCTCTGGACGAAGCGGACGGTGACCTCCGGATGCGGCAAAGGAACGTTGTTCTATTTCGCATTGGACGCCATTCGGGGAAAGCCTGTCCGAAGCGATCTGCGCCTGGATCCTGGAGATATCGTCAATCGGATGGAGGATCTTCATCGGCTGAGTGAAACCTATCGCCTCACGCATGGCGTCCACAACACGGCCCTTGCCGAGGGGAAGGAAATTCTCGTGTTTCGGGACGACATCGGCCGCCACAACGCAGTCGACATGATCGTCGGACACTGCCTTCTGAACGGCATCCCTCTGCAGGACAAGCTTCTGATCACAACCGGTCGTCTGACCTCCGAGATGCTCATCAAGGCGGCCAAACTCGGCATTCCGGTCATCGTCAGCCGGAATACGGCAACCACCTTAGCCATCGAACTGGCCAAAACCCTTCATGTCACGCTGATCGGTCATGTTCGGGCCGGAAAATTCGTCGTTTACAGCGGCGAAGAACGCATTGTCTCCGGTTGATCACCCCCCATGGAACTGACTCATGCCTTGATCGACGCCCGGCGATGGCTTGCATCCTGCTCTGCTGAGGACATCGACCACCTGCGCTCGGTTTGCCTCGACATTCATGAGGCCGAAAAGCGCTTGATGCAAGCCTCCGCATTCTACCTGCAGCGTTGTATCCATCACTGTGAAGGCCTCTGCTGCAGGAACGTCTTTCTGGGTGAAGTCATGGGATTCGAGGATTTTTGCTTCCTTCTCGTGCTCCGGCCGGACTGCTTCGAGGCTCTTTTCTCCCAGGCTTCCCACCTGAAAACGATGTTTACTGCCGACTGCCCCTTTCTGCTGAACGGCGTCGGACCCTGCTCACTTCCCGAAGCGGTCCGACCCGAAGTTTGCATCACCAGCTTCTGCATGCAGACACCTGATGCGGATGCAGCCATTGGAGCGGTTCAAGCCCGCTTTCGGAAATTGAGCCGCATCATCCGCTGGATTCGGTGCAAACAGTTGTTTCGAAAAATGGTATCTTCGTTTTCTGCTTGACAGCTCACGTTTTCTCCATAATATTGAATTCAATTCATCTGATGATTTTCATTCGCATCCCTGCCCTTTGCAGTGCCTCAATCATCTGCAGCACCTTCGGATCATAACCAAAAAGGTCCATAGCATGCTTGAAGCCGAACCAGATGAAACTCTATCGCTCGACATCGGTGTCGTCATCCGGGGGGAGGACTGCCTCAGCCTGCTTCGGGACATTCAGGCGCTTCGGGACTCTCGGTTGCGCACTCGTCTAAAGGCGATTTCGGTCGTGACCCCATCGGTGGCCTGCTACAAATTCGCGGGTGAAATGGGGATTCGGATTTTCGACCGATACGAGGATATGCTGTCGCTGGGGTGCATCGAGCTTGTACTGGAGTTGACGGGCAATCCAGCGATCTTTGTGGATCTGATGGAGCGAAAACCCGACAGCGTCACCCTCCTCGACCAGAAGGCAGCCCGGCTCTTCTTCAATCTCGCCCGCCGCTACGACGAGCTCATCCTGCAGCAGCAAAAGCATGCCGTGACGGCTTCCTTCGCTTCCACCCTTCTGGCGGCTTCTCCGGACGGCGTTCTGGTCCTGAACCGGGATTTTGTGATCATCGACTGCAATGCATCCCCGCTGATTACTGGTGGAAAAGACCGATCGGCGATCATCGGCAAATCCTACTACGATGTCATCCAGTCTGCCATTGCCACCTATTCGGAAAAGGACGCTTGCAGCACCATCCTCGAAACCATTCAAACCGGCAAGCCCTCCCGTCGGGTATGCGATCTGGTTTTTCCAGGCGGCGGCAGCCGAATCTGCCAGATCACGGTGTATCCCATTCTTGGAGGATCTGGAGAGGTCGTGCAATTCGTCGTAACGGTTCGGGACATCACCCAGGAGCTTTCCGAGCGGATCGTCGAGCAGACCGAAGCCATAAAGAAGGATTTCACCCGAGCTCTCAAGGAGGACCGGCTCACGTCTCTCGGGCGGCTCGTCGCTTCGGTCTGTCATGAAATCAACAACCCGATCACGAGCATCGTTACCTTCATCAAACTCGTTCTCAACTATTTTCGGGAAAACGCCTTCGCCGAGAAGCGGGCTGACCTCGAACGCTATCTGGAGTTGTCCTTCCGGGAAGCCCTGCGATGCGGCAACATCGTCAAGAACCTGCTGACCTTTGCCCGTCAAAACATCGTCGAAGCCAATGAGATCGACATTCTCGAAATGGTTCAAACCATTCTGATGCTGACCCACCACCAGCTGGTTCTGGCGAGGATCGAATTCCAACTGGATCTTCCCGACCCTCCGTTTCTGGCCTGGGGGGACTATGGTCAGATTCAGCAGTGCCTGCTCAACCTCGTCTTCAATGCGATCGATGCCATGCCCAACGGTGGAATACTCACGATTCGCGGCAGAAAAGAACCGGCCGGGGCCCATATTTATCTCGAGGTGAGTGATACGGGTCAGGGCATCCGTCCGGAGAACCTGCAGCACATCTTCGAACCGTTTTTTACGACGAAGTCACAAGGGAAGGGAGTTGGGCTGGGGCTTGCGATGGTATATGGCATCATTCGGGAACACAAGGGATCCATCGAGGTTGACAGCGCTCCAGGGAAGGGGACGACGTTTCGGCTGCGTCTGCCTCAAACAGCGGCATGAACAGGAGGTCTGCCATGAAACATGCCACCCAAATCATGGTCGTCGACGATGAAGAGACCATCTGTGAGGCGCTCATGGCTTGGTTCGTGAAGGACGGATACCGGGTGCTGACGGCGCGCTCCGGACAAGATGCCCTGGAACAGATGGCTGAAAACGATGTCGATATTTTTCTCGTCGATGTCAAGATGCCGGGCATGGACGGCATCGAGCTGCTGAGCCGCATCAAGGAGCATCGTCCCAGTGCCGTCGTCATCATGATGACGGCGCATGGCTCGATTCCGACGGCCGTCGAGGCGATGAAGCGTGGGGCTACGGACTATCTGTGCAAGCCCTTCGATCCGGACACGTTGTCCCTGCTGATGGAGCGCGTTCTGGCCCACAAGAGCCTGCAACAGGAAAACATCGCCCTGAAGAACCGCATCCAGGAGCAGCAGGAAGAGGCCTTGGCGGTTTTCGTCGTTCATTCGGATGCCATGCGACGGATTTTTGCGACCATCGAGGAAGTGGCGCCTACGACAGCGCCGATTTTCATTACCGGGGAGACGGGGGTCGGCAAAGACATTGTTGCCAGGGCCATTCACATGCAGAGTCAGCGCAGTTTCGGCCCTTTCATTACGGTCAATTGCGGTGCGATGACGGAGTCGCTTCTCGAAAGCGAGCTGTTCGGTCACGAAAAAGGAGCCTTTACGGGTGCAACCCAGGCCCGTCGTGGAAGGCTTGAGATGGCGGACAACGGCACCCTCTTCCTGGATGAAATCGGAGAGATTTCCGCGAAGATGCAGGTCAGCCTGTTGCGTGTCCTCGAGGAAAAGCAGTTTTATCGCCTGGGCGGAAGCCGGACCGTTCACGCCGATTTTCGCCTGATTACGGCAACCCATCGGGACATCCAACACATGATCCGGGAAAATCTCTTCCGGGAGGATTTCTTCTATCGAATCAACGTCATCCGAATTCACATCCCGCCCCTACGCGAACGGACGGACGATATCCCCGCTCTGGCGGATCATTTTCTGAAGAAATACGTCGAGGAAACCGGAAAACACATCGAGGGATTCACCCAGAAGGCCATCGATCAACTGATGGCCTATGGCTGGCCGGGCAATGTGCGGGAGCTGCGCAATGTGGTCGAGCGGGCCGTCGTTTTGGCCAGGGGACGAATCATCGGAGTCGAGGAATTGAGGTTCTTGAACCCGACCCAGGCGGTGCCTGCACAGCCGTTGACGCTCGACGAACTGGAAAGGCAGCACATTCAGGCCATGCTCCAGCACTGTGATGGCAACGTCTCGGCTGCCGCCAAGAAGCTGGGTATCGATCGGACGACGCTTTCCCGGAAAATCAAGCGCTTTGCCATTACACTGGACGCAACGCGGTAAGTTCCGGGGGGAACGCTTGAAAACCGAACCCACAGCCGCTATTTCCAGGCCCCATCTGGATCTCTTCCCGTTCGGAGACGTCGAGGAGCGGATCCTTGCCGTAATGGCCGGTCACCTGCAGACCATCATCGGTTTGAATGTGATGATTCAAGCGGCGGAGCACAAGCCCGAATACGCCTTTTCCGAACGACGTGGCCAGTACGAGGCCGGAAAAATTTTGCTGCGGCTTGCTGAACTCGAAAACGGCGCCGCTTTCCGTCTCGGTGTCGTAGACGTCGATCTCTACCTGCCCATCCTGACCCATATCTTCGGAGAATCCCAGCTCGGCGGTTCTGCCGCCATCGTGTCCGTCTATCGGCTTCGAGACGCATCCATGGATCGATTCCTTGCACGTACAGCCAAGGTTGCCCTCCATGAAGTGGGGCATCTGCTCGGCATCGTCCACTGCATCGATACTCGATGCCTCATGCGTTTCGCCAATCGGGTGGAGATCCTCGACGAGATTCCGATGCGCTTCTGCAAGGCTTGCAGTTATGAAGTGGCCCGAAGGCTTCGCTACCGATTTCTGGATGTTTCAAATGATGATGGAGTCGCAAAAAGTCAGGCCCTCTAATTTGACCCGCAGGAAGGCGGGTGAATTTTGCTCAGCAGCGGAAAAACTCAGCAGCCCGAGCTCGTAGGATCGGGCGGATGGCCAAAATGAAAAGAATGGGTTGCTGGTTTCCAACAAGCTGTTTTTCAAATCAATATCAATGAATTGCGTCCGCCCGATCCAACGATCTCCGGCTGCTTCAAACAGTTTCCGCTGCTTTGCAAAACACCACCCGCCCTCCTGCTGGAGGCCCGGCTTTGAAGGAAAATCGGTGGTTAGCGACTTTTTGCGACTCCATCAATGATGGAACTGCAACCAATTGATGAGCTCGCAACAAGTCGATTTTCCCGTGCTTTTCGTAAATGTCGGGCATCAGCGGGGTGGCTGGGGAAGCCTTTTGAGACTGCTGCGAAAACGTGTTTGATTTTCGTAAATGTCGGGCATCAGCGGGGTGGCTGGGGAAGCCTTTTGAGACTGCTGCGAAAACGTGTTTGAAGCCGCCGGATATCGTTGGATCGGGCGGAGATGCTTCATCAATATTGGTTTGAAAA
>JBFMBE010000104.1:0-12182 GCA_040755275.1 Thermodesulfobacteriota bacterium | reverse complement strand
ATTATCGATATTCGTTTGAAAAACATCATGTTGCAACTCAGCAATCCTATATCCCAAGTTTGGCCATCCGCCCGATCTTACGAGCTCGGGCTGCTGAGTTTTTCCGCTGCTGAGCAAAATTCACCCGCCTTCCTGCGGGTCAAATAAGAGTGCCTGACTTTTTGCGGGGGCATCATGTATGAATCTTGAGAGAATCCCCGGAAAGGGTTTTGATCGCCCCTTTACTCCCGGACGAACACGATCCGAAACCCCACGGCAGGGCCGCAGAATTCGGGATTCAGGGAAAAGCGCCGCATCGTCCGGGCGCTCCACGCATCGAGGTGAAAGGCTCCACCGCGCAGAACCCGTTCTTCCCCTCCCCGGGTTTCTAGAGGATCTTCTGCCGCATGACGACTGTAGGCATCGGCATGGAAGACATCGGCACACCATTCCCACACATTTCCGCTCATGTCGTGGAGCCCTAGGCCGTTGGGCCGTTTTTTCGCGACCGGTTGCGGCTTTCCGTCACAATTGTCGGCGTACCACCCCAACGCGTCCAAATCATCGCCGCCTGCATGGCGCTCGGGTCTTCCTCCGCTTCGGGCGGCATACTCCCACTGGGCTTCCGTCGGCAGGTTGAACGTAACCTTCAGAGGGCTTTTTTCCTGAAGCCGCGTGAGAAATTCCTGGGAATCGAACCAGGAAACGGACTCCACCGGAAGATCCTCTCCCACGTACCTGGAGGGATTGCGATCCATCACCCTGCCCCAGGCTCTTTGGGTCACAGGGCAGACGGACAAGAAAAAGGGGGAGATCTTCACGGAATGCACCGGCTGCTCGTTTTCGGAACCGTCGCCGAACACATCCCCCATCAAAAACGTTCCACCCGGAATCCGGACGAAAACAAGCTCCGTAACCGGCTCGATCACGAAGGTTTCCTGTGAGGCCGGTTGACATACGGGGCAGCATTGCTGTCCCGCCGGAATGCGCCTGTTGCAGCCGCTGCAGAACAGGGCCGTCTCACAATACGGGCATCGTTTCCAGTTTTCCCGGACGGCCTTTCCGCACACCGGGCAGGCCAGTCCGCGAAGATCGGTTTCGCAGACGGGACATATCCGCCAGCCCTCCTCGACCGGATCACCACAGGAAGGGCATTGTCTTTGTTTACCGCTATCTTGCATACACGATATCCTCATCCGTTGTGCTGGACGCCGCATCGAGCGCCTCACGCACCTTCACCGCCAGATCGTTCATTAGAATCGGTTTCTGAATGAAGTGGACTCCTTCTTCCAAAATGCCGTGGTGGACGATGGCGTTGGCCGTATATCCCGACATGAACAGACATTTGAGATTCGGATTCAAAGAAACCAACTCGTTGGCAAGCTCCTTCCCGTTCATCTGAGGCATGATCACATCGGTCAGGAGAAGATCGATTTCACGGCCTTTCTCTTCAGCCAGCCGCAGGGCATCCTTTGGAGTTGATGCCCCCAGGACGGTATAGCCCAAATACCCAAGCATGCTGGAAACCATCTTCATCAAGGAAGGTTCATCTTCCACGACGAGAATGGTTTCTCCCCTGCTCAACGGCGGTTTCGGCTTGCCCGGAAGCGGACAGGCCGCTCCCTCGGAAACATGCTGTGGGAAGTATATCCGGAAGGTTGATCCTTTTCCAGGTTCACTGTAAGCATTGATGAACCCGTTGTTCTGCTTGACGATGCCGAACACCGTCGCTAGCCCAAGCCCCGTCCCCTGCCCCATTTCCTTGGTGGTGAAGAACGGCTCAAAGATGTGTTGCATGACATCCTTTTCCATACCACAACCATTGTCGCTGACGGCCAGCATCACGTAGGCCCCGGGTTTGAATCCACTGTGATGACTGCAGTAGTCCTCGTCGAAAACGACATTCCTCGTTTCAATGGTTATTTTTCCGACATTCCGAATGGCATCCCGGGCGTTCACGCAGAGATTGGCCAAGAGCTGGTCCACCTGGGACGGGTCGATCTTCACCGAACAGAGCCCTTTCCCGGGAATCCACTCCAGGTCAATGTTCTCGCCGATGAGTCGTCGCAACATTTTCAGCATGCTCTCGACGGTGGCGTTCAGATCCAAAACCACAGGCGAGATCATCTGCTTTCGGGCAAAGGCCAGAAGCTGCCGCGTGATGTCCGCCGAACGCCGTGCGGCCCGATGCACCTCAGTGAGATATTCATACACACGGCTTGATCGGTCCATCTGAGTCAGGGCCATTTCCGTGTACCCCAGGATCACGTTCAGCATGTTGTTGTAGTCATGAGCCACTCCGCCGGCCAGCCGGCCGACAGCTTCCATTTTCTGAGCTTGCTCCAGCTGGGACATCAGCTTCAGTTCTTCCGTGATGTCCCGCTTGACGGCCACATAATGAATGATCCGCCCAGTTTCATCCACGACCGGGGAAATCGTGGCCACTTCTGTAAAGGCTTTTCCGTCTTTCCGATGGTTGACCATCCGACCCGTCCATACGTGTCCACTGGACAGCGTTTCCCACATCTGCCGGTAAAATGCATCATCCTGAATTCCGCTCTTCAGGATCCGAGGGTTTTTCCCGACAACTTCATCCCAGGTGTAACCGGTCACCCGGGTGAAGGCCGGATTGACATA
This sequence comes from Thermodesulfobacteriota bacterium, assembly GCA_040755275.1. GTDB lineage: Bacteria > Desulfobacterota > Desulfobacteria > Desulfobacterales > Desulfatirhabdiaceae > Desulfatirhabdium. Next base: position 9,566 of record JBFMBE010000104.1, on the reverse strand, counting down.
CTGGATGGTTCCATCCGCATCGGTGATCAGAATCATTTCTCCGGCTTGTTCAATGGCCATCGTCACCCGCTGAAGCTCGGCCTCCCGCTCCTTTCGCGCCTGGTGTTCCCGTTTGAGATCTTCCAGAAGATCGATGGTGGTCTGTCTGCCCTCCTGGATCTGCTCAGCCGCTTCCTGAAGTCTTTCCGTTCGTTCCTCAAGTATCTGATTCAGGGAATCGTTGACCCGCCGCACCATGTCGAACTTTTCCTTCAAGGCACCCGCCATTTCCTGAACATTGGCAATCAGTCGATGGATCTCGAAAACCCGGCTCTCCGGCCAGATAATTTTCTCTTCGGATTCCAGCCTCACCGGAAGGTGCTGGGTGGTAACTCCCAACGCAGCAATCGGCGTGGTCAGTCTTCGGCTTAACCAAGCTGCGGCAAAAAGCGATACGATATGAATGAAGAACAGCAGGAAAAATTTCTGGATATATTCCCGATAGAGCTCGTCCTGGAAAGGTGCAATGGGTTGCTCCAAAATCAGTTTCCATTCAGACAGACCGCCGATGGCTGTTTCCGAGACGTATCTCGATTTTCCCCAAAGATAGATCGTGGAACTGGAAGAGGTCAAATCGGGGATCCAATGTCGGATGGTCATTCCCGGCTCTTGATGAATCGGGTTTCGGCTGATCCCGGAGGGCAGTGATCTGCGATGCAACAGTCCCGGAAGATCAAAGGAACCCTTTCCGATGAAGAACGGCTTCATGGTGGTCTGGTCGTCCCGGTTCGTCAAAATGACATTGTCGTTTCGATCCACCAGGGTAAACTTCAGGTGTCTTCCAGATGTGGGCATGTTCAGGATATCCCGAATCCGCTCGAAGTTCAGAATTCCACCGATCGCACCCGCATAGACACCGTCAACCATCACCGGAGCCAACAGGATGGCCACAAAACCGGTTTTCCCGAATCGGGAAGGCATCACCTCCGAGAGCATGGGTTTGAGGGACTGTTTCAGCAAAGGCAGATAAGGCCTGTCGGCAAAGGATTTTCCGATGTTGGACCGACCCAGCTCGTCGACCACCGGGGAATAGGCGACGGCAATACCTTCCCGATCGATCTGGGCAATACGCAAGAACCATTCATCGGAAGCATCGGCCTGCTCGAGCCGGGCCTGCATCTCGGAAGGCGGCAGGAGGGTCGCCAGATGGGCCAGATGAAGGACGGCAACCTCTCTATCGCGAAGCCAGGCATTCAAAGACATGCTGAGCTTCCTGCTTTCTTGAACGAGGATGTCCCGAATGCTTCGGTCGGTGTCAGCAAGATCTTTTCTGGCATCCAGGGCGATCAGCAGGATCGAGGATACCAGGACAAAACATGCGGACAGGTTGAACACGATCTCCCGAAGATGGGGAAGCCCATCCTTCGACATCCGAATGAAGAGCATGAAGACAAGCCGGGCGAGCAATGAATTGGCCACGCCATTGATCGCCTGCTTCGTGGGCAGGAACAGGGCCACCTGGACAGGAAGATCGGCAGCGATCCGAAAAGAGAAATAACCGATCGGAATGCCGATGCAAAGCCAGTACAGCAGGTCGGCGATTACCAGAGAGATGTTCCGTCGGGTAAAGAGCCACCCTACGACGATACCTTCGACGGTCATTACCACGAAGGCCCAGGGATGGTTCCAGATGAAACAGGTGGATGCGGAAATGACGGCTGCTGCCAGAACGCCTCTTCCCCAGCCGAAGAGCTGGAGTGCGATCATGGCGAAGAAACCGCCGAAGATGAAATGGGCATTCAGAATGAAAAAGGGGAAATAGTTCGCTACAAGTCCAATCACCATCAAAGCGACCAGCAGCAGGGCGGAAAGCCGAACATCCCTGCTGAATGCAATCTCTGATAACGGCTTCATGAGGACACCCCCTGCTTCGAAGCGTATTCCGACTGTTTGGTGTTCTACCAACAGCCTCAGCCCCCAATGGACAACGTGCCTCAAGCATGTACTTCGCTATCCTCATCGTTGTCAACCCTCCCGTTACAGGATAACCAGGTGTATCTTACCGGGAACGGGTCTTCCGCTCAATCATTCACTGATTGTAACAGGGATGAGCCCGTGCATTCGCTCGAAACGACAGCCGGTTTTCCACGTCAAGGGTCGTGCCATCGACGATGATGGAGTCGCAAAAAGTCGCTAACCACCGATTTTCCTTGAAAGCCTGGCCTCCAGCAGGAGGGCGGGTGGCGTTTTGCGAAGCAGCGGAAACTGTTTGAAGCAGCCGGAGATCGTTGGATCGGGCGGACGCACTTCATTTGATTTGGATTGAAATACAGGATGTTAAAATCCAGCAAACCCTTCTTTCCATTCTGGCTATCCGCCCGATCCTACGAGCTCGGGCTGCTGAGTTTTTCCGCTGCTGAGCAAAATTCACCCGCCTTCCTGCGGGTCAAATGAGAGGGCCTGACTTTTTGCGACTCCATCGACGATGATTCTATCCCTCAAATCACCGAAAATGACCTTCATTCTGGACCGTAACGACACCCGTTAACCAAAAACGAGGGATGCCAGCTCATCGGCATAATGCTTCATCTGAAAGGCCTGGCCATTCATTTCTTGTGCTGCGGCAGCGGATTCCTCGGCACTGGCTGCATTCTGCTGGACAACCTTGTCCATTTCTGAAACAGCCCGCCGAATTTCCTCTATCCCACTCACCTGTTCCATCGATGCTGCAGCGACTTCTTCGATCAGACCGCCGATCTTCTCTGACAACTCAATATTGTCCCGAAAAGCACCCTGTGTTTGCGCCATCCATTCACGGTTTCTCTTAACTGTGAGAATGGTATTTTCGATCAGCTGCGATGTCGTACGGGCTGCATCGGCGGCCCGTACGGCCAAATTGCGCACCTCATCGGCGACCACGGCAAATCCGGCTCCTGCCTCTCCAGCACGAGCGGCTTCTACGGCTGCATTCAAGGCTAACAGATTCGTCTGAAAAGCGATCTCATCTATCGTCTTGACAATTTTTCCCGTTTCTTCACTGGATCGTGTCACCTCTTCAACGGCTTCGGACATGGCGGCCACGTGTCCTCCAACCCGTTCCACCACATTGCGCGCTTCCGTCATCAATATCTTGGCCTGCCGGATGTTTTCCGAATTCTGTCGTGTCCTGGATGTGATTTCCTCAAGAGAAGCCGATGTTTCCTCGATTGCCGAGGCTTGTTCGGAAGCACCCTGCGCCAGCGTCTGGCTGCTGGAGGACACTTCCTGCGAACCGGAAGCTACCTGATCCGATGCCTCATGCAGTCCATCGGTGATGGCAGCGATCGGTTTGATCAGCATTCCAACGATAAAAGAAACCGATAGAATGAGAAGGATCAATCCAACCAGGAGAACACCTGCATTCGTAATTGCCATGGTCTTGCTACTGGCAAGGATTTCCCGGGTCGGAATGGTACCGATGACGGTCCAGTTGACCAGAGAGCATGGACTCATGAAAACCGTGTATGCCTCCCCTCCGGCCTTGTATTGCAAGAGCCCTTTGCCCGCAACCAACAGTTCTTTTCCTCCTTCGACATCGTTCATGCTTTTCATGATCAGGTTGTTGTCTTTGTGCGCCAGAATCGTTCCCAGGGCATCGAAAAGGTACAGGAAGCCTTCTTTCCCGAGGACGACCGAATTCACGAATTTCTCGCTGAACTTCGTCAGGTCCGGAACACCGAACAGGATCCCGATCACCTGGTTTCCGCTTCGAATGGGCGCTGCAATGGAAAAGGCCGGTTTACCCGTTGTTCTAGCCAGATAAACCGTGGAAACATTGATCTCTCCCTTCATGGCTTTCTGAAAATATTCCCTGTCCGGGACCTTGACCTTTCCGATCGATGAATCAACGGTTGAAGCCCGAACCTCTCCCTGTGCATTGGCGATATTGATATAAGAAAAGACGCCGAGGTGTTTGAGCCACCTAGTCAGTTCTTCATTGGCCTGCTTGCGGTTTTCATCGATATCGCTTTTCAGCAGAGCGGCAAATGTTGCGTGATCAGCCATAGCGGCAATCATCCCTTTGGCATCTTCCACCCAAATATCGATCAATTCCGCCTTGTGCCTCGTTGTCATCTCGAGATTCTGTATGGCATCCTGCTGGAATTTACGGGAAGAAATGGTATAAATGACCGCGGTCGATACCGCCATGATCACGAGCACCAAAATGACGATCGGAGTTAGGATTCGTTTTTGAAGATTTCTTTTCCGCGGTTTCATGGATCAACCCCTTTCTGCGGAATGCTTCCGCTGGCTGAAATGTATTCCGGTGAATCTGCCGCTCATGGTCATTCGACGCTATCCGCCTGCTGAAATCTTTTCACGGTGAGATGGTTCGGATGATCCAGTGACAGGGCAGAAAGATGATTGCTGGTCTTCCCATCTCGTAAGAAGAGGTGAGAACAGTAGGGCATAACCTGTTCATACCTGGATCAATAACTGAAATTTTATATGGACGGCTTCGAAAAAAGGCCGGATGCTGCGTCGTGCTGAAGCCCTCGTCATTGCGGCGTACGTTTCAATATGCCGCATTCCTCGGGATTTGCACTCCTTGCCTGCGGCCTTTTTTCGAAGCCGTCCATATGATGAGCTTTTTGCGGGGCTATCTCGTTAATAATAACAGTTATTGGCAATTTTTTGGATAACTTGATTGTTTCACCAAAGATGATGGCCCCGCAAAAAGTCGCTAACCACCGATTTCCATGCGAAGCCGGGCCTGAGCATGGCGGGGCATATGCCTTTTGCTGCTGCAGCGGATACTTGTTTGAAGCCGCCGGAGATCGTTGGGCCGGGCGGCGTTCAACGACAAACCATTGTTTGAAAATTAAACCGTTGTAGCTTACTGGCTTGTATCGAATGACTGACCCAATGCCCGGCCCTTACGAGCTCGGGCGGCTGAGTTTATCCGCTGCAGCGAAAAAGGCGTATGCCCCGCCATGCGACGATGACGAGACTTTTCGACTTTTTGCGGGGCCATCCCATTTTTTCGGTTTCAGCATAATTGCTGTTGATAACCGATCCTCGGAAGAGATGCCGATGGAGTTTCGAGGCGTTCCCGCTACAACATTCTTCTGGGTTTTTCGATCCGTTGCTGTTCAGATCCTTCCAAAACCGTATTTGGGTTTCTTCTGTGCATCCATTCCTGAATGGATTCGAAATATAAGTAAATGACCGGGGTGATATAGAGAGTCAGGACCTGCGATACGAGCAGCCCGCCTACAACGGCAAGCCCCAGCGGCTGTCGGACCTCGGCCCCGGCTCCGAACCCTACGGCAATCGGCAATGTCCCCATCAAAGCCGCCATCGTTGTCATCATGATCGGCCGGAAACGCAGCAGACATCCGTCCATAATGGCCTCCAAAGCCGGCTTTCCCGCTTCCCTCCGGGCGCTGATCGCGAAATCGATCATCATGATCGCGTTTTTCTTCACGATTCCCACCAGCATGATAATACCGACGAATGCGTAGATACTGAGTTCCACCCGAAAAAGCAGCAGAGTCAGCAATGCCCCGACACCTGCGGACGGAAGACCCGAAAGAATGGTGATTGGATGAATGGTGCTTTCGTACAGAATGCCCAGAACCAGGTAGATCACGGCGATCGCCACCATGAGCAGCAGGTTCAGGCCCCGGGTCGATGCCTGAAACTGCTGGGCCGTTCCCTGAAACCGGCCGGTAATCGATGCCGGAAGCCTCATGTTCTGGACTTCGGCCTGAATCCGGTCAACCGCCTGCCCGAGCGACACCCCCGGACTGGAATTGAAGGAAAGGGTTACGGACGGAAGCTGTCCGGAATGGTTGACCGTCAACGGGCCGATCTGGCGGGATACCCGGGCGATGGAATCCAGAGGTACCATCCGACCCTGAGCCGAACGCACATAGAGTCGAGAAAGAGAGGACATATCCCGCTGGTATTCCCGACCGACTTCAAGCAGGACACGATACTGATTCGATGCCGTATAAATCGTCGAAATCTCCCGAGAAGCAAAGGCATTGTAGAGAGTGGTTTCGATCTGCCTGGCGGAAACCCCCAGTACCTGAGCCTTGTCCCGGTCGATTTCCACCAGAATCTGGGGATTGGAAATTTGCAGATCGCTCGTCACATCCTGCAGTTCTTCCAGTTCCCGAAGCCGGGATTCCACTTTCCCGGCCCACAGGTACAATTCGGGAATGTCCGTTCCTTGAAGGGTGTACTGATACATGCTCTTTGTGATGAGTGCTCCGATCCGAATGGCTGGAGGATTCTGTAGGAACACCCGAAGCCCGGATACCTGAGCCAGCTTCGGCCGCAAGCGCTGCAGCACCTGGTCAGCCCCGGCTTCGCGCTCCGAGCGATCCTTCAATCGAACCAGGAGCGTTCCGGAATTCCCCGTCACCCGAGGACCCGAGGGGCCTACCGACGACATGACATGAAGTACAGCCGGATCGTTCCGGATGATTTCCACGACCTGCTGCTGATAGAGACACATGGCTTCGAAGGATGTACCTTCTGCGGACTCGGTATAACCATACAGTTGCCCCACGTCTTGGCTGGGAATGAACGATTTGGGAACATGCAGAAACAACATAACCGTGATCGGAACAAGCCCCAAGGCTACGATCAGGGTTATCCTCCCATGCGCAAGCACCCATTTCAGACTCCTGTGGTAGAGGTGAAGCGATCGATCGAATGCCCATTCACTCCACCAAAACCACTTCGAGATGCGATCGTCTGCATGCGGACGAATCCATCGGCTGCAGAGCATGGGAGACAGAGACAGCGATACCAACCCAGACATCAGAATGGCCACACCGATGGTCACGGCAAATTCCTTGAGAAGCCTTCCGATAATTCCGCCCATGAACAACAACGGAATGAAGACGGCCACCAGAGACAGGGTCATCGAAAGGATGGTGAAACCGATTTCTCGGGATCCATCCAGTGCAGCCTGCCATCGGCTTTTTCCCATTTCCATGTGTCGGACGATGTTTTCCAGCATGACGATGGCATCATCCACCACAAAACCGACCGACAGGGTCAGGGCCATCAGGGACAGGTTGTCCAGGCTGAAGCCCAGCAAATACATGACCCCGAACGTACCGACAATGGACAAGGGCAGTGCAACACCGGGAATAAGGGTTGCCGAGACATTCCGAAGAAAGAGAAAAATCACGAGAATCACCAGACCGATACTCAAATACAGGGTGAACTGCACATCCTGGATCGATTCCCGAATCGGTCCCGAACGGTCGTAGAGGATGCTCATGTCGATGGCAGCCGGCAGCTGGGCTTCGAAGGCAGGCAGTAGTTGCTTGATGGCATCGGTCACCTCCACGGTATTCGTCCCTGGCTGACGCTGCACCGCAAGCACCATGGCCCGGGTTCCATCGAACCATCCGGCGAGCTTGTCGTTTTCGACACTGTCCTGCACATTGGCAACCGTACCCAAATGGATCGGTGCGCCATTGCGGTAGGCGACGATCATGCGGCGATAGTCTTCCGCCCGATAGAGTTGGCCGGTCGCCTGAATCGTGTAGGTCCTGTATCGATCATAAAGCATTCCAGTCGGCAGGTTGACGTTGTTGTCCGAGATGGATTTTTCAATATCCTCCATCCCGATACCGAGGGAGGTGAGCGCCTCAGGGTCGACCTGAATGCGTACGGCATATTTCTGGCTTCCAAAGATCTGAACCTGGGCTACGCCACTAATCATGGAAATCCGCTGAGCCATGAGGGTATCGGCATATTCATACACGGTCGAAAGCGGCAGAATCGAAGAGCTGACCGCAATATAGAGAATCGGAGAATCGGCTGGATTCACCTTTCTGAAATAGGGAGGAGAGGGCATGCCGGAGGGAAGCAGACGCTGGGCTTTGGAAATGGCGGTTTGAACGTCCTGGGCGGCTGCATCGATGTCCCGCTCCAGGGAAAACTGCAGCGTGACCTGGGTGATTCCCTGTCCACTGGTGGAACTCAGGGAATCAAGACCTGCGATGGTGGAAAATTCCCGTTCAAGAGGCGTTGCCACAGCAGCAGCCATGGTTTCGGGACTGGACCCTGGCAGTAGAGCCGTCACCTGAATCGTCGGAAAATCCACATTGGGCAGTTCGCTCACTGGAAGTTTCTGATGGGCCATCCCCCCGAACAGCAGCAGGGCTGACATCAGGAGCATGGTCATCACCGGCCTACGGATGAAGGTTTCCGAAAGGTTCATCCCTGAACTCCCTTTCCCGGATAGGATACAGCACCCTGCTCCTGAACGGTGACGGAGGTTCCTCGTGTCAGCCGCAGATGTCCATCGGTCACCACCTTTTCCCCTGGGCTCAAACCTTCCCCGATCACGGCCTCTCCATCCAGAATTCGCCGAACGTAGACCGATCGATCCACAACGGTATGATCCTGCTGAACCACAAATACGAAGGAGCCTCGTTGTCCTTCCTGAACCGCCTGAACCGGGATCACTGTTGCATCGGACTCCAGATCGAGCGTCATCGTCACGTTCACGAATTGGCCCGGCCACAGACGGTTTTGCGAATTCCGGAACACCGCCTTCAGGCCGATGCTTCCGGAGGTCGTGTCCACGGCATTTTCGATGAACGCCAGTTCTCCCTGTTCCAGCCCGTCTACACCCGGAATCGAACCGATTACCGGAAGCCGTCGGACGGTCATCCGTCTTTGAATGTCGTTCAAATGAATTTCTGGAACGGAAAAGACGATATGAACCGGATGGATCTGATGAATGGTTACCAGTGGTCTTTCCTTGTCGTTAGCCTTCACCAGATTTCCACGATGGATTTTCAATCCCCCTGCGATTCCCGAAATCGGGGCACGGATCGTGCAATGGGAAAGACGGATCCGAGCGATTTCGACGGCAGCCTCGTCCGCCAGTACGGCTGCTTCCAGGGTTGCCACGGAGGCAACGATCTGGTCATATTGTTCCTCCGCCACAGCCCCCTTGCCGACAATGGATCCATACCGGGCGGCGGATTTTCGGGCATGTTCCAACTGGGCACGATTTCGAGCCAGATCGGCTTTGACTTGTTTCCATTGGGCCTCATATGTCCGGGAGTCTATGGTAAACAGGATATCTCCTGCATGAACCTCCCCACCTTCCAAGAAATGTACCCCGATCAACTCACCATCAACCTGGGGCAGAACGGACACACTCGCAACCGGTTGCACCGTACCAATGGTCTTGAGGTTGACCGGAACGGTTTTTCGAACAACGGTTGCAACAGATACCGGCACCGTAGTAGATTTCCGCCCTCCTATATGTTGGGGTTTGCTGGAACTATCTCCGGAACATCCGATACACAGACTTAGGAACAGAACCAGAAAAGCTGTTTTCACCATTCACCTCAGACCATAGGGTAATCACATCGTTTTCGGGGCCATCACACCATGGTGGGACCGAAAACAGTCAGGCAGTCCTTGTTGATGGCCTCGCAAAAAGTCGCCAACCACCGCTTTTCCTTCAAAGCCGGGCCTCCAGCAGGAGGGCGGGTGGTGTTTTGCGAAGCAGCGGAAACTGTTTGAAGCAGCCGGAGATCGTTGGATCGGGCGGAGATGCA
>JBFMBE010000103.1:0-12306 GCA_040755275.1 Thermodesulfobacteriota bacterium | reverse complement strand
AGCCTCTGTTTGCTGTCTGGCCATCCGTCCGATCCTACGAGATCGGGCGGCTGAGTTTTTTCGCAGCAGCGAAAAAGGTTCCCCAGTCACCCCGCGACTCGACAGAGACTTCCTGACTTTTTGCGACGCCATCATCCTTGCAAAAGCAGCAATGACGGACTTCGGCTATCTTTTGACTGGTTGCGTCCAGCTTATTTGAATTTTCCCAGAATGGCACTTGCAATCGTGTTCTTCTGAATTTCCTTGGTTCCTTCGTAAATTTCGGTGATCTTGGCATCCCGATAGAACCGTTCGACTTCATACTCGGCCATGTATCCATAGCCTCCCAACAACTGAATGGCTTCATCCGCCACTTCTACGGCCGTACGCGCGGCATACATCTTGGCCATGGAGGTGAGTTTCGGATCGATTCTTCCCTGATCGTAATTCCAGGCGGCCTTGTAAGTCATGAGCCTGGCCAGCTCGATCTTGGTGGCCATGTCGGCCAACTTGTGCTGAGTTACCTGAAAATCGGCGATTTTCCGTCCGAACTGTTCCCGCTGCTTCACATAAGCCAGCGCCCGATCGAAGGCTCCCTGAGCCGTACCCAGGGCTTGGGCGGCGATGAGAATCCGGCTTTCGTCAAAGAATTCCAGAACCTGATAGAATCCTTTGCCTTCTTTCCCGATCAGGTTTGTCAGCGGGACCCGAACGTCCTTGAAAGTGACCTCTGCGGTAGACATCATGTGAATGCCCATCTTGTGGCCGACATCCGTTGCCGTGACCCCTTTGCGGTCCGCTTCGACGAGGATCATGCTGATGCCGCGATAGGAAGGCTTGGCTTCGGGATCGGTCTGACAAAGGACCGTAAAGAAACCGGCCAGACATCCGTTGGTGATGAAGGTTTTTCCGCCGTTGATCACCCATTCGTCCCCGTCCTTAACGGCTGTGGTATTCATGGAGGTGATGTCGGAACCGTGATCGGGTTCGGTGAATGCACCTGCAGACAGGGTTTTGCCTTCTGCAACGAGCGGGAGGAATTTCGACTTGAGCTCTTCGCTGCCGAATCGGAGGATACATTCGGAAGCAAACGAAGACAGAACGATGGCGCTTCCGATCGTCGAATCCCGGGCACAGAGTTCTTCCGCCACCAGAATGTTTTCCATGACACCGAGACCCTGACCGGAGTATTTTTCCGGGAAATGGATACCGATAAATCCGAGTTCGGCCGCCTTCTTCCAAATCTTGGTCGGAAATTCGTGTTTCAGATCAAGCTCCAAAGCAAGATCCTTGTCGAATTCGCCTTTTGCAAAATCCCGCGCTGCCTTCTGAATTTCGATTTGTGACTTTGTCAGTTCAAAATCCATGTCGATCCTCCCATTGGTTGAATGATACCGAAAGCCGATAAAGCTCTCGCCCGCTATGATACCGGTTGATGGATGGCCGTTGCCTTAAGAAGGGAAAACATTCTGAGTGACCGTTCAGAATGTAACACATCCCTTTCTGGCATTGCAAGACAATTGCGGATCCTACTTGATCGTGCCGGGAAAAGCTGCTACATGAGCAAGACGCTTATAAAAACCGACAGGATCACCACCGTACTCCAATTTTTCAACGATTTCATGAAGGAATCAGAAAGGACATCGTTTTGAAACCCTATTCCATTGCATTGGCCGGCAAGGGTGGCACCGGAAAGACCACCGTTGCCGGGCTACTGATTCGATATCTGGTCTCCAAAGGCAAACAACCCGTTCTGGCTGTCGATGCGGACAGCAACGCCAACTTGAACGAAGTGCTCGGCCTCGTCGTTACAGACACCCTCGGTAATGCCCGGGAAGAAATGAAGAAAGGAGTTGTCCCAGGCGGCATGACCAAAGATGTGTTCATGTCCATGAAGCTGGAACAGGCCGTAGCCGAAGGTGACGGATATGACCTGATCGTCATGGGGCAGCCGGAAGGCGCAGGCTGCTATTGTGCGGCCAACAGCCTGCTGACGGCCTTCATCGAAAAGCTGGTGGACAATTACCCCTATCTCGTGATGGACAACGAAGCCGGGATGGAACATATCAGCCGCCTGACCACGCGCAATGTCGATGTCCTGCTCATCGTGACCGATACGTCCCGCAGAGGGGTTCAGGCTGCGCTGCGGATCGCGGATCTCGCCAAGGAACTCAAGATCGGTGTTGGAAGAACCTGCCTCATCATGAACCAAGTCAAGGAAGCACCGTCCGATGTCGTCATGAAACTCGTCACCGATGCGGGCATTGAATTTCTCGGCACCATTCCGGAAGATGAAACCATTTACGCCTTTGACCTGAACGGCAAACCCACTGTCCAACTGCCGGAAGAAAGCCCGGCTCTCCAGGCGGCATTTGCGATCTTCGATCGCATCGTCCCCTGAACATCGCTTAACCGTATCGACACGAACCGACTTTTCCAAGGCCGACCCCTGACTTCTGGTCGGCTCTGCGCAAGGCCGGATCTATCTATCGAAAAGGGGTTACCATGAAGAAAACGGGCTATCTCTATGATGACAGGTTTTTGCTCCACGACACGGGACCCTACCACCCCGAAACCCCCGACCGGCTGATCGCCATCAATATGGGGCTGGAACGGGAAAATCTTTTGCCGCTACTGATCCCGATCCATGCCGTTCTTCCGGACATGAAATGGATCGAAAGGGTGCACGATCCCAGCTATATCCAGCGGTTCGAATCCATGTGCTGCACGGGAATGACCTGCTTCGATTATGAAGACAACCAGATGTGCGGCCAGACATTCGAAATCGCCAAATTGGCTGTCGGCGGCATTCTCGAGGCTATCCGGCTGGTCATGGAAGGCCAGATCGACAACGCCTTCTGCGCTGTTCGGCCGCCGGGACATCATGCCGAACCTGGCCAAGCTATGGGGTTCTGCTATTTCAACAACGTGGCTGTTGCGGCCGTTTATTTGAAAGAGCAATGGGGTTTGAAACGCATCGGCATTATGGACTTCGATGTCCACCATGGCAACGGAACTCAAAAAATCTTTGAAAATGATCCATCCGTCTTTTATTACTCCATCCACGAACATCCTTCCTTTGCGTTTCCGGGAACAGGCCGTCACTTCGAAAAAGGAAGCGGCGACGGATTGGGGTACACACGGAACTACCCGGTTCTTCCAGGTCAGGGAGACAAGGAATACCTCGAAATTCTCCAGAACGATTTCCTTCCGCTTTTCAATGAATTCGCTCCGGAATTCGTGCTGGTTTCCGCTGGCTTCGACGCCCATGTCGATGACGACATGTCGGATATCTGCGTGACTACGGAAGGATTCAACACGATCATGAAGAGTATCGTTGAAATCGCAGATCGGCATTCCGGAGGCCGGATCGTCTCGATTCTCGAAGGCGGATATTCGCTCAGGAGGCTTCCGGAGCTTGCAGCCAATCATGTCAGTATTCTGCTGAAATAGGGAGGATACCATGTTCGTAGATCGTTCCATGACCCAGAAAGTCATCACCATCCGTCCGGATGAATCCATCGTCAAGGCCAAGAACCTGATGGATGAAAACAACATCCGCCACATCCCGGTCGTAGAAGAAGACAATCTGCTGATCGGCATTGTTACCGACAGGGACCTCAGAAGTGCCTTTCCCTGCTCGTTCTACAAAGGCGAACAACAGGCCCAAGCCCACGCCGAGATGGAAAAAATTCTCGTCAAGGATGTCATGACCAAAAACCCCTATACCCTGACCCCCTACGACACCATCCAGGACGCCCTGTTGCTCATTCAGAAGCTCAAGGTGGGCGCTCTTCCGGTCGTCGACAAGGAAGGCAAGCTCAAAGGCATCATTTCCGTAAGAGATCTGCTTCGTGCCTTCATCAATGTGCTTGGCATCGGCACACCGGGAACGTTGCTGTGCATTCTCGTCGAAGAGAAAGTTGGTCAGCTCAAGAAAATCGTCGATGCCATCACGGAGGAAAACATCTCCTTCGGCAGTGTCCTGGTCGCCCGATACTGGGAAAAGGACAAACGAGCTGTGTTTCCCTACCTGTTGACGAACAACGTCGCCAAGGTGAAAAAGAAACTTCGGGCCATGGGCTATACCCTGCTCGATCCCATGGAATGGTACATGGATCAGCTGCCCAAGGTCGAATGACACCGTCATGACGGATTCAACCGCCCGACCCCCTTATGACAGGCTTTTCATTTATTATCTTTCCGGAAGACCCGACCGGGAACCTATCGAATGTGAAGCCTATATCGGAACCTGGCAGGAGGAAGATTCCGCCTTTGTCTTCTTTCATCGTAAGTCGGACGGCATCGTTCAACGGGTCGTCTCGAACCAACCCGATCTGAAGTGGATCGACAGCTTCGAAATGAGCTACGATGAATGGCAGGGGGAAACACTTGGAAGACGGGATTTGGGCGGCTTCGTCATTGTTCCCGGATGGGAAGCCGATACCATCGGGGAGCGGACCCAACCAAACCATATCCTCATGGATCCGGGGGTCGTGTTCGGAAACGGCGCGCACCCGACAACCCAGGACTGCATGGAGGCGATCGACCTTGCGCTTCAGCGAGAGCCGCTATCTTCAGCCATAGATTTGGGAACGGGAACCGGTATTCTGGCTCTTGCCGCATGGAAATTGGGATTTCGGCCTATCGTTGCCGTGGATTTCAACCGGCTTGCCATTCGGACGGCTGCAGCCAATTTCCGATTGAATGGCGCGCAGGACGATATTCTTCCCTTGCATGCCCGGGCGGAAAACGTCATGGAACTAGAAGTGGATCTGCTCATTGCAAACATCCATTTTTCGGTGATGAAAGACCTCATCGAATCTCCTGGGTTTGTCTCCAAGCGACAATTCATCCTTTCCGGGCTGCTTCGATCCGAAATCCGACAGATCGAGAGCATGCTTTCCCGGCTCCCGGTGACGGTTCTGAAGAGATGGCAACGGGATGGCGTTTGGCACACGCTCTGGGGGTTCAGTCACACGATGCGGCCCACCACATGAATATGGATTCACCTCTTTGATTGCTTCATTCCGGACCTGGGATCATTCAGATGCGCATCACCTGCTGGGGTTCAAGGGGTTCTATACCGGTCAGCGGAGCCGAATACAATCGGTATGGCGGCGATACCACGTGCATAGAAATACGGCCGAGATCCGGGGAGACGATCATCGTCGATGCCGGAACAGGCATCCGGAGACTCGGCAATACCCTCATTGCTGAAGGCAGGCTGAGCTGCCACTTCATTTTCACCCACGCCCATTGGGATCATTTGATGGGCTTCCCGTTTTTCAAGCCGCTTTACCGGCCGGATGCCGTTTTCCACATGCACCGATGCCCGTTTGCCAGCAAATTTGTCGAAACCATGCTCTCCCGGGTCATGTCCCCTCCGAATTTTCCGGTACGATACACGGATATCCAAGCGACCATTCATTACGAAGAAGCATGCCCGACCTGTTTTCGTATCGGTGCCCTGAGTGCATCTCCGATCGCCCTACGCCATCCGAACAGTGGCAGCGGGTACAAATTCATGGAAGACGACAAGACGTTTGTCTTTCTGACAGACAACGAGCTTGGTTTTCCACATCCTGGAGGAGCTTCCGTGGACGAGTACATCCTGTTCTGTCGGAATGCGGACCTACTCATCCACGACGCCGAATACACTCCCGATGAATACGCGCATACGATCGAGTGGGGGCATTCGGTCTATACCGATGTCATCGATTTGGCCGTTCGGGCGAATGTCAAACGCCTGGGCCTGTTTCATTTGAACCAGGACCGCTCCGATGACCAGGTCGACGCCATTGTCGAAGCATGCAGGCGTCTTCTGCGTGAAAAAGGCTGCCCGACCGAATGCTTTGCAGTGGGCTCGGGGTGGACTATGGAGATGTAGAAACTCGTTGCGACTTCATCAGCGATGAGGTGCCTCCAAAAGGCGGAAACCTTCTCACAGCAAAACAGGGAGTATCGACATGAAAGACCTCATCCAGAAAGCTGCCTCCGATCTGGCATCATCCCGATACGCCGTCGCATTGACCGGTGCAGGCATTTCGGTTGAAAGCGGTATTCCTCCTTTCCGCGGAAAAGGCGGCCTGTGGGAGAAGATCGACCCCATGGAATATGCCCACATCGAAGCCTTGAATCGAAATCCGGAGGCCGTCTGGCGCGTTCTGATTCAGGACATGAAAACCACCTTGGATACCGCCAAACCCAACGACGGCCATATCGGTCTGGCTACTCTGGAACGAATGGGAATTCTCAAGACCATCATCACCCAGAATGTCGACGGTCTGCACCAGAAAGCCGGAAGCCGGAACACCATCGAATTTCACGGCAGCTTTGCGTGGATGCGCTGCATGCGCTGCAGCAAGCGGATCGAAACCAGCCGCCTCCAGATGCATGACATCCCGCCCCGATGCGAATGCAGCGGCATTTGGCGTCCCGAATGCGTATTCTTTGGAGAGGAAATCCCGCCTCAATGCCTCATCGACAGCAAACATGCAGCCATGCAGTGCGATGTGATGCTGGTTATCGGCACATCCGCAGAAGTACAACCGGCTGCCTACATGCCGGTAATCGCCAAGCATCGAGGAGCTACCATCATCGAGATCAACCCCGAGAAAACGACGTTGACGCATGGCATCAGCGATTATATCATCCAGGGAAAAGCCGGAGAAATTCTGAAGGCTATTGTAGAAGCCATCAACAGATGACGGCGTCGCAAAAAGTCGCTTTTCCCGTGCTTTTTGTAAATGCCGGGCATCAGCGGGGTGGCTGGGGAAGCCTTTTGAGCTTGCTGCGAAAACCTGTTTGAAGCCGCCGGATATCGTTGGATCGGATGGACGTACTGGATCGAAATATCGATTGAAAAGCGAGCCGTTGCGATTCAGCCAGCCTCTGTTTACTGTCTGGCCATCCGTCCGATCCTACGAGATCGGGCGGCTGAGTTTTTTCGCAGCAGCGAAAAAGGTTCCCCAGTCACCCCGCGACTAGACAGCGACTTCCTGACTTTTTGCGAGTCCATCAACGGATGATGGTCTCCTAAAAAGCCTATCGCAACCTGTAACCAATTGTTCTTTTGGAGACATTTTGATGACCGCCTTCTCTGAACTCCGCCCGAAGACCTCACCGGAGTCCCCCGATACCATCACCCGTGATATGCTGATCGCCATCGATTACGGTTACCGATCGAGTCGGGATATCCGCATCTGCATCAAACAACCGGAATACACCTCCGTTTGTCCCATGACGGGGCTCCCGGATGTCGGATGCATCACCATCACCTATGTTCCGGATGCCAAGATCATCGAGTTGAAATCCCTCAAATATTACCTGTTGCAGTACCGCAATGTCGGCATTTTCTACGAACACGTCGTCAACCGGATCCTCGAAGATCTGACTGCTGCATTGGAACCGAAATGGATGGAAGTCACCGGTGATTTTACCGCTCGAGGCGGCATCACATCTTCAGTAAGCGTTCGCTACGAAAGGAAGGCATGAACTCTGTCACCCTGAAAACCGCTGGGATATGGTCGTGCTTTATTCTGATTCTGTTGATTGGAACCCTTCCCGGTTGTAGTTGGTTCTCCGGAACCGCAAATCCGGTAAAAGCCGTATCGAAGCTCTGGCGCTCCGCTGACAGTGGACTCGTGATGCGAATCGGTATCAGCCCCATATCACCTCCCAAGTCGACACTTGAGCCCGGAGCTCTGGACCGTTTTCAGCAAAGCTTCGAAGAACATTTGCGCGGCCTCAAGATTCCAGCCGTCTGGGTCGGTCCGGGCGCACCCAACTGCCCGGATTTCATCAAGTCCCCTTCGATCACCCCTGCAGGAGATTTCGACAACGTGGCCTTTGCCAGGGAATCCAGAAAATGGGGTTTTCAGGGCCTCGTCCGGATCTCTCTTCTGGCCTATGATGTCCATGAACGGAGCACCGGTTATCTCTGGTTCCAAAAAAGTGTGGAGGAGGGTCGATTCCTCTGGAACATTTCCGTTTACGACAGTGAAACCGGAGCTAAAATGGATGAAGTGCTTTATCCTGCGACATTCAAGGCGGACGAGAACGACCTGAAACTCATTCGGGAAGGCAGGGTTCGGAACGTTCAGGAAGGCTACCGAGCGGCCGAAAAGTCGTTGGCAACCCTTGCAAAGACCGTATCCGATATTCTGGCCGATCTTCCGTGGAAGGGATTTGTCACGGAGGTTGCTGCAGACCGCATCGTTCTTTCTTCCGGTTCTGAAGCCGGTTTGACTGTCGGTAGAGAATTGGCGTTGGCAAGTCCGGCCACCCTCTTCGAAGGGAAAGACGGTCAGCAATTCTTTCTTCCCGGAAAGACCATCGGAAAGGTCCGCATCACTTCCGTTTCTCCCAATCGTGCCGAAGCCGTTGTTCTCGATGGCGTTCAGGCCGAAAAAGGATCGACCGTAAGATCCATCCGGTAGGCAGGAACGCATGAGCAATATCGAAACAAAATCGGACCCGATTCCCCACGGGATCGGATCGAAACCTACGCTGTTTTCCATTCCAACGGAACGATGGGTCACTGGATTTCGGGACGGTGTCCGCAAAGGCTGGAGCGGCTTTGTATGGCTGCTCCAGATGTTGATTCCCATCTCGTTTCTGACGGCATTGCTCCAATACAGCGGATGGCTGCATCGGCTCGACACGCTCATCGCACCGATGATGGGATGGATCGGTTTGCCGGGTGCCGCCGCCCTGCCGATTATCGTCGGTATGTTGACCGGCGTATACGGTGGGATTGCGGCCATGATACTTCTCCCCTTCTCCCCGCATCAGATGACGCTCATCGCCATCTTTGTCCTCATCTCCCACAACCTCATCCAGG
Organism: Thermodesulfobacteriota bacterium; assembly: GCA_040755275.1. GTDB lineage: Bacteria > Desulfobacterota > Desulfobacteria > Desulfobacterales > Desulfatirhabdiaceae > Desulfatirhabdium. The sequence goes on along the minus strand of JBFMBE010000103.1, from coordinate 3,482 downwards.
AGTCTGTCATTCAAGCGCGATCGGGGTTTACGGCAATCAAGGCCACCGTTTTCAGGATATTGGCAAGCCTCATCACCGTTGCCGCGGTTTCCCGATGGATGCGAACCGAGACAGGCCCGTCCCTTTCCTTCGATGCGGGCGCTTTTCAATCCCAATCCGTTCCACTGACACACTACCTGGTAGACTGGGCCCTGTCGATGGGACAGCTTTCCATCAAGATATTTTTCATTGTCATGGGATTGATGGTCATTCTGGGGCTGCTGAAGTCTTTTGACTGGATACCGGCTTTGGTCCGAATCCTGCGGCCTTTTCTACGTCTGATGGGATTGAACGAACGGGTTGGTGTTCTGTGGTTGACCGCTGTCGTTTTCGGTTTGACCTATGGGGCTGCGGTGATCGTCGAGGAGGCCAAGGAAGGAAACCTGTCTGCCAGAGATCTGGAAAAACTCCACCTTTCCGTAGGCATCAACCATTCGATGGTCGAAGACCCGATTCTTTTTGTCGCTCTTGGCTTGAACGCCTTTTGGCTATATGTTCCACGGCTCGTAACAGCCATGGTGGCCGTCAGGCTCTGGGAGATATGGATGCAGATCAAAGGGGGGTATCGGGATGCAAGGGTGGGTTGATTTGCTCGACATCGAAACACTCATCCGCCCGATATCGTAAGATCGGGCGGATGAGTGTTTCCACTGCTTCGCAAAACACCACCCGCCTTCCTGCGGGCCCTATGGATGGCTTCGAAAAAAGGCCGCAGGCAAGGAGTGCAAATCCCGTCTGTGAGGCGTACTGAAACGTACGCCGCAACGACGAGGGATGCAGCACGACACAGCATCCGGCCTTTTTTCGAAGCCGTCATTGATGATTCCCCCTCCCCATTTTCGGGAAGAGGGAATCATCGTATCGACGATCATAGGCCTAAAACCGATTAACCCTTGTATTCCTGACGTAGCTGCTTCTTGTTGATCTTTCCAACGCTGGTCTTGGCGATGGTGTCGACGATGGCGATCCTGCTGGGAACACCGTATTTCGGAATGAGCCCATCCTCCACCGACTTCATGTAGAACTGTTTGAGCTCCTCCTCCGTCACCTTTCCCTTGAAGCCTTCTCGGAGCACGATCAGGGCCATGGGCCTTTCACCCCATTTTTCATCTGGAATTCCAATGACCGCCGCCTCGCTGACCGCCGGATGCTGGCTGATGATATCCTCGAGCTGCAGAGAGGATATCCATTCCCCTCCGGTCTTGATGACGTCCTTGACCCGGTCGGTGATCTGCAAATACCCTTCCGAATCGATGTACCCGATGTCACCGGTATGCAACCAGCCGTTTTCCCAAAGGGCTTCGCTTTTTTCGGGGTCTTTCAGATATCCTTGGGTCAACCAGGGTGCCCGTACGACCACTTCTCCTGTGGCTTTTCCGTCATGGGGGACGGGCTTTCCTTCCGGATCCACGATCTCCAGATGAACCAGCGGGACGGGCATGCCCGTCTTGCAGCGGATCGCCACCTGTTTGTCTATATCCCAGTCGAGCATCCAGGGTTTGAGATTGGCAGCAGTCAACAGCGGACAGGTTTCCGACATGCCATAGGCCGACGTGATGTTGATCCCCAGCTCCATGGCGGCCTTGCACAAACCCTTGGGCAGAGCTGAGCCACCGATGATGACTTTCCAGTTGGAGAGATTGACGTTCTTGACGGCCGGGCTCGACACGAGCATATGAATGATGGTGGGGACGCAATGGGAAAACGTGACTTTTTCGGTGAGGATGAGCTTCAACAGAACCGGTGGCTCGTATTTTCCAGGGTAAACCTGCTTGGTACCGAGCAGGGTGCACAGGAATGGAATACCCCAGGCATGAACATGAAACATGGGTGTCAACGGCATGTAGACATCGCCCGAGTTGAGCGTCAGAGCCGTTTTATATGCGCATAGGGCGGACATCAACGCATAGGTGTGCAGGACGAGCTGACGGTGACTGAAGTACACCCCCTTCGGCAGACCGGTCGTTCCAGTCGTGTAGAAAGTCGTTGCCATGGTGTTTTCGTCGAAATCCGGGAAATCGAAGTCGGCACTCTGGGTTTTCAACAATGCCTCATATTCACCGACGATTTGCAGTGTCGTTGTCGGCGCCTGATCGAGATCGGTCAGGACGATGAATTTCTTGACCCGGCTGATCTGGTCCTGAATGGGTTCGAGCATCGGCAGGAAATCGGAATTCACCAGAATGATGTCGTCTTCGGCATGATTGATCGTGTAGATGAGCTGATCGGGTGACAGCCGGATGTTGATGGTATGAAGAACGGCACCCATCATCGGAACGGCAAAGAAGCATTCGAGGTACCGATGGCTGTCCCAATCCATGACCGCAACAGTTGTTCCCGGTTCCACACCCTGAGACTTGAGCAGATTGGCCAATTGCCCGATACGGCTGCGAAGCGTGCGATAATTGTAACGGATCTTGTCCCGATACACGATCTCCTGATCCGGTGCATAGATGAGTGGGGCATCGATGATGTTCTTGATCAGCAGTGGATAGCCATAGGCGGAAGGGGTCTTCGGAATCGTGCGGTAACTCATGCATCCTCCTTTGTTTGGATTTGAATGGTATGGGGTTAGGGTTTCGGATCTGGCCGATCGGCCGAGTCGGTGAACATGTCGGAACGTGTGCCTGCCTTTATCAGGAAATTTGGACAATTTCAACGCTTAAACGGTCGTCGATCGTCGTGTCGTATCCGAATGTGCCGCATCAATGTCGTTGCAAAGGTTATTGATTATCCGTTCAAAACATACTAAAGCAGAAACGCAAAAATATCCTCAACGATACGCATCCGTCCGCAATCTCATGAAAGCAAGCCATGCCGAAGGAAGCGATGAACATCGATATGGAAATGCAGGCCGTGATGGACAACCTGCCGGCATGGTTGGAAGCCATTTCTTCGGAAGCCTCGCACCTCGGGTTTGAACAGAAACGTATCCGTGAAATCGAGCTCGCCCTCGAGGAGGCGTTGGTCAACGTTGTCAGTTATGCATACGATAAACCCGGTGGCATGGTTCGAATTTCTTCCTTCATCGATGAGGCACACGCGCTCTGGTGCATTCAGATCGAAGACGAAGGCAAACCTTTCGATATCGAAACCACCGGTGAGCCGGATCTCGATGCCCCCCTTGAAGAACGGCAGATCGGAGGACTCGGCGTATACCTGATCCGGAAACTGATGGACGGTGTTTGCTATGAAAGAAAGGGTACACGGAATGTACTGACCCTTTCGGTCCATTTGCCAGACGGCAGACCATAGGCAATGGATCCTGCACGATATGCCATGCGACGATTACAAGACGCTGCGACTTTTTGCGACTCCATCACGAATGACGGCCCCGCAAAAAGTCGCTGACCACCGATTTTCCTTCAAAGCCGTGCCCCCAGCAGGAGGGCGGGTGGTGTTTTGCGAAGCAGCGGAAACTGTTTGAAGCAGCCGGAGATCGT